>JBARAK010000081.1:0-15338 GCA_049791955.1 Caulobacteraceae bacterium
CTCCGGCATCCAGTCCGCGCTGACGGCGGCCGACACCGCCCTGGCGGCCGGCTCGACCACCGACGTCTCCGCCCAGCTCGCCGACGTCCAGGCCCTGCTGACCCAGGCCCAGGCCGTAGCCCCGGCCGATGCGGACCTGATCGGCAAGGTGCAGGCGATGGTCGCCGTCCTGCAGGCGCTGGAGGCGGCGCGATAGGGTGTGACTGGTTCTCCCCTTCTTCCCCGGCTCGTGTCGGGGAAGGAGGGGTTGTCATTTGTGCGTCGCGGCGGGAGCCTACTGTTGTCTGAATCATTAGACCGACTGCAACGCGAGGTGAGCGTCATGATCACTGCATGGGTTCGGCGGATGTGGATCAGGATGGTGCGGACGGTGCGGATGTCGCCGACCGGACGGCGGCGACGGGCCCGTCTGCTTTGGCTCTACACGCACAGCTGAGCCGGGCAGCGCGAAGCCCCAATTCATCGCCCCAATTTCTCGGCAAGATTTGGTCGTGACGCCACGCTTCATCGTGAGCCCTGGTCCGGGGCTGCGGTGAAGCGAGGGGGATCGTCCCGGCGCACTCCGCCCTGAAGCGCGTTAGCGCGGGACGGCGTCACCCGCCCAACGGTGAGCCGCGCGGAAGCAGGGCCGCAACGGAAGACCCGCCGTATCCTGGTCGCCTGCCCACGGGGCTCAATCGTGGGCGTGAGCACGTCGAAACCGGCCGCGTGGGGTGCGACGCCCCGCATCCTCCTGAAATGTCGGATTCCACATCCAAAGAATCTTGTCGTGACGCCAAGCCTGTCCGCATGTCGGACACGCCCGCTGCCATCGCCCAGAACCCCAACGCGCCGACGGACGAGCGCTATGACGCCCAGGCGGCGTTCCAGCGCGCCGGCCTGCCGGACTTCATCCCGGCCGGCGACCTGCAGCCGGTGATCGACTTCATCAACGACCAGTACGAGGGCGGCGCCCTGGCCAAGGGCGGACCCGCCCTGTCCCTGGGCCGCGCCGATCCGCGCCAGGACCCCGGGGCGGCCTTCCCCGGCGCGGCGCGCTCGGTCATTCTCGACGAGTTCCAAGTTTGCGCCCTGGGCGACTACTGGGACCGGCCCGGTCTGCTCGGTTTCGAGGGCATGAAGGCCATGGTCGAGCAGACGCCGATCCTCAACGGCATAGTATTGACCCGGATTCGCCAGGTAAGCCGCTTCTGCCGGCCCCAGACCGGCCGCGCCCAGGCCGGCTTCATCATCGAGCCGGTGGGCAAGGCCGCCGAACTTGGTCCCGAGCAGCGCCGTTCGATCGAACTGCTGGAGCGGTTCATCTCCAACTGCGGCTGGGAGGACGACCCCCGCCAGCGCAAGCGGATGAAGCGGGACAGCTTCGCCCAGTTCATGGCCAAGTCGGTGCGCGACACCCTGACCATGGACGCATCCCCGATCGAGACCACCTTCAAGCGCGACCGCAACCTGGGCCTGGATGGGTTCGTGGCGGTGGACGGCTCCACCATCCGGCTGTGCAGCGAGCAGGGCTACGACGGCGACGACGAGGTGTTCGCCGTCCAGCTGGTCCAGGGCCAGATCCGCACCGCCTACACCTACGACCAACTGGTCTATGAGGTGCGCAACCCCCGCACCGATGTCACCGCCTGCGGCTATGGGTATTCAGAAACCGAGATGCTGATCAAGGTAGTGACCTACCTGCTCAACACCATGACCTACAATGGATCGTTCTTCGACAAGAACTCGATCCCGCGTGGCATCCTTCAACTGTTCGGGGACTATGGCCAGTCCGACGTGCTGGCGTTCAAGCGCTACTGGAACGCCATGCAGCAGGGGGTGAGCCACGCCCACAACCTGCCGGTGCTGGTGTCCAAGGACCGCGAGAGCGGGGCGCAGTTCACCCAGGTGGGCGGCCAGCTCGACGAGATGGCGTTCGGCAAGTGGCTGTCGTTCCTGACCTCGGTGGCCTGCGCGATCTATGGCGTGGCGCCCGAGGAGATCTCGATGGAGTCCTACGGCACCCGCGGTTCGTCGCTGGGCGACAACGACATCGAGGAGAGGCTTGTGTCCTCCCAGGACAAGGGGCTTCGACCTCTGCTAGGCTTCTATGAGAACTTATTTTCCGACTTCATCATCCGCACGTTTTCCTCCGATTACTGTTTCCGCTTCGTCGGCCTGGACGCCGACGAGGAACGCCAGCGCTTCGAGATGCGCAAGCTCGTGCTGACGTGGAACGAGGCGAGGCGGCAGGAGGGCGAGGACGCGATCGCCGGGCCGCTCGGCGACATGCCGCTGAACCCTTCCTTCATCGAGCCCTGGCTGCAGGTCAGCGGGGCGGGGCAGGGGGCGGTCGGGGATGGGATGGCCGCGCCGGGCGATGTGGTGGCGGGTGGACTGGGAGAGTGACCGAGTGCGGGTAGATCAGCTATCACTGGACGCCGATAGACCGGTGCAAGCTGGGCATGCAATGTAGGCGTGCAGATTGGCGGGGCGGCGGTGATCATATCCTCGAGGTGGATCGCGAGGGCGGGTGCGCTCCTCGCGATGGCGGCCATATCCGCAGGCGAGGCGCAGGCTCTCGAACCCGTCCCGCGGATTGCGGCTTACGGGTTCATGGGACGCAACGGCGAGGTCATCGTGCCGCCCGCCTGCGAGCAAACTTCCACCGCTCAAATGAGCGACTGGGTGAGCCTGGAGCGGGACGGAAAGCAGGGTTTCCTCAATCTTCGAACTAAGCAGACCACCGGGTTGATTTTTGATGTCTCCAATTCGCCGCACCATGAGCCACTATTCTCACGCGGTCCGGAACCGGTCACCAGGAATAAGAAATCCGGCTATATCGATGATAATGGCAAAACAGTCATTCCATTCCAGTTCGACTACGCTGACGAATTCGGTGAAGATGGCTGGGCGCGAGTTGGGGTGGGCCAAAAGTCTGGCTACATAGACCGGAGTGGGAAGTTCGTCATTCCGGCCAAATTTGAAGGCATCTCTCCCTTCAATGCGGTAGGATTTGCGAGCGTTCGGATCGGCGGCTTGTGGGGCGCGATCGATCGGAGGGGCAAATTTGCTTATCCGGTCAGATTCGAGATGCCGTTATCGTCGATCCACCGCCATTTCGCCGTCGCGAGCTCACATGGCCGGATGGGAATTATCGATACACGGGGCAGAAACATCGTCCCGTTCAAATTCGCCATCATACGGGAATTTGGAGAAAATGGGTTGGCCGCCGCCAGCTTGGACGTCCCATCACGTTTCGGGGGGAAGCAGGGGCATTGGGGATTTATTGATCGATCCGGAAAGTTCGTCATCCCGCCGATCTATGCGGATGTAACTGATTTTGAGGATAAGTCATATAGAAGGAAGCGCCCGGAGGTCGCAGTACGATCGCCTATTGGGTTGGCTAAAGCGCAATTGCCCGGTGTCAATAACATGCCTGTGACGGTATATATTGATCAAATTGGGCGTGTAAAAAAGCGATTGCCGATTGGTTTGTACGGGTCAACTTATGAAAGAAATGGAATTTATATCGTTTTCGATTCTCGGAAATCTGTGGGCGATTTATCTTCCAGCCACCTTGGATTTTATGATCCAGCAAAGCCGGGCAGTCCGACCGCATGGTTCGACGAGATCGCCGCATTCGGCGAAAATGGTCTTGCCCCGGTGATGGTCGACCACTTATGGGGATATGCTGATCGATCAGGTGTGATGGTCATCAAGCCACAGTTCAGCGAGGCGTCTGAATTTGCATCGGACGGCCTTGCGTCAGTTAAAATGAAGGCATCCAACGTCCGTCGCGGCGCCGCCTTCATCGATCGCACGGGCAAGGTAATACTGCAGACCTTCTCTGAGGAAGCGTCGCCGTTTGGAAGTTCCGGGTTTTCTCGAATTTCGGTCAACCGTCCGATGTTCCAGCCTATCGGTTTGCCGGCGAGCCAATGCGCAGCCCAGGCGCCCTGAGGCAGGCTAGGCTAGGCTCGGCATCTGCAGTTGTTCGAATTCGAGCAATATCGCATCTCGGACTTCGGAGGGGCGGTATGAAGGCGGGATGGGATGGAGCGGCCGGGCCGGGCGATGTGGCGGCGGGTGGACTGGGAGAGTGACGCGACGCGGGGTGCGCGGCAAGAGTCGATCAGATTGCTCCCGAGACATCTCTCTGCGCTAACTGTTCGCTAACAAGCCAGCGTGGCGGGAAGGCGGGGGAAGAATGAGGCGCGGATCATGGGCGCTCGCTTGTCTTATGGTTTTTGGGGCGCAGTCGGCTTACGCCGCCCAAGGCAGTCTATTTGATGACTTCATACGAGATTGCGCCTCGCACGCTGGGGATGCCTCGGCAGCGTTGAACGCAGTATCCCGACAGGGCTGGAAACCCGTACCGCAGCAGAAGCTTCAGATGAAACTTCCGCCCATCTCCATGCCGGGTCTGAAGGCGGATTGGTATCACGCTTACCTGGGCGCTCAGCCTGGAAGATCTTTGGCTTTATTCGCTGGCCGTGGTGAGATGGCCACGGGGACAAGCCTTCGCTCCGTACCGGTATCGTTCTGTATGGTGGTCCAGAAGCCAATCGATCCGACCAGCTTGCAGCGGATTGGTTCGTGGACAAACGCAACTAAGGTCGCGGTAAGTGCAAGCATGTCAGGTTATGTATTCGCTGAGTCTTCATCGGGAAGGCAATCGATATCACTTTCGCAGCTATATAAAGAATTCCAATCTGGTGCGGGGCGAGAAGTCGTTGCAATTGATCAGCCAGCGGAGCACGTGTCTGCCGCTATGATCTTAGCGCCATTCCGACAGGAACAATAGCCGGGCGCATGGCGGCTGTGAGTTGTGGTCGGCATGGCAGGTGCGCCCCTGGTCGACCAAGCCGTAAGCAAGCCGAGCGAATGACCGATGCGGGCGGAGCTGTCGTGGATTAAATCTCTATTTCCGGAAGTAGCGAAGCGTTGATCGAACCTGTTCAAGGTGGAATCGCGGAGGTTGGAATCGGCGACATCCGAAGGATTCGATTTTGGGTCCCGGCCTCCGCCAAGCCGTAGACATACTGGTGTGAGTGAGTCGCGGGCATCAACCGGGCGGCTCATTTGAGCGCCTCGATATTCCTTCTACGTCTCTGGGTGTATGAGGGCGCATTGCACGGCGCTGAATGGGCAAATTTGATGGGCGCGCACTTGTGCGACGCGAGGATTGACCTCAGGGGGCAGGTCATACCCGAAGGCCAGATGTCGTACCCACCCGATCCAGGCGGGTGTTTTCCAGCGGTCACGCATACTTGTCTTCGGCTGCGGATCGTCAGTGAGGGGAAAATATGCCTTGATACCATCGAGGCGGAACGGGATACAGAAACCGGTTTTCTCATGTCGAGAGCCGTGGGGCCCAGCATTAGTCTCCCAGAACCGATCAGCGTCACTATTCTAAACGTACTTCGCGGTTCATTTCTCGGAAAACGACAGATCAAGCTGGATGCTCAGGAGGGGCATCTCTTTTTTGATCAAGCGGAAATTGGCTTTGATCAAAAAGAAAACAGGTTTCCAAAACGAAGGAACCCCGGAGAGATCGGACGCCGCGAAGCGCAAAGACCTCCCACATATTGGCAATCACTATCTGACTGGTCATTAGATTTAACGTCTGGTGATGACGGGAGTGAATTTAAGCTCAGGGCTCAGCTATATGGCCAGGCGCCCCCTGCCGCATGGCAGCGCGACCATGGAAGTTTTTGGCCAGATGAGAGTTAAGGCTACGCTGGAAGTCAAATTTCATGTCGACGGTGTAACGCAGACTGTAGCATTTGGTCGAATATTGCCGGACAAGGCCAGGCATGGGGACCAAGATGGCGAACGGAAAACCGTACCTTCCTATTGCGCAAAAGCAGGTGATTTGCACTTGGCCAATGCTGTGTACGGCTATGGCGGAGAGCTTTTCGGGCGGGCGGCTAGCGGTCACTGGACGAGTCTGGATTGCTCTCCGTCTGGAGACACTTTAGCAATTGAGAATAATAAGGCGATATCGTTCCACCAAAATGGGTTCGTTACCGCGCCATACAATTGGCCTCGGATATTTCTGAAGCAAATCCGGCTCAGCCAGATTGCAGGCCTTATGTCTGCGCAAAGTTGCCCTCTGCGGCTGGAATTATCAAACGGCGATATCGGTTGGCTGGATGGCGGGCGCGGGTTTTATGAAGAAAGTCCGAGGGATCATCCACCTCATCAATTTATCCAAAAAGCGGTATATGAATTTGATCTTCATCCAGAGGGATTTGTTTTCAATTATCGCTTTCTGATCAATGATCTGAACGTTTCGCAAGACGGTGATCATCAAGCGGGCTGGATTGCGGATGTTGTCACGATCCCGTGGGAGGTCGTTGTGTGCCGTTTCCCCAAATTGCTTCGGCTTCACCCGTCCAAGACGCTCGCCACCGCAGGAGGGGCCGCATGAGGTCACGCCGATCGCGCTAACCTTGGGCTTCACCGTATCGTCGCCACGTGCTCAGCCAAGCTGCCCGAACGCGATTGGCGAGAGCTTGATCAGCTTATCCAGTTCTGAGCCGGACTCTTAGAACCGCAGGACAAGATTCCCTTTGATGCTTTGATCACTGGTCCCGTCGCCAAATTGGCCGCCGTAGGTGAGGCCGATGTCGAGGTCTTCGCGAGCCTTCATCTCCAGCCCGACTTCGACGGCCGCGGCATCGCGCGCGAGCGGCACGGCGCTGACGGTGAAGGCGTCGCCGCCGGCGGTGAAGGACGCGGTGTTGGTCGGCGTAACCCCGCCGAAGTCGTGTCGCCATCCGACCATGCCGTGCAGGGAGGCCTGAAGGGCGCCGATGCTCATCTGGGTCGAAGGCCTGAGGCCGAGCGTGGAGATCGTCGTGTCGGTGTCGCTGCCGGTGCTGATCAAGGCCGCGTCGCCGCCATGCTCGGCGAACCCATCGGTGTGTAGCGAGACATAGGCCAGGTTGGCGAACGCCTCCAGGGTGATGGCCCGGACGTCGAGGCGGTAGCCGATCTCGGCGAAGGCCTGGGCCGTACCCGCGTCGTAGTCGGCCCCCAGCTGATCCGCAAAGCCCGGGAACGACACGGACCGGTTCGACGAGATGTCGCTCCAGGTGTAGCTGGCTCCGACGCGGAACCCGAAGGGGCCGCGCTGCGTGCCGCCATAGGCGCCGACATCGTAGTTGTCGCTGCCGGCCGATATGTTGCGCGCATCGATGCTGGTGTTGCTGTAGCCGGCCATGACGCCCAGGCGCCAGGCGGCCGCCACCGGCATGTCCACCCCGACCAGCAGCCCTCCGGTGATGGTGTTCAGCGCGCCGGCATTGCCGTCGCTGTCGGTGTGGCCCCACGCGCCAAGGGCCTGGCCCCAGACGATCGCACGGTCGGCGGAGCAGCCGGCGTCGTGTGGGCGCCCGTTACTGGTGTCCGGGTTGTGGCCGGTGGCGCAGAAGGCGTCGAGCAGACGCGCATCGACAGCGTCGCGGACCAGCCGGCTGTCATCGATCAAAGCGGTCTTGATCGACGCGAAGCCGTCGCCGGACAGCTGGTCGAAAGCCTGCCGGGCGGCTACGTCGGTCGGCAGGTTGAGCAGCGGGGTCAGGAGAGGGTCGCTTGCCGGCGCGGTGTCCAGGGCGCGGCCCGTGGCGATCTGGTTGGAGGTCTGGCCGGCGCTGGCGAAGCTGTTGACCTGGGCCACCTTCAGATAGGCGTGGTCGGCGTCATAGGCGCCGGTCAAGTCGAGGAATGCGCTCAGCACCGTGGTGTCGCCAGTCAGGGCGTAGGTCCCCGTGACGCCGTCGGTGGCGGTGACGACAGTGTAGAGCGCGCCGAGCCGATAGGGGCCGGCCTGGCTCTTGGTGACGTTGAGGATCGCGCCGCTGTCCAGCGTCGCCGCGCCGTTCACGACGATCTGGTTCGAGGCGTTGGAGTTGGGGTCGAGTTGAACCTGGTAGGTCGAACCGGCTTTCTGGTTGAAGGCGCCGTCGACCGTAAGGGCCCCGAGCGCCCCGCCAGGCGCGACTGTGCCGCCGGCCTGGATGACGGTTGCGCCGACCACGCCGTTGCCCGCCAGGGTCGCGCCGCTCTGCACGGTCACCGCGGATTGGGCCAGCGAGCCGTTCACGGTCAGGGTTCCGGCCGACACCATGGTGGCGCCGGTCAGGCCGCTGGTCCCGGTCAGTTCGAGCACGCCCGCGCCCTGCTTGGTGAAGGCGCCCGAGCCGTCGATGGCGTTGGCGAAGCTGGCGTCCGTCGGCTGGTCGATCACCAAGGCCGCGTTGTCGACAATCGCACCGGCGCCAAAGCTAGTCGCCGAACCGATCAGCGTGCCGGACGAGACCGTCGTGCTGCCGGTATAGGTGTTGGCTCCGGTGAGTGTGGTGACGCCGCCGCCGATCTGGTTGACGGCGCCGGCGCCGGAGATGACGCCGCCGAACGTGACGCTGTCGGAGCGGTCGAAAGCCAGGACGCCGTTGTCGGTCACATTGCCGGTGATGCTGCCACTGGCGCCGCCGTTGCCGAGCTGCAGCGCGCCGCCGTCGATCTCGGTGCCGCCGGTGTAGGTGTTGGCTCCGGTCAGGACCAAGGTGCCCAGATCCGTCTTGGCCAGCTCGCTGGCGCCGGTGAGCACGGAGGCTATGACCGCTGTGTACCCGGCCCCCGCCGCTGTACCGTCGCCGACACGGAGGGTTGCTTGCGGCCCGACCAGGGTGATCGCATCGCCGGTGATGACATAGCCATTGCTGGCGAACTGCATGCCTGAGGCGCTGACGTCGCCAAGGCTGTTGTCCACCGTGACCGTGCCGGGCGCCGCCGAGAAGATGGCGAGCACGCCGTTCTGATAGGGGGCGTTCACCACGCCGGTCATGTCGGTCCAGTTATTATCGGCGCCGGCCACATGCCAGACGCCGTTACCGCCATCGATCACGCCGTTGTTCTTGAGACCGGCGTCGCCGTCCCAGTAGTTGAGCGTCAGGCCGCCCGTGTTGACCAGATTGACCTGATGGGCGATCGAGGTCTGCACGAAGTCTCCGGCGTTGGGGATGGCGCCGATGCTCAGCCCGTTGTCCGTGAGGGAGCCGGCATAGTTGATGATACGATAGACGCCGGGGCCGAACACGCCGCCGGTGCTCTGCGTCACGTTCAATGTGCCGGCTAGCGTCAGGTCGCCTCCCACATTGGTGAGGTCATTCAGCGCGCCGCCGGCGGTATTGGCCTGGCCCAGTTCATAGTTCAGCACCGAGCCGGAATTGAGCAACAGGTTACCCTTGATGGTCAGCGTGCCCGGCCCGCCGGCGCCCGGCGCCAGGGCGCCGCCATTGGTGATGGTCACATCGCCGCCCACCGTGCCGACGCCGCCCAGCGTGCCGCCGCTGTTCACCGTGGTCAGGCCCGTCGCCGCGGACTGGTCGCCGTTCACCAGCAGGACGCCCGCGTTGACCGTCGTCGGGCCGGTATAGGTATTGGCGCCCGTCAAGGTCAGCGTGCCCAGGCCTTGCTTCGTCAGGCCGCCCACGCCCGACATGACGCTCGACGCCGTGACATCGAAGCCATTGGAATCCAGGAACAGGCCTCCGGCGCCGATGGAGAAATCGCCGGGCGCAAAACCGGAGATCAGGGCCGAGATGGGTGTGCTGTCGGCGGTCGCGCGCAGGACGCCATCGTCGAAGTCCACAGTCGCGCCACCGACGTCCGGCGACAGCGACCCCGTCTCGAGGATCCCGCCGGTGTTGACGATCAGCGCGCCGGTTGCGCCGGGGTCATTGGCGCCCATGAGCACCGTCGCCGCCGAGACGAGGCCACCGTCGCTGATGGTCAGGGCGCCGTGACCTGTTGTCGTGCCGAAGTTGTAGATGCCGATATTGAGGGTCCCGGTGTCCACGAAGCTGGAACCCGCGCCGGTCACCAGCAACGTGCCGGCGCCGTTCACACCGATGCCGCTGCCGTCGCCGGCCTGGATCGTGGCGCCGTTGGAAATCGTCACATCGACACTGTTCGTCGCCCCACCCGCAAAGAAGAAGCCGGCGTTCCAGACCGTACCCACCCCGTCCACCAGCACAGTGATGTTGTTCGCGACAGTAAACCCTCCACCTTCCCCAACGCTGGCCACGCTGGTGGTGAACTGGCCGCCGTTTGTCAGTGTGATCGTCGCGTCCCCGCCTCGACCGACGGCGATAAGGTCCGTTGTCAGACTCGATCCGCTCCCCGTGATCGTCAGGGCGCCCGAGTTGAAGCTCAGGAAGCCTGGGCTGCTCGGGGTGTCCAGGATCTGGAGTCGAGCGCCGTTGGAGACGGTCAAGCCGCCGCCGGCTGACCCGTCGACATTGAAGGCATTAGCATAGCTGCCGGCGTTCCAGACCGTGCCCGCCCCATCCAGCGTCAGGGTGAAGGTGGATGTGTTGATGTCCAGATCGATTGGGTTGGTGGCGACGCTGAACACCGTCCCGCTGGCGGTGGTGATGCTTTGCGACAGGATGATGCCGGTATTGGGGTCGCCGTCGGTATTCGCCGTGGTGATCGCCTGGGTCAGATCGGGGGCGGTGGCGACGGTGTAGTCAGCCGCGGACGCGATCGGCGCGAAGAGAAGGGCTCCGGCCAGCCCCGCCGTCAGGGCAAGCATGGAGGCGCCGCCAGCGAAACGGCGAGACCCTTTGCATCGCGTTTTCGCCAGTTCGAACGCCGCCGCCCGGGGCCCCGACGCCGCGCCGTTCGGAGCAGACCTATCTGCCTGGTTCATCGCCCCCCCCCGACCGCTCCGATCTCGCAGGATCGACGCCAGAGTTTTCAACCGCAGATCGTAGTCGGGGTGATTTTTATTTAGGATTGGTTAAATTTGGCCTGTCGCTAGTCGTAAACGCGCGCAATTGTGGCGTTGGTTAATGACATATGCTTGTGAAGCAGTTGTGCATCGCTCGTACAATCGTGAATGCATTGTGAATTTGCCGCGATCATTTATGATTTACGAGGAGTTGCATAAATACATTCAGTGCATAGATTGTCATACATTCATCTATATGCTCGATAATCTTGCGCCGATCAATCTTCCAAAATCGCGCTCACGGCTATCGGTCCGTGGCGTACGCTTCCTGATGATCACGAGAGAAGGCGTCGTGATGGCAGTGAGCGTCGGCCATGACGATCGCTCTTTTCATCCAGCGCGAAGATTCGATCCGAAGCCGGCGGAGGGCGCCTCCTGGCGAGCCGCTGCTGATGTTCGGCGAGCCCGGGGTGCTGGCCAAGGCCGAGGCGCGTGGGGAGGTGTCCGTCGGCCTGGTCCTTCGCCGGGTCCTCGACAAAACCGGTCGCTGGGTTTCCCGCTGGTGCAGGCCCGCGCAAGGAGGCGACCTTTGGCCCGAGCTGCGCCCTGGATCCAAGGCTTGGTTGGATAAGCTCAATGCCGAGTATGGAGCTGCCGCCCGCCCCGCCGCCGACGCGGCTGTCCTCTTTCTGCGGCAACCCAAGGTGAATGCGGATGATCTAAAGCGCACGCAGGGCGTAATAGCTGCTGCCGTATACAGTGGTAAATTATCCGAAATAGATAGGCTGTATATAATTAACTTGGGCATGGCCGTATTTACGAGGGGTCAGCAGTATAGGTTGGCTACACCAGAATTTCCGTCTTATTTAAAGGAATATATAGTTAGAGGTCTAAATATGTATGGTGAGGGAGTCCGTCCGACGGGCCGGACGCCTTCATTTGAATTTGAAGGTCCGTCGCGATTATCTATGCCCGCCAAATCCACTGCCCGTGCCTTGGAGGCGGTGCGTCCATTCAGCGCCAATCGCACGAAACCGGGTCCGGTCCTTAACGGCGCTTCGATCCTAAAGCTCGCGCGGAATCCGCTCGAAGCGGGAGGCTTAAGGACACGAGTTGGAACGACTGAGCCTAATGCGACTGGGCGTGAGGCGCCCACATTTGCACTTCAGAGGAAAATTTTACCCGGAATTGGCGCCAACGTCGACGCAGCGATCGGCGAGGGGCATCCATCCAAGCTTCATCGGCTGGAGATTCAGCCTTTGAGGCGGAAAAATCGAAGAGATGCGCTAAGGGGTCTGGGCGCGCGCCCCAAGGATCAGTCATATGACGAATACCCTCCCGCTTCATCGCAAGAAGGCGGGGCCGGCGCGAGGGTGGCGCTTGTTCCAAGGTCCGAGCAGAATGTCCAGGGCGGCCAGCTTTCCGCTTTTTATCGTAAGCATAAAATAAAGCATGGTGATCCGTTTCATATCAAAGTGGTGGATTAGAGAAGTGGCGATCAATCTTGCAGCGACAATCGACAGCATTTTCAGCTACCTGCAGGCGTATGGCATGCCGACAGCCGACAGGCGGCAGGCGGGTCTCGAGCCGGCGATCATCGAATCAAAAATCCACTCGCTCGGACTGCAGGCTCCGGAAGATCTCGTTAGAATTTACGGATTATGTGATGGGACGAATACAGTAGATGGTGATGTGATGGGGAGAATTGATTTTTTCCCCGGCTATTATTGGTTGGATCTTGCGGGAGCGCTTACCGTTTATGGTGCAATCGGTCACGATTATCGCTGGAATGCATCGTGGTTACCTGTCTTTTCGAATGGGGATCGCGACTTTTATGGCGTAATTTGCGATCCTGCCTCCCCCCATTTTGGTGGCGTGGTAGGGTCCCTTTTCGGCGTATCGGATTGCTTCGTTGAATTTAAAAATTTGACGGCAATGTTCGAAATCATTCAGCGCTGCTTTGCGGAAAAGATATTCTTTATGCTTGACGGGTATCTGGATGGTGATGATCAAAAGATGTTCGAAATTTCCTGTGATGTTCAGCCGGGTTTTGCGATGCCTGATGCGTAATGTTCGGGTAAGATTCGCGGCCTGATCCCCAGCCGCCGTCGTGACCGCACGGTCGCGGTATGACGCTGATCCTCTTCACCCAGGGCCGAAGCCACACCAGGACAGGCGCGTCGGCTAACCCCGCCGCCTCGATGCCGTACAAGTCCGACCGGCCGGCCGTGCTGCTGTTCGGCGAGGGGCTGGCCAAGGCCCTGGCGGTGGGGCGTGCGGGGCTGACGCTCTGCACGATCACCGACAGGAACGGCCACGTCACCCGCCGTTGGATGCGGACGTGCGGAACGCCTGTCCGGCGTGACGACGGCGCGCTTGTTTCCGGCGCTGGCCCGGCGGCGGGCTCGACGGTGGTCTCTCCGGCGCAGCTGGATGCGTTCATGGCCTCGAATGGGGCCGCCATGGGGCGGCTGGCGGCGCTGAAGACCCAGCTCTCCACGTTGTCGGCGCAGCTTGCGCAGAAGGAGGGCCATGAGCTTGAATCGCCGTCGAGGGCGAAGGCGGCGCGGACCCTTCTCGACGGCAAGCTGGCCGATGTGGACCGGGAGATCGGGCTGCGGACCGACGCCATGCGCGCGATCGCGGCTTCGAAGGCGGGGCCGGGCGGGGCGGGGACCGATCCCGCGGTCGCCGGTCCGGTGTCGCGGCTGATGCAGGGGAAGGCCGTCTCGTCGTCTCCCCCCGATATGGGGAAGTTGCAGCGGCAGCTCGCCAGGATCCAGGCCTATGACGTGGCGAGCTGGGCGCGATATCACCGCTGGGCTGGCCCCGCTTTTCCCGAGCGCTCCCCGTCCGATCCCCGCTTCACGCTGGCCGGAAGCCCGGCGCTCGCCGAGGCGATCAAGGCCAAGCGCCTGACCGGGTCCGAAGGAGACGTGCTGGTGCAGATGTCCCATAACGAGGGACGTTTCGACAGCGTCCAGGCCTATGACAGCCAAATCGTGACCGCGGGCGTCATGCAAAAGACCGTCAACCCCAAGGGAGCCGGCGAGTTGTCGAAGCAGATATGGAGCTTTTCGCAATCACATCCGCAGGAATACCAGAGGCTATTCGCGCAGAAGGGCTGGACGGTCGCCAAGACGGGGAAGGGCGCCGGCGATGACGACTACACCCTGAGCTTCCAGGATCCCGGCGACCCACATGCGAAGCCGATGACCGGGCCCGCGCTATATGCCTACATCAAGGACAAGGCGCACCCAGACAACTGGGCCAGGACTTTGTCGCCTCTGCAGCAGGCAGGGCGCGACCCTGTTTTCCAGGCCCAGCAGGTCGATGATTTCCAGGCCCGCCTGCACGAAGCGATCGACCAGAAACCGCTTGGCTATGCATGGCCGATCCGCGATTACCTGACCTCGGAAAAGGGCGTCGCCCTGGTGCTTGACGAGAGCGTCAACGCGCAAAGCAGGGTCGGCAAGTCCTTTGGCCAAGCCCTGCACGCCTTCTACGCCGCCAATCCGTCCGCCGACCGCGATCCTACACGCTGGAGTAGTGTTGACCGCGGACGATTCGAGCCTCAAATCGTCCGCGCCTACGAAGCGGCGCGGGAGCAGAAACGTACTATGACCAACCCAGCCAAGCGGTACCAGGCGATCGAGGCGTCATCGCTCAGCGGCGCGCCCGGCAGCTTCGTGCGGAGCGTCGCGCGATGAACCGCAGCCTGGCCATCGCCGCCGTTGCGTGGCTCCTGCTGGGCGCAGCGGCTGTCCCCGCGCGCCCGGCGGCGGATGACGATCCGCCGACGGCGGTGCAGACCGCAACCTATACCGTCCAGGTCGAGCACGGCCAGGTGCGCAGCCTGGAGATCCATCCCAAGGCGGGGGGACGGCTGGTGGCCGACCGCTTCGTCAACGACGCCCAGAGCCGGAAGGAAGAAGCTCGTGATCTACCCTACGAGTTTTGCCAGACGGCCGCCTGCCGCAGCACCTGCAATTACGCCCAGCTCACGCGTCCCATCCGCCGGCTCTCGCGCTACGACGCCAATGGCCGCCTGGTCTGGAGATGGCAGGGGCAGGGGGCGGGCGCTATCGGGCTGATCGCCCACCGGGACGCGGATTGTCTGTCCCCCGATGGCCGTTACCTGACGGTGCTCATGTATGAGCTCGAGGACGACGATACCTATGGCGCGTTCACGCAGCTTTTGGGCCCGGCTGTGCTGGACCTCCATGGGCCCAGGTTCGTCGGCGCCAGGGGACTGGGGAGCAACAAGGACCTGGTGATCGGCTGGAAGCCTGATGCACCCTCGATCCTGATCGTGGATGAGGGGGGCGCCGACTCTGACCATCCGCACTATCGCTACAGCCATCCGCGCCCCTAGGAGGGTCGGGCTCTGTCGCCTGAGAGGCGCCGCCCGGTCGTGACCGCATCACCGCGCGATGAGCGTGGTGCTGTTGATCCAGGGCGGTGCGGTTGAACGGGGCGGGCTGCAGAAGGCCTGCTCCTCATCTTTGCCGGCCTTCGCCGGCGTCCCGCCCTTCTACCCGGCGGCCGAGGTGCGCGGGCTTCCGGACAAGGCGTTGCAGCCCTGCGCCGGTCCCGCCGCGCTGCGCCGGAT
>JBARAK010000082.1:0-1727 GCA_049791955.1 Caulobacteraceae bacterium
ACCCAGAGTTGCGCTGATGTAGCGGCACACACGATTTACGACGACGAAGTCTTCCAGATGGCCTGCGAGCAGTTTCGCGTCATCGCCGATTATCTGAACATCGACCAGAGCGACCGGGAATGGGCGACGTACCCCAAACGCGCCGTCGCCGTGACGCTGCCTGTGCACATGGACGACGGGAGCACCCAAGCGTTTCAGGGTTACCGGGTCCAACATCACATCGCGCTCGGTCCGACCAAGGGTGGCACGCGTTTCGCGCTTTCATTATCGATGGGCGAGACGGCCGCGCTGGCGATGTGGATGAGTTGGAAATGCGCGCTCGCGCAGTTGCCTTACGGCGGCGCGAAGGGCGGCGTGGCGGTTGATCCCAACAAATTATCTCGTAAGGAGCTCGAAGCGGTCTCGCGTCGTTACATGCAGGAGATGATTCCGTTCGTCGGTCCGCACACAGACATCATGGGCCCGGACATGGGCACTAACGAACAGATCATGGCGTGGTTCATGGACACCTACTCGGTTTACATGGGCTATGCAGTAAATGAAATCGTCACAGGCAAACCCGTTGCCATAGGCGGAACCGAAGGCCGGCGCGAAGCCACTGGTCGCGGTGTCGTGTATCTCGTCGAGCGGGCGATGAACATGCTGAAGATGGATCCCGAAAAATGCACCGCGATCATACAAGGATTCGGCAACGTCGGGTCGGTGGCAGCTTTGTCACTGGCCTATAAGAGCGGCGTCAAAGTCGTCGGGATCAGCGATCACACTGCGGCGATTTACAATCCGAAAGGGATCGACGTTAAAGCAGCGGAGCAACACATGCTAAAGAAAGGTAATCTGCGGGCGTTCGCTCAGGATGATCATGTAAATCCTAACGAGTTCCTCACGCTGCCGTGCGACATTCTTGCTCCGTGCGCAGTCGATCGCGTGATTACCGCAAAAAATGCCGGTCAGCTCAAGTGCCGCATCCTTGCCGAAGGCGCCAACGGCCCGACCACGCCAGATGCGGATCTGCTTCTCGACGAACGCTGGGACGAAGTGTTCGTGATCCCGGACATTCTGTGCAACGCTGGCGGCGTCATCGTTTCGTACTTTGAATGGGTGCAAGGTCTGCAGGCATTTCTGTGGTCGGAATCGGAAGTGACAGACAAACTTTTCCGCATCCTCGAGCATTCGTTTGCGCAGGTAATTAGACGCGCGAAGGACCACAGGGTCTCACATCGAACAGCGGCGATGGCGATCGGCGTTGAGCGCGTTATCAAAGCGAAACAAGTTCGCGGCTTATTCCCATGACCGGCGATCCTCCGGTCTTGATGTGCGACCCCATTCCGCCTCTCCCCTTTGAAAGGGAGAGGACTGAGGTGAGGGATCGGAAGCGCGCATGAGTAAGGCTGAACCCTCACCCTAACCCTCTCCCTTGAGAAGGGAGAGGCGGAAAGGTTTGCCCGACTGCTCTACCATGAAGTTTTCGCACACAGAAGAAAACCGTGACGGTCGGCATCTGGATGTTCTTACTGACGAAGAGGAGGGCCTTCGCATCGTTGTGTCGCGTCTCGGCGCGGAACTGATCAGCATGGCGCGAATCAACGAAGCCGGCGAGTGGATTGGCTTTCTTTACCGGGACAACGATCTGACGGCGCCGCCTAAAGGCTGGGCAAATCACGCCACGGTCATGGGTTATTATCTTCATCGACTGAAGAATGGCAGCAGTCTCTATCGCGGCCGCGAAA
>JBARAK010000083.1:0-2615 GCA_049791955.1 Caulobacteraceae bacterium
GCCCCACGGGCTTCGCCTACCAGGCCCTGGTCAGCGCGGCCCATCCGCTCGACGGACGCCTCACCGGCGAGGTGAAGTATCGCCACGCCGGCGTCGACGACGCCCGGTTCGGCGCGGTCGCGCAACGGTTCAACGGCGACGACCAGCCGTCGACGGTCACGATCGGGTTCCGCTACAGCTTTGGCCAATGAGTTCCAAAGCGTGATTGGTCCCACTGGAACCAATCACGCCCAAGGAAACGGTGGGGTAGGGGGAACGACGCTCCCTATCCCTGGATGAAGGCCAGCAGATCGGCGTTGATCTCGTCCTTGCGGGTCGTGCACATGCCGTGCGGCGCGCCGGGATAGACCTTCAGCACCGCATCCTTGACCAGCTTTGACGACAGCATGGCGGAGGCCTGGATCGGGACGATCTGGTCGTCGTCGCCGTGCAGGATCAGCGTGGGGATGTCGAACCGCTTCAGGTCCTCGGTCATGTCGGTTTCCGAGAACGCCTTCACGCAGAAATACGAGGCCGGCATTCCGGCCAGCATGCTCTGCAGGCAGAAGGACTTGCGCACGCCTTCGGAGATGTTGGCGCCGGGCCGGTTGTAGCCGTAGAACGGCAAGCTGAGATCTTCCCAGAACTTGGAGCGGTCGGCCAGCACCGCGGCGCGGATCTGGTCGAAGGCGGCCATTGGCAAGCCCGCGGGGTTGGCGTCGGTCTTCAGCATCAGCGGTGGCACCGCGCCGATCAGGACGGCCTTGGCCACCCGCGAGGTTCCGTGACGGCCGATGTAGCGGGCGACCTCGCCGCCGCCGGTGGAATGGCCGACGTGGATGGCGTTGCGCAGGTCGAGCGCCTGGACCAGCTCGGCCAGGTCGTCGGCGTAGGTGTCCATGTCGTTGCCGACCCAGGGCTGGCTGGAACGGCCGTGGCCGCGGCGGTCATGGGCGATGCAGCGATAGCCGCGCGAGGCCAGGAAGAACATCTGGTCCTCGAAGGCGTCGGCGCTGAGCGGCCAGCCATGGCTGAACACCACCGGCTGACCCGCGCCCCAGTCGTTGTAGTAGATTTCCGTGCCGTCCTTGGTGGTGAGCGTGGCCATGGCGGGTCCTTTTCGGTCGAGAACGAACTGAGCAGGCCCTTGCCCGCCGTGGCCGTTTCCCGAGGGGACGGCGTGGGAGCACGGGAGGGAACGCTAACGTGGTGGAGGCGCACAGGTGCGATGACGCCTTGCGATAAGGGTTATTCTCCGTCCTTCACCGACGTGGCTTGGATCGGATCGTTCAGATTTGGCCGGGCGCGACCTCAGCCGCTCCCCGCTCAGATCTTGCCGGCGTAGTCCTCCTGGGGCCAGCGCTTGTGGACCCAGAACCATTCGCCCGGCCGTTCGCGCACCCGGTCCTCGACGAAGGCGTTGATCTTGCGCACGCCGGCCTCGACGTCGTGTTCGCGGTCGCCGGTGCGGATCAGGTCCAGCGGCTCGTGGATGGTGACGCGGAAGCGCGCGCCGGGCAGGCGGGCCACCGACATCGGCTGCATCACCGCACCGAACCTGACCGCCACGCGGGTGGGGGCGCCGGCGGTGTGGACGGTGCGGCCGAAGAAGGGCGCGGCCGTGCCGCCGTTGAACTTCTGGTCGTTCAGGAAGGCCACCGACTGGCCGGCCTTCAGCGTCTCCAGCAGGTCGCGCGAGCCCGCCCCGCCCTTGGGGGCGAACAGCTTCACGCCATAGCGGGCGCGGCCATCGATGATGCGCTGGTCGACATAGGGGTTGTTGGCGGCGCGGTAGGTGATGCGGCAGTCCAGGCCGCTGGCCACGATCACCGCCGCCATGATCTCCCAGTTGGCGAAGTGGCCTGAGATCAGGATCGCGGGGCGACCGGAGCGGGCGAGGGCCTGCAGCCGCTCCATGCCCACCACCTCGACCCGGCCGTGGCCCGGGGTCAGGCGGTCGGTCAGGGGGAATTCGAAGAAGGTGCGGCCGAGGTTGTCCCACTGTTCGTTCAACAGCCGCTGGCGTCCTGCCGTGTCGAACTCGGGGAAGGCCAGCTCGATATTGCGCGCGGCGATGCGATGGGAGCGGGTGAGGGGGCCCAGCTTGCGGAAGATCGCCCCGCCGAGCGCGCTGGTCCAGGCGATCGGCCAGGGCCTGACGATGGCGCTGATCAGGTCGAAGGCGAAGGCCTCCAGCCGCCAGACCAGCTTCTTGCCCAGACTCGCGCCACGGTGTTCCGCCATGGCTCCGTTTAGGCGCCCGCCGGCCGGCAGGCAATGCCGGAGGGGCGGGCCTAGGCCTGGCGCAGGCGTTGGCGGAGGTTGTGCAGCCGGGCGGATAAGGCCAGCGCTATGGCGATCGAGCACACCGCGCTCGCGATCAGCACCGGCGCCAGCCATCCGAGCCAGATGATCGGCGCCAGCAGGTAGAGCCCATCGTCCGGATCGAAGCCGAACGCGCCGCCGACCGCCTTGGCGCCCCTGGCCTGTAGCTTCTCCAGCGCCTCGGCCAGCCAGCAGCAGGCCCCGACGCCGATGGCCGCGGCCAGGCCGAGCAGGGGCGCCAGGTGGCCGAGCCAGCCGTGGCGCAGTCCGATGCCGGCGGCGAGGAAGATCGCCGAGTTGACCCAGAGGTC
>JBARAK010000084.1:0-1911 GCA_049791955.1 Caulobacteraceae bacterium
GCCCCAGGGCGTCGACGGCGCGGCGCACTTCGGCCGAACGGTCCTGGCAGGCCTGGGCGCAGCGCCCGCGCGCCACCTGCAGCAGCAGGAACCGGCCCCGGTAGTCGCGGTCGGTGACCTTGGCGCCGTGGGAAGAGGTCAGAGTGAAATGCGTATCCGCCGCCCAAGCCATCGCCTCGGGCGACATGCCCCCGCTCGCCTGGGCGAAGGCGGGGACGATTGCGCCGAGCGCGAGCAGAAGACCCAGAACCGCGCGGACGCCCAACCTCATGCGCACCGCATCGGCCGAACGCAGGGCTGCGGTCAAGGGTAAGGGCGCACGAAACGCCTTCTCCCCTTGCGGGAGAAGGAGGGGACCCACGAAGTGGGGAGGATGAGGGGTCTCGCGACCTTGGCGGCTGCTAAGCGCGGCGCGACCCCTCACCTTCCCATCGCAAGCGATGGGCCCCTTCCTCTCCCGCAAGGGGAGAGGGGATAGAAGGCGCCACATCCCCAGCCTATCAGGCCATGGTCTTCAGGGCGTCCACCAGGTGGTCGATCTCGGCCTCCTGGGTGAAGATTCCCGGGGTGACGCGGACGCAGGAGCCGATCGCGGTTCCCGACCGCTCGACGGTGAAGATGTTGAAGCGCTTGAGCAGGTCGGCGGACAGGGCGCGGTTCTCGGCCTCGCTGACCTTGCCCTTGAGGCGGAACGAGGTGATGCCGCAGGTCAGGCGCGGGTCCTGCGGGGTCAGGATCTCGATCCGGCCATGGTCGCGCAGCGCCTCGGCCCAGCGGTCGCGCAGGTGGCGCAGGCGCATCTCCTTGGCGCGCGCGCCGACCGCCTCGTGGAAGTCCAGCGCTTCGGTCACGCTCAGGAAGCCGGCGAAGTTGGAGGTGCCGGTGTGGACCCGGTCGTGGATGCGGTCGGAGGGGACCTGGTCGTTGCCCGGCGCGATGTCGATGTCGTGGATGCGGTCGCGGCGGATGTACACCACGCCCACCCCGATCGGGGCGCCGATCCACTTCTGGCAGGTCAGGCCCACGAAGTCGGCCTTCAGGTCGGGCAGCTTGAAGTCGAGCTGGCCCCAGGAGTGGGCGACGTCGAGCACAACGTCGACGTTGTGGCGGCGCGCGATCTCCATGATTTCGGGCACGGGCATCACCAGGCCGGTGCGGTGGCCGACGTGGGTCAGCAGCAGCAGCCGCACCTTCGGATGGTTGGCCAGCGCGGCCTCGTAGGCGTCCAGCAGGTTCTGGTGGGTGGCCTGCTGCGGCAGGTCGAAGGTCACCAGCTCGACGCCGCGGCGGGCTTGCAGCCAGTGGAAGGCGTTCTGGGTGCTGTCATAGTCCAGGTCGGCGTACATCACCTGGTCGCCGGGACGCAGCTTGTTGTAGCCCTGGATCAGGGTCATCAGCGACTCGGTCGCGCCACGGGTGAAGGTGATCTCCTCGACGTCGACGCCCAGGTTGGCGGCGACGCGGGCGCGGGCGCGGGAGGTGTCGGGGCCGATGGTGCGGCGGGTGTAGAACGAGCTTTCGGTGTTCACCTTGGTCAGGTGGCGCTTGTAGGCCTCCAGCACCGGCCGGGCCATCATGCCGTAGTTGCCGTTCTCAAGCTGGATCACCTCGCGGGTGACATCGTACTGGGCCGCCACCGCGCGCCAGTAGTCCTGGTCCTGGGGCGCGCCCGGACCGGCGGGGAGGGAGGGCGCAGTCGCCTGGGTCTGGCTCTGGGCCTGCGCCTGGGTCGCGGCCGTGGTCGCCCCCGCCGCCCCCAGCATCAGCCCCGCTCCGATAAGTCCCCGGCGGTTCAGCGCGCTCATGCGATTTCCTTACTGTGGTGGCCGTATTTCCTCCTCCCCTGCGAAACGGGGGAGGTGGCGGCGAAGCCGACGGAGGGGGCTCGTGGAGCGCTACGCCCTTCGAGCC
>JBARAK010000085.1:0-2840 GCA_049791955.1 Caulobacteraceae bacterium
GGTGGCGCCTCCAGCGAGCTCGACGTCGGTCGCGCCCGCACCCAGCTCGGCGACGTGAAGGCGCAGTACGAGCAGACGATCGCCAGCCGGGCGCTGGTCGAACACGCTATCGCCGTGCTGATCGGCCAGTCCGCGTCGAGCTTCTCCATCGCCTCGCAGTCCACCCAGGCCGATCCGCCGCACGTGCCGGTGGATGCGCCGTCGCTACTGCTGCAGCGCCGTCCCGACATCGCCGCCGCCGAGCGGCGGGTGGCGGAGGCCAACGCCAACATCGGGGTCTTCCGCGCGGCGCTCTATCCGCAGCTGACCCTCAGCGCGTCCGGCGGCTACGAGACCATCGGCCCGGCGCTCGGCCCGGCGATCAAGTCCGCGGCCGGCTATTGGGCGATCGGGCCGGCGACGTCCCTGCAGCCGCTGTTCGACGCCGGCCGGCGGAAGTCCGACGTCGTGCGCGCCAAGGCGGCCTTCCAGGAGGCGGCGGCCAACTACCGCCAGATCGTGCTCACCGCCTTCCAGCAGGTCGAGGACGAACTGACCCTGGCCAACCGCCTGGCCAACGCCGAGGCTCGCCAGCAGGAGGCCGTCGACGCGGCCGTGGAGACCACTTCGCTCGCCACCCAGCTCTATATCGAGGGTGCGGACGACTATCTGGAGGTGGTGACCGCCCAGACCGCCCAGCTGCAGGCCCAGCAGTCCGACGTGCAGATCCGCACCCAGCGCCTGGTCGCCAGCATCGACCTGGTCCGCGCGCTCGGCGGCGGCTGGACGCCTCCGCCGGTCGAGACCCACACGGCCGCGGCCGGGACAGGGGCGAAGCCCGCGACCTGAACCGGGTTTCCGCCTAGAGCGTGATAGCCGCAAGTGGAAGCCGGTTGCGGCGGCCATCACGCTCTAACCATATGATTTAGAGCCTTTTTATCCCGTTCGAATGATTCCATTTGAACGGGAAAGGCTCCAGCCCGCGTCTCTTCCGAGCGCGGATCAGCGAAACCATTCGGGGGACATAGGGGTTGGTTTGGTCTGACAGGTTGCGCCGCACCATCGGCGTGACCGTCGGCGCGTTGACCGCGCGGTCCTGCCGTCATGGCCGGACCCCCACAACCAGCAAGCCCCCCAGGGGCGATCGCGCGGAGAGCCGCTGATGTCTCCCTTCGAGGGCCTGCGCGTCCATCTGCTGGCGGACGTCGGCTGGGCCCCGCCCTGGGTGGTGACGATCCTGCTGTTCGCCCTGTGCCTGGGGGCCGGCTGGGTCGGCCAGGCGGTGGGCTACCGCCTGTTCCAGCGGATGACGCGGACCCGCACCCGGTTCTGGCCCACCTTCGTCGCGCGCACCCGCGGTCCGGTGACGCTCGCCGTCCTGCTGCTGGCCGGGTCGGCGGCGACCTCGCTGTCCCCGATCGGCGAGGGTGCGGCGCGGCTGGTGCGGCAGGGCCTGCTGATCGCCTTCGTGGTGCTGGTCGGCTGGATCGCCAACACCGCCATGCAGGTGGCCGCCAACCTGTACCTGCGCCGCTACAAGATGGACGTCGAGGACAACCTGCTGGCGCGCAAGCACCGCACCCAGGCCCAGGTCCTGGAGCGGGTGCTGCAATCGCTGCTGTGGGTCCTGACCCTGGCCTTCGCCCTGATGACCGTGCCCGGCGTCAAGCAGTGGGGCGTGAGCCTGCTGGCCTCGGCCGGCGCGGCCGGCATCATCGCCGGCCTGGCGCTGCAGCCGTTCCTGACCAACATCTTCGCCGGGGTGCAGATCGCCATGGCCCAGCCGATCCGGCTGGACGACGCGGTGATCGTGGAAGGGGAGTGGGGCTGGATCGAGGAGATCACCACCACCTATGTGGTGGTGCGCCTGTGGGACTGGCGGCGCATGGTCCTGCCCCTGACCTATTTCATCCAGAAGCCGTTCCAGAACTGGACCCGCGAGTCCTCCTCCCTGATCGGCACGGTGATGCTGTACGTGGACTACGCCACGCCGGTGCAGGTGCTGCGCGACAAGCTGGCGGAGATCGCGTCCGCCTCGTCGCTCTGGGACCGGCAGGTGGTCAACCTCGCTGTCACCGACTTCAGCGAGCGCGCCATGCAGGTGCGCTGCCTGGTCAGCGCCCGCAACGCCAGCCAGACCTTCGACCTGCGCTGCGAGGTGCGCGAGAAGATGATCGCCTTCCTGCAGAAGGAATATCCCCAGGCCCTGCCGCTGCAGCGCGGCCAGCTGTCGGTGGGCGGGGCGGCGGCCTGAGCCGCCGCCTCCGGCCTCGGGCGGGCCCGGACCTCAGAACGGGTAGTAGCGCAGGGTGGTATAGAGGATGCTGTCGTTGGCGATCGGGGCGAGGCCTCCGACGCCGCTGAAGGCGTGGCGTTCGGTGTAGGAGTACTGCAGCCCGACCTGGGCGTGCCCGAACGCGCCCTCGTAGATCTTCTGCCAGAAGCCGAAGGTCTCCTGCTGGATGTACTTGGTGGCCGCCGAGCAGGAGCCGCCTTCGGTGAGGCAGCCGTTCAGGTTCAGCAGCGGACTGCCGTAGCCGAAGCTGGCGGTATAGGTCTGGCGATCCTCGCGCTCCTCGCCGGCGAACAGATAGATGTCGAGCGTGCGCGTGGCGTGGAGCGTCCCGCCCGCGAGCCAGTCGGTCTCCACGATCGGCTCGATGCGGCCGTTCGGGGCGAAGGTCACGTCGGGGAGCTGCGAGGTGCCGTAGCGGCCGATCCCCTTGCCGGTCAGGCCGGTCGCCTGCAGGTCCAGCAGGCCGGGCAGGGCGGCGATCACCGCGCCCCCGCCGACGCCTCCGCCAAAGACGTTGCTTTCGCTCGTGCCGATCCGGTCGGTGAAGGTGCGCCCGATCCCGAAC
>JBARAK010000086.1:0-3580 GCA_049791955.1 Caulobacteraceae bacterium
GGGTCAGGGCGACGTCGACCATGGTCAGGCCGGTGCCGAGCAGCACCACCGTCCCGGTTTCCGGCGCCTGGGCCGGATCGAGCGACCAGGGTTCCGGCGCATAGGCCGGCGAGCGGGCGGCCTCGGGCGTGAGGGAAGGGGGCGCGTGGGGCGGCAGGTTGCCGAGCGCCAGCACCACCGCATCGGCCTCGAAGCCGCGGCCCATATCCAGTTCGAGCCGCCAGCGGCCGCCGCGCCGGTGCAAGGCCACCACCTCGTCCGCCTCCAGCATCAGCCGCCCGGCCGCGCGCGCGGTCTCGGCCACCGAGCGGAGCATCCCCTGCAGGTAGTCGCCGTAGCAGGCGCGGGTCACGAAGGTGTGGGCCTGGTCGGTCTCCCCGTTGCGCTCCAGCCATTCCAGGAAATGGGACGGCGCCTCGGGCAGGGCGCTCATGTTGGCGGCGCGCACGTTGAGCAGGTGCTGGGGGCTGGTGGTGGAATAGGCCGCGCCCTGGCCGAAGCGGGCGCGCCGCTCCACCAGGCGCACGCAGGGGCCGTCCTTCATCTCCAGCAGGCGAAGGGCGGTGAGCGCCCCGCTGAAGCCGGCGCCGATCACCGCCACGGTCGGGCGTCTCTGCATCGATCCTTCCGTCCGCGCCGGAACTCCGGAACGTCCGCCTCAGCTAAGCCGGTTCGACGCCCGCCGGAAACCCCGATCCTCTGGCTGGCGCGCAAGTTTTCTTGAACGGGCGCGGCCGGCGTTAGCGATTGCTAGACCATGGAGCGCCAGGATGACGCTAGCGGCGACTTCAGGTCGCGCGGATCGAGCTTCGCCCGTGTCCACCTCATCCCACGCCCTCGCCGACGTCGATTCGCGATCCGTCGCGCCTTTCCGCACGGTGCGACGGTCGGACGATCGGATCGCGCTGCTCGGGGCCGAGATGGACCTGGTGCGGCCGGAAGAGGTCATGCACCTCATCGGCGAACGGGTCGCCGCGCGGACCAAGGCGGTGGTGGCCAATCACAACCTGCACAGTCTTTATCTGATCCGCCGCAGCCCGGAGATGCGCGCCCTGTACGCCCGGGCGGAGATCATCGAGGTCGACTCCACCCCGCTGCTGGCCTGGGCGCGGCTGATCCACGGCCGGGGGCGGCCCTTCCACCGCTGCACCTATCTGGACTGGCGCGAGATGTTCTGGGAGCTGGCGCAGGCTCGGGGCTGGCGCGTCTACTACCTGGGCGGCGCGCCTGGGGTGGTGGACGCGGCGTGCGAGGCCCTTCGCGCCCGCTGGCCGGGTCTGAGGCTCGGCGGCCGGCATGGCTATTTCGGCCGGGAGGAAGAGGCGGCGGTCGCGGCCGGGATCGCCGCGTACAAGCCCGACGTGCTGTTCGTCGGCATGGGCATGCCGCTGCAGGAGGCCTGGATCGAACGGAGCTACGACGCCCTGCCGGACTGCGTGATCCTGCCGGTCGGAGCGGCGTTCGACTATGAGGCGGGGGTGCAGGCGCCCGCGCCGCGATGGCTGGGCCGGCTGGGGCTGGAGTGGCTGTTCCGCCTGGTCCGCGATCCCCGGCGGCTGTTCGCCCGCTACTGCATCGAGCCTTGGAGCCTGGTCGGGCCGGCGCTGACGGACCTGCGCAACCGGCGCTCCCGTTCCGCCGGGCGGTGAGGGGCCCCATGGGCTTTCCACAAACGAAAACGCCGCCCCGAAGGGCGGCGTTCGCAATGCGGCGAATCGATTCGGTCGCTTAGGCGGCCTTGACCAGCGACTTGGTGAGCAGGCCCACAGCCGCGTCGCGGTCGATCTGTTCGATGGCGGCGACTTCGCGGGCCATGCGGTCCAGGGCCGATTCGTAGAGCTGGCGCTCAGAATAGGACTGTTCCGGCTGGTTGTCGGCGCGGTGCAGGTCGCGGACCACTTCGGCGATCGAGATCAGGTCGCCCGAGTTGATCTTGGCTTCGTATTCCTGGGCGCGGCGGCTCCACATGGTGCGCTTGACGCGCGCGCGGCCCTTGAGCGTGGTCATGGCCTTGGTGACCACGTCGGCGCCGGCCAGCGAACGCAGGCCGGCGGTCTTGGCCTTCCGGGTCGGGACGCGCAGGGTCATCTTCTCGTGGTCGAAGGTGATCACGTAGACCTCAAGCGAAATGCCGGCGACCTCTTGTGTCTCAACGGCTTGAATCTGGCCGACGCCATGGGCCGGATACACGACGTGATCCGAGACGGCGAAACCATCAACGCTGTTGGTCATTGATCATCCTTCATGCGTCTTTACGGCCGTCCCCGGGGATAGGGACGGGCGAGCCGGAGCCGCAGACGCCGAAGACACAGAGACCCGCCACGGCGAGCGAGTTCGGATGCTTCGGTTCGTTGGAAATATCAGAACACCCTTCACACAGGTCGGGGGCGCCTAAATCGGACGGCTGGATTGCGACAATCGATGCAGCGGGCGCGCGGGGGGAGCCACCTGCATCGGCGTTAGGCTATATCACAAATGTCGCATAATTCAAAGATATGAGTCCGACCCTGGGCCGGACCCGCCTTTGAGCCGCCCCGACGTCTTCCACCCCTCGGTTTCAGACGCCTGGTTTCAGCCGTTTCAGGCGCCCTTGCCGGGCGCCGGATCGAAGTACTTCTCGTACTTGCCGCTCTCGCGCTCGAATTCCGCGCGGTCGGCGGGCGGGGTGCCCTTGACGGTGATGTTCGGCCAGACCTTGGCGTAGTCGGCGTTGATCTTCAGCCACTTGCCGTCGGCGTCGTCCTCGGTGTCCGGCTTGATCGCGTCCACGGGGCACTCCGGCTCGCAGACGCCGCAGTCGATGCATTCATCCGGATTGATGGCCAGGAAGTTTTCGCCCTCGTAGAAGCAGTCCACGGGACACACTTCCACGCAGTCCATGAACTTGCACTTCACGCACGGGTCGGTGACGATGTAGGTCATTCGGTCTCTGGTGGATGGACGGCGGCCATTTCGGCGCGGACATCCCAGGCGTGGCGCCCGATGTCAATGCCGCGTGTCGGTCTTGCGGGTCGCTGTTGCGCCGATGCGCGGCTTCGCGGCGTCCCATCCTCCCGCCGCGTTCAGCATCGGTTCAGCCGGGGCGAGCCTTGTTGCCGGGGCCAGGAGATGCAGCCTAGACAAGGAACCCGGCCATATGAGGAAGCCCCTTATCCTGACTCTCGCCTGCGGATTGGGCCTGCTGACCACCGCGTGCGAAAGTTACTACCCGCCCCCGCCTCCGGTCCCCCCGGCGGTGGCGCGCGAGAACCACGTGCGCTGGTGCTACGACCACCACGGCGGCTACGACCCGCGCAGCAACGTCTACGTCGGCAGCGACGGTTCGCGGCACTACTGCGTGGCGCCCTGGGAGCGGTGAGAGCGGCCTCTTCTCCTCCCCTGCGATAGCGGGGAGTGAGCCTGTTCATCCACAGCTCTCTCAAAACCCGCTCATTCCCGCGGAGGCGGGAATCCAGATCAAATCCGCCGGCGTGTGAGGCTGAATCTGGACCCCCGCCTTCGCGGGGGTGAGCGGTTTATGAAATCCATCGGCCCCTCCCCCTCGCGGGAGAAGGGGAGAAGGGGAGGGGGCGTTTAGGCC
>JBARAK010000087.1:0-4937 GCA_049791955.1 Caulobacteraceae bacterium
GCGAAGCTCCAGGCCGCCTCGGCGAGGCGCGGGGTGCGGGCGGCCATCTCGGCGGCCTGGGGGCTGGCGGCGGTGCCGTCGCGCACCCGTCCGGCGATCCCCTGAACAATGCCCACCAGCCGGAACAGGTTGTAGGCGAAGTACCAGTTGAGGTCGGGCACGCCGTCCCGCCCGGTCAGCCGGCAGTAGAGCGAAGCCGCGTCCTCCAGGTTGGGAATGCCCAGCGCCTCCAGGTCCAGTCCGGCCAGGGCGCTACGGCCGTCGGCCGGCATCGCCCACTGCATCAGCAGGTAGCTGAAGTCGGCCAACGGATCGCCGAGGGTGGACAACTCCCAGTCCAGCACGGCGGCGACCCGGTCGCCCTGGGGCGCGATGACGATGTTGTCGAGGCGGTAGTCGCCGTGGACGATGGAGACCCGCGCCTGTTCCGGCACGGTCCTGGGCAGCCATTCCATCAGCTTCTCGGCCGCCTCGATCCGGTCGGTCTCCGAGGCTCGGTACTGCTTGGTCCAGCGCTCGACCTGGCGGGCGAAGTAGTTGCCCGGGCGGCCGTAGTCGCCAAGCCCGATGGCTGCGTAGTCGACGGTATGGAGCCGCGCCAGGGTCTCGATCATCGACTCGTAGATCCGCCGCCGTTGGCCGGGCTCCAGGCCGGGCAGGGCGCCGTCCCAGTGGATGGTCCCCTCGACCGCCTCCATCACGTAGAACATCGCGCCGATCACGCCGGCGTCCTCGCACAGGCCGAAGGTCTGCGGCACGGGGAAGCCGGTGGTGTGCAGGGCGGTGATCAGCCGGTATTCGCGGTCCACCGCGTGGGCGGAGGGCAGCAGCGGGCCGAACGGCTTGCGGCGCAGCACATAGGCCCGGTCCGGCGTCTCCAGCCGATAGGTCGGGTTAGACTGTCCGCCCTTGAACTGCAGCACCGTCAGCGGGCCGGCGTAGCCCGCAACGTTTCCCTGCATCCAGCGCTCCAGCGCCGCCTCGTCGAAGCGGTGGCGCGCCTCGACCGGCTTGACCCCGGAGAAGACGGCCTGGGCCGTGCTCATGCGTCGGACCGGGCGTTGGTGTAGCGGCCGAACTCCAGACGGGCGATGGTGCGGTTGTGGACCTCGTCCGGACCGTCGGCCAGGCGCAGGGTGCGGATGCCGGCGTAGCTCTTGGCCAGGCCGAAGTCGTCGGAGACCCCGCCGCCGCCGTGGGCCTGGATGGCGT
Source organism: Caulobacteraceae bacterium (assembly GCA_049791955.1). Lineage (GTDB taxonomy): Bacteria > Pseudomonadota > Alphaproteobacteria > Caulobacterales > Caulobacteraceae > CAHJWH01. Next base: position 1,213 of record JBARAK010000087.1, read on the forward strand.
CGTCGATGATCTTCAGGGCGGTGCGGGGGGCGGCGACCTTGATCATCGCGATCTCCAGCCGTGCGCCCTTGGCGCCGTGCTTGTCCATGGCGTCGGCGGCCTTGAGGCAGAGCAGGCGGGTCATCTCGATGTCGATGCGCGCCTCGGCCACCCGCTGCTCCCACACCGAGTGGTCGGCGATGCGCTTGCCGAAGGCGGTGCGCGACAGCAGCCGCTTGCACATCTTCTCCAGCGCCGCCTCAGCGGCTCCGAGCGTGCGCATGCAGTGGTGGATACGTCCGGGCCCGAGCCGGCCCTGGGCGATCTCGAAGCCGCGGCCCTCGCCCAGCAGCAGGTTCTCCGCCGGCACGCGCACGTCCTTCAGGATCACCTCGGCGTGGCCGTGGGGGGCGTCGTCGTAGCCGAACACCGGCAGCATCCGGACCACCTCGACGCCGGGCGTGTCCATTGGCACCAGGATCTGGGACTGCTGCTTGTGAGTGGCGGCGTCGGGGTCGGTCTTGCCCATGACGATGGCCACCTTGCAGCGCGGATCGCCCACGCCCGAGGACCACCACTTGCGGCCATTGATGACGTAGTGGTCGCCGTCGCGGCGGATCGAGGTGGTGATGTTGGTGGCGTCGGAGGAGGCGACCTCCGGCTCGGTCATCAGGAAGGCGGAGCGGATCTCGCCGGCCATCAGCGGCTTGAGCCACCGCGCCTTCTGCGCCGCGTTCCCGTAGCGGTGCAGCACCTCCATGTTGCCGGTGTCCGGCGCCGAGCAGTTGAAGGCTTCGGAAGCGAACTGGATCCGGCCCATCTCCTGGGCGCACAGGGCGTACTCCAGGTTGGTCAGGCCGGCCCCGTGGTAGTCGCCCTCGTCGTGCTCGGGGGAGGGCGGCAGGAACAGGTTCCACAGGCCCTGCGCCTTGGCCTTGGCCTTCAATCCCTCCAGCCGCTCGGACGGGCGCCAGCGGTCGGGGCCTGAGGGCGGCGTCTCGGCGCGCATGGTGTCGACCAGGGGATGGATTTCCGCATCCATGAAATCGCAGACGCGTTTCAGCCAATGCTGCTGGGTGGCGGAAAGAGAGAAATCCACGCGTTCGCTCCCGGGTGTCATGGGTGGCCCGCGCTCTGCGGCGCGGCTGCCGGCACCATACCACCAATACTAACGCTGACGGCAAGTCCGAACCTCATCCTGAGGCTGTGCAGGTGAAAAAGCGCTTTTTGGGCTGGTCAGGCGGTCGGTATCGGCATACCTGATCATCAAAAATACGCCATCAGCCATCCGGGAGTGATCGATGAAGGCCGCCGTCCTGCGCACCGTGGGTCAACCGCTGAGCCTGGAGGATGTCCAGATCGGCCTGCCCGGGCCGCGCGAGGTGCTGATCCGCACCGCCGCCACCGGCGTCTGCCACTCCGACCTGCATTTCATCGAGGGCTCCTACCCCTATCCGCTGCCCGCGGTGCTGGGGCACGAGGCGGCCGGCGTGGTGGAGAAGGTCGGGTCGGAGGTGCGCACGGTGAAGCCGGGCGACCACGTGGTCACCTGCCTGTCGGCCTTCTGCGGCCACTGCGAGTATTGCCTGACAGGTCACATGTCATTGTGCCCGAGCCCGGAGACCAAGCGCGGCGAGGGCGATGAGCCCCGGCTGTCCAAGCAAGACGGGCCCATGAACCAGTTTCTGAACCTGTCGGCCTTCGCCGAGCAGATGCTGATCCACGAGCACGCCTGCACCGCGATCCGCAGTGACATGCCACTCGATCGTGCAGCATTGATCGGCTGCGCTGTCACTACAGGGATTGGAGCGGTGACCCACACCGCCAACGTGCGGCCGGGCGAGACGGTGGCGGTGATCGGCTGCGGCGGCGTCGGCCTGGCGGCGGTCAACGGCGCCTTGATCGCCGGGGCCGGGCGCATCATCGCCATCGATCGCCAGCCCTCCAAGCTGGAGATGGCCAAGGTGTTCGGCGCCACCGACGTGATCGACGCCTCGGAGGGCGACGTCGCCAAGCGGGTGATCGAGCTGACCCGCGGCGGCGTGCATCACAGCTTCGAGGCGATCGGGCTGAAGGCCACCGTCGAGCAGGCGTTCAAGATGCTGCGCCGGGGCGGGACGGCGACGGTGATCGGCATGATCCCGATCGGCATGAAGATCGAGCTGCACGGCGTTGATTTCCTTTCGGAAAAGAAAATCCAGGGCTCGTTCATGGGCTCCAACCGCTTCCCGGTCGACATGCCCCGCTACGTCGACTTCTACATGCAGGGCCGGCTGAAGCTGGACGAGATGATCTCGGCCCGCCTGCCGCTGGAGCGGGTGAACGAAGCCTTCGACGAGATGCGGCGCGGCGAACTGGCCCGCTCCGTCGTCGTGTTCGACGCCTGAGGCTTCGATGGCCCTGGACCCCGAGACCCGCGACCAACTGCTCGAGGCGGTGCGCCGCTTCGCCGTCGAGCGCCTGCGCCCGCTCGAAGCCGAGGTCGCCGAGGCCGACGCCATCCCCGAGGCGGTGGTGCAGGAGATGCGCGACCTGGGCCTGTTCGGCCTCTCGATCCCCGAGGCCTACGGCGGCCTGGAGCTGTCGATGGAGGACGAGTGCCGGGTGGTGATGGAGTTGGGCCGCGCCAGCCCCGCCTTCCGCTCGGTAATCGGCACCAACGTCGGCATCGGCAGCCAGGGGCTGGTGATGGCCGGGACCGAGGCCCAGAAGCAGGCGTGGCTGCCCCGGATCGCCAGCGGCGAGATCATCACCTCCTTCGCCCTGACCGAGCCGGAGGCGGGCTCCGATAGCGCCGCGGTGCGCACCCGGGCGGTGCGCGACGGGGACAGCTATGTGCTGAACGGGGCCAAGCGCTTCATCACCAACGCCGACAAGGCCTCGCTGTTCACGGTGATGGCGCGCACCGACCCGGACCGGGCCGGGGCCAAGGGCGTCTCCGCCTTCCTTGTCTCGGCTGACAGCAAGGGCCTGTCGATCGGCAAGCCGGAGCGCAAGATGGGCCAGCAGGGCGCTCATGTCTGCGACGTGGTGTTCGAGGACGTGCGCGTGCCGGCCGACAACCGGCTGGGCGAGGAGGGAGAGGGCTTCACCCTGGCCATGCGGGTGCTGGACCGGGGCCGGCTGCACATTTCGGGCGTCTGCGTCGGCGTGGCCGAGCGGCTGATCGCGGATGCGGTGGGCTACGCTTCCGAGCGCCGCCAGTTCGGCCAGCCGATCGCCAGCTTCCAGCTGATCCAGGCCATGATCGCCGACTCCAAGGCCGAGGCGCTGGCCGCCCGCGCCCTGGTGCTGGAGACCGCCCGCCAGCGCGACCGGGGCGAGACCGCCACGCTTGAGGCCGCCAGCGCCAAGCTGTTCGCCTCCGAGATGGTCGGCCGTGTCGCCGACCGGGTGGTGCAGATCTTCGGCGGGGCCGGCTACATCGCCGAGTACGGGATCGAGCGGCTGTACCGCGACGTGCGCCTGTTCCGCATCTACGAGGGCTCGTCTGAGATCCAGCGGCTGATCATCGCCCGCGAGACCCTCAAGCGTGGCGGCTGAATCAAGCCCTTGAGCCGATAACCTGAACCCATAGGAGGAGCCCGAGATGCGCGACTGCACCCGCTTCTACATCGACGGCCGGTGGACCGCCCCGGCCGGCGCCAAGACCCTGGACGTGATCAACCCGGCCACCGAGGCCGTCGCCGGCCGCGTCAGCCTGGGCCGCGCCGAGGACGTGGACGCTGCCGTGGCCGCCGCCAGGC
>JBARAK010000088.1:0-22216 GCA_049791955.1 Caulobacteraceae bacterium
CCGCCGCCCAGACCAAGGTCGCCGTCCGCGCCGCGACCACGCCGGATGCGGCCGCCAAGACGCCGGCCCCGGCGGCCCCGGTCAAAACGGCTCACGCCATCTATGCCGATGCGGTGAACCGGATCGAAGGCGGCGACCTGACCGCCGTGGCGGACCTGAAGAAGGCGGCCGGGCAAGGCGACATCGGCGCGCAATTCTATCTGGCGCGGCTGTACGAAGCAGGCGGCGCGGGCCTGCCGAAGGATCTGTCGGAGGCCCGCCGCTGGACCCAGAAGGCCGCCGAGGGCGGCGACGCCCTGGCCATGTACAACTACGCCTCCTACGCCTACGCGGGCGACGGCGGGACCAAGGACGTCGGCGCGGCGGTGACGTGGTTCCGCCGCTCGGCCGAACATGGCGTGGTCAACGGCCAGTACAACCTCGCCCAGCTCTACGAGAAGGGCTACGGCGTCCCGCAGGACCCGGCTGAGGCCTACAAATGGTATCTGGCCGCCGCGAGTTCGGGCGACGCCGGGGCCAAGGCGGCCGCCGCGGCCCTCAAGGCCAAGCTCGCGCCGGACGTCCTGGCCAAGGCTGAGAAGGCGGCTTCCGTCCTGCACGCCCAGGCCGACGATACCGCCAAGACCGCACAAGCCTCGCCCCGGCCTTGATGGCCGGGCCGCGCCGCATCGACGGCCGCCACGGTGTTGCTCCGCCCACACAGGGCGTCCTAATCTGGGTCGGGACGCCCAAGAGGCTCACGCCAAGGTGAGAAGCGCGCGTGCGATTTCGAGGTAAAGGCTGCCGCATGCGGGGAGCGCTGCTTCTGTCTGCGGTCGCCGTGAGCTTCGGTGTCGCCGCCCTTTCGACGACCGCGGAAGCGGCGCGGCCCAGCCGTGCGCCGCCGCCTGTCCTGGTCGAGTTGTTCACCGCCCAGGGTTGCGCCTCCTGTCCCCAGGCCGACCGCGTGCTGGCCCAGATCGCCGATCGCAAGGGCGTCCTCGCCCTGACGTTTCCGGTGGACTATTGGGACTACCTCGGCTGGCGCGACACCTTCGCCAAGCCGGAGTTCACCGACCGCCAGCGCGCCTATGTCGGCCGCCTGAAGGTGCGTGAGATCTATACGCCCGAGGTCGTCGTCGATGGCCGCCAGGAAGCGCCGGGCCTCGATCAGGACCGGATCGATACGCTGATCAAGGGCGCGCAGGATGATCCGCAGGATCCGCCCGCGGTCCGCCTGTCGAGGAACGGCGCCCGTATCCAGGTCAGCCCGGCGGCGGACCATCGCAGCGCCGATGTCTGGCTGGTGCGCTACGACCCCCAGCAGCAGGACGTCCGGGTCAAGAGCGGCGACAACAAGGGCAAGCTGGTCAGCCAGCGCAACGTGGTGCGCGAGTTGACCAAGCTTGGGCGCATCTCGACCCGCGCCCACAGCTTCGCCCTGCCCAAGGCGGCGCAGGATGGCCTGAAGACGGTGATCCTGGTCCAGGGCGTGCGCGGCGGTCCGATCCTGGTCGCGCGCCAGGCCGACTGATCCTCCTCCTTCCGGTCTGCTTCTCTTGAGCATAGCCCGGACAGCAAAAGACCCGCGTGACGGGGGGCTGTCACGCGGGTCTCTTTGTCGAGGGTGTCGGCCGATCAAACCATCCGACCCGGGGGGCTGGGGGGGCTGTTCAGGATCCGGACCAGAGGCTTTTCCGATCGGCCGACATTCATCTTATCGGGGGCGGGTGCGGCGCGCACGCGTCCGGAATTGGGCCATTTCGTGACCCTTGACGGCGATCTGGAAACCTGGCTGGCGCCGCGCACAACCGGCGGGCGCCCCCTTTCCTGATTCATCCAGGCGCCTAGATTGGTGGCTCGGCTGAAAGGGACGCGCGCCAGGACGCATGAGCATCGACAGTCCCTCCCCCGCTCCGCGGCCCATGGTGTTCTTCGAACGGCGGGAGCTGGATGCGCTCATGCAGCTGTACGGACGAATGGTGGCGGCGGGCGAATGGCGCGACTACGCCATCGACGGGCTGGCCGACCGGGCGGTGTTCTCGGTGTTCCGCCGCCATTCCGAAGCGCCGCTCTATCGCGTGGAGAAGCACCCCGAACTGGCGCGCCGGCAGGGCGCCTGGGCGGTGGTCGGGCAGGGCGGCCTGGTGCTGCGCCGCGGCCACGAACTGGGCCAGGTGCTGCGCCTGTTCGAATCTCGCCGCTTCCGCGTGGTGGAATAGCCTCAAGGATCGAAAGCCCGATCCTGAGGCCCTGCCCCAAAAGCAGAACGCCCCGGCGTTTCCGCCGGGGCGCCCGAAGCCGGATCAGCTCGCGATCAGCGGCGGCTGCCCATGAAGCTCAGCAGGAACTGGAACAGGTTGATGAAGTCCAGATAGAGGCTGAGCGCGCCGAAGTTGGTGGCCACGCCCATGGCCGCCTGGTCGCCGCCGACCTGGTAGTAGGTCATCTTCAGCCGCTGGGTGTCCCAGGCGATCAGGCCCGAGAAGATCAGCACGCCAAGCACGCTGACGGTGAAGGCCACCACCGACGAGTGGAGGAACATGTTCACCACACTGGCGATGACGATGCCCACCAGGCCCATGATCAGGAAGCTGCCCATGGCCGACAGGTCGCGCTTGGTGGTGTAGCCGAACAGGCTGAGGCCGCCGAACGCCGCCGCGGTGACGAAGAAGGTGGTCGCCACCGATTCCCCGGTGTAGCGCAGCAGCAGCACGCCCATCGAAGCGCCGATCAGGCCAACGATGGTCCAGTACAGGATGCCGGAGTTCTGCGGCGTGGCCGTGCGCATCAGGAAGCGCGAACCCAGGATCACCACCAGGGGCGCGAACATCAGCACCATGCCGATCGCCGAGACCGTATGGCTGAGGCCGTAGGGGGTCTGGACGGCGGGGAAGATGTAGTTGACCAGCGGCGCATGCGAAGTCAGCCAGGCCAGCACGCCGGACACCACCAGGCCCAGCGCCACCTTGTTGTAGACGCCCAGCATGAAGGACCGCAGTCCGGCGTCCACCGACATGTCGGCCTGGGCCGGCGTCGGCCGGACGAAGCCGCGATTGAAGTCGCTCATTTGCGAACAAACCTTGTATGTCTCGCCTCGGGGGCGTTCCGCTAAGATATCGTTGCGGTCGCACGCCACGCAAGGTCAACCGGATTTGCGCGCGGCCCGCCTCCCTTTAAGTTTACGTAATGATCCGCCTGTTCGCCGCCCTCGCCGTGCCGGACGATATCGCAGCGGTGCTGGCCCGCCGCCAGCAAGGCCTGCCCGGCGCCCGCTGGAGCGCCTTGGAAAACCTGCATCTCACGCTGCGCTTCTTCGGCGAAGTGCGCGAAACCACCGCCGCCGACCTGGACGCGGGGCTTGCGATCCTGGCGATGGAGTCGTTCGAGCTCTCGCTCGAAGGCGTCGGAGCCTTCGGCGAGCGCGACCATATGCGCGCGGTCTGGGCGGGCGTGGCCGAGAGCGAACCGCTGCGGCGGCTGGCGGTGCGCTGCGACGCGGTCGCCAGGCGCTGCGGCCTGGAGATCGAAGCCAAGGCCTTCCGCCCCCACGTCACCCTTGCCTATCTCCGCCATACGCCGGAAGCCCGCGCGGCCGCCTGGGTCCAGGACCATAACCTGCTGAAGTCGCCACCCTGGCGGGCGGGCGCGTTCGGGCTCTATTCCAGCTGGCGCAGCGCCGAGGGGTCGCGATACGAGCTCGAACGTTCCTATCCGTTGATCTGACCGGAGCCCAAATCTCAGAGAACCCGGCGCGGCTTTCCGCGCTTCAACCGCATCGCCTGACCGGAAGTCCCATGACCCCTAAGCCCGCCGCAGTCCCCCTCCCGCCTTCCCGTCGCCCCCGCCGCAGCGCCCTCTATCTGCCCGGTTCGAACGCCCGGGCCCTGGAGAAGTCGCGGACCCTGGCCTGCGACGTGGTGATCCTAGACCTGGAGGACTCCGTCGCCGCCGAGGCCAAGGAGACCGCCCGCGCGCAGGTGATCGCGGCCCTGGGCGAAGGTGGTTTCGGCCGCCGCGAGGTGGTGGTGCGGATCAACGGGCTCGACACGCCCTGGGGCGACGACGACCTCGAAGCGCTCAGCCGCGCCGCACCCGACGCCGTGCTGGTCCCCAAGATCGCCGACGCCGGCGACCTGGCGCGCTACAATTCCCGCCTCGATGGCGCGCCGGAACCGACCCGGCTGTGGGCGATGGTGGAGACCTGCCGCAGCCTGTTCAACCTCGACGCCATCGCCGGCATGGCCGCCGACACCCGGCTGGCGGCGCTGGTGGTGGGCGGCAACGATCTCTGCAAGGAGATGGGCGCGGCCATGACCGCGGACCGGGCGCCCATCCAGGCCGCCCTGACCCTGACCGTCGCCGCGGCCCGCGCCTACGGGATCGCCGCACTCGACGGCGTCTACAATGCGCTGGAGGATCCCGCCGGGTTCGAGGCGGAGTGCCGCCAGGCGGCGGCCTTCGGCTTCGACGGCAAGACCCTGATCCATCCGAACCAGGTCGCCCCCTGCAACCACGCCTTCAGCCCGTCGCCGGAACAGGCCGCCTGGGCGCGTGCGGTGGTCGAGGCTTTCGCCGCCCCCGAGAACGCCGCCAGGGGCGCCATCCGGGTCCAGGGGCAGATGGTCGAACGGCTGCACCTGGCGCGCGCGGAACAGATGCTGGCGGCGGTGGAAGCGGAGATCCAGGCATGAACGACGAAGCCTACCAAACCGCGCTCGAGACGCTGCAGCTCGCCCTCGTGCGCACCCAGGCCGAAGCCATGAGCTCCGGGGCGCGCACCGTCGTGGTGCTGGAGGGGCGCGACGCCGCGGGCAAGGACGGCGTGATCAAGCGCATGACCGAGCACCTCTCGACCCGCGCCACCCGCGTCGTTTCGCTGCCCAAGCCATCCGACCGCGAGACCGGCCAATGGTGGTTCCAGCGCTATGTGGCCCACCTGCCGGCAGCGGGCGAACTCGTGATCTTCAACCGCTCCTGGTACAACCGGGCCGGCGTCGAGCGGGTGATGGGCTTCTCCTCCGCCAAGCAGCAGGAGGAATTCCTGCGCTACGCCCCGGTGTTCGAGCAGATGCTGGTCGATAGCGGCCTGAAGCTGATCAAGTACTGGCTCGACATCTCCAAGGACGAACAGGCCAAGCGGCTGGAGGCCCGGACCGACGATCCGCTGAAGCAGCTCAAGGTGTCGGACATGGATGCGGTGGCCCACGCCAAGTGGGACGCCTACAGCGCCGCCCGCGACGAGATGCTGACCCGCACCCACACCGAGCTGGCCCCATGGACCTGCGTCCGCGCCGACCACAAGCGCGCCGCCCGCCTGGCGCTGATGGCCCACCTGGCGCGCGCGACCGCTCCTGACCGGATCGCCCACGAGATCGATCCGCCGAATCCGAAGCTGCTGTTCCCGTTCGAACTCGAGGCCATTTCCGACGGCCGACTGGCGCGGTAGAGGCGCGAGGCATTCCCTTCCCCTGTGGGGAGGGCCGAAGGGCGCATAATTTCCTCAATCCGCTCACCCCCGCGAAGGCGGGGGTCCAGATTCATTCTCGCACGTCAGCAGATTTGATCTGGATTCCCGCCTTCGCGGGAATGAGCGGGTTTTGAGAAACCGGTGGGCGACCCGCGTTTCTCACCCTTGCACTGAAAGCAACGCTCCCTTTCCGTAGGAGAGGGGGTTTGCACCTCACGGCCACTTCACCTCGGGCGGCATGGACGAGAGGATCGATTCGATGTTGCCGCCGGTCTTCAGGCCGAACAGGGTGCCGCGATCGTGGAGCAGGTTGAACTCCACGTAGCGTCCGCGCCGCACGAGCTGCTCCTCGCGCTCCTCCGCCGTCCAGGCCTCGGCCATCCGCCCACGGGCGATAGCGGGATAGACGTCCAGGAACGCCTCGCCCACGTCACGGGTGAAGGCGAAGTCCCGCTCGAAGTCGCCGCTGTCGTGGCGGTCGTAGAAGATCCCCCCCACGCCCCGGGGCTCGTTGCGGTAGGGCAGGAAGAAGTACTCGTCGCACCAGGCCTTGTACTTGGGGAACCAGGCCGGATCGTGCGCGTCGCAGGCGGCCTTGAGTGCGGCATGAAAGCGCACCGCGTCAGGCGCCTCCTGGCTGCGCTGGCCGGCCAGCAGCGGCGTCAGGTCCGCCCCGCCGCCGAACCAGCCGCGGGTGGTGGCGATGTAGCGGGTGTTCATGTGCACGGCCGGCGTGCGTGGATTTCGCAGGTGCGCGATCAGGCTGATCCCGGCGGCGAAGAAGCGGGGGTCCTGTTCCGCGCCCGGCATGGTCTTGGCGAACTCGGGGCTGAATTCGCCGTGGACGGTGGAGATGTGGACCCCGACCTTCTCGAAGAAGCGGCCGTGCATCATGCCCATGACGCCGCCGCCGCCGCCCTCGCGCTCCCAGGGCTTGAGGGTGAAGCGGCCCGGTTCTCCAGGATAGAGGCTGGCCGGCGCCTCGTCCTCCAGCGCCTCGAAGGCGCGGTGGAGACGGTCGCGCAGCGTTGCGAACCAGGCGGCGGCGCGCGCCTTGCGGCTGTCGAGTTCGGCGTCGGCGGCCGCTGGGCCAGGGATCGGGGCAGGCGGGGGCGTGGACATCGCGCCAGCACATAGCGGGTTCGCGGGCTCGCGAAAATCCGCGTTCCGTTTCACCCGTCATCCCTCGACGGGGAAACCCTCCACCTGCCGAAGCGCCTCGCCCAGCACCATGGCCGCGCTGACGACCACGTTCAGCGAGCGCGCGCCCGCCGCCATGGGGACCCGCAGCCGCGCATCGGCGATGGCGTGGACTTCGTCCGGAACGCCGGCGCTCTCCCGACCGAGCAGCAGGGTGTCGTCGGGGTGGAAGGCGAAGCGGTGGTAGGGCGTGCTGGCCCGCGTGGTCAGCAGCAGCAGACGGCCCGTCTCCCGATTCGCCAAAAAAGCGGACCACGAATCATGCCGCCGAATTTCCGCCGCCTTGCCGTAGTCCATGGCCGCGCGCCCGACGGCACGGTCGGAAAGCGGGAAGCCGCAAGGCTCGATCACATCAAGCCTAATCGCCAGGCAGGCGGCCATCCGGATGGCCGCGCCGAGGTTTTGCGGAATGTCTGGTTGAAAAAGCGCCAGTCGCATTCTAATCGATCCCGCGAAGCGCGGCTGTCGCGCCCCCGCCATAGATGAGGCCGAGCAGTGGTCGAAACGACCAACGCCAATCCCAGCGTCGATCCCGGTCATAGCGCCGAACCCGGCGACGGCTCCAGCCGTCGCGATTTTATCCACATCGCAGCGATCTCGGCCGCCGGCGTGGGTGCGGTCGCGACAGCCTGGCCGTTCATCGACCAGATGAACCCCTCGGGCGACACCCTCGCCCTGGCCTCGATCGAATACGACGTGTCCAAGGTCGCCGTGGGCTCGCAGGCCTCGATCAAGTGGCGGGGCAAGCCGGTGTTCGTGCGCCACCGCACGCCCAAGGAAATCGCCGAAGCCGTGGCCGACGACCACGCCGCCATGCGCGACCCGGCCACCGACGCCACGCGCCACAAGCCCGGCAAGCCCGAATGGCTGATCCTGGTCGGCGTCTGCACCCACCTCGGCTGCGTGCCGAACCTGGGCGGCACGTACGGCGGCTGGCTCTGCCCCTGCCATGGTTCGGTCTACGACACCGCCGGGCGCATCCGCGCCGGGCCGGCGCCGCTGAACCTGCTGATGCCGGATTACGAGTTCTTGTCGGCCACTAAGGTCAAGATCGGCTGATCGGCCGGAAAGCGCGCCTGAAAGACATGAGCGGACATTCCACTTACGAACCGAAGACCGGGATCGAGCGCTGGCTCGACGTGCGTCTGCCGATCATCCGGTTGGCCTACGACAGCGCCATCGATTACCCGACCCCGAAGAACCTCAACTACTGGTGGACCTTCGGCGGCATCCTGGCCGCGTGCCTGGGCATCCAGATCATCACCGGCGTCGTGCTGGCGATGCACTACGTGCCGAACGCCGACCTGGCGTTCAACAGCGTCGAATCCATCATGCGGGACGTGAACTTCGGCTGGATGCTCCGCTACATCCACGCCAACGGCGCCTCGATGTTCTTCCTGGCGGTCTACGTCCACATCGCCCGCGGCCTCTACTACGGCTCCTACAAGGCCCCCCGCGAAGTGCTGTGGCTGCTGGGCTGCGTGATCTACCTGCTGATGATGGCCACCGCCTTCATGGGCTACGTCCTGCCCTGGGGCCAGATGAGCTATTACGGCGCGGTGGTGATCACCAACCTGTTCAGCGCGCTGGACAACGTGATCCCGGGCGTCGGCACCGCCGTCACCACCTGGCTGTGGGGCGGCTTCGCGGTGGACAACGCCACCCTGAACCGCTTCTTCTCGCTGCACTACCTGCTGCCGTTCATGATCGCCGGCGTCGTCGGCCTGCACATCTGGGCGCTGCACGTGCCGGGCAACAACAACCCGACCGGCGTGAACGTGAAGTCCAAGGCGGACACCGTCCCCTTCCACCCGTACTACACGGTGAAGGACGGCTTCGCGATCCTGGCCTTCCTGATCCTGTTCGCCTGGTTCGTGTTCTTCGCGCCCAACGCGCTAGCCCACGCCGACAACTACATCCCGGCCAATCCGCTGCAGACTCCGGCCCACATCGTGCCGGAATGGTACTTCCTGCCCTTCTACGCCATGCTGCGCTCGGTCCCGAATAAGCTGTTCGGCGTCGTCGCCATGTTCGGCGCCATCGCCATGCTGTTCGCCGTCCCCTGGCTGGACACCTCCAAGGTGCGCTCGATGCGCTACCGCCCGGCGGCGCGGATCTTCTTCGCCATCTTCATCCTCAGCGTGCTGGTCCTGGGCTGGTGCGGCGGCAAGGAGCCGGACGACGTGGTGCTTGCCATCGGCCGTGACCCGGCGGGCGATCCCACCGGCCTGTCGGTGACGGTGTTCTCGCGCTTCTTCGTCCTCTACTACTACGCCTACTTCCTGCTGGTGCTGCCGATCCTGGGGCTGCGCGAGAAGCCCCTGCCGATCCCGGAGACCATCTCCACCCCGGTCCTGTCCCACGGGGGCGCTGCGCTCCCCGCCGGCGGGATCGCCGAAGCCTCCAAGAAGGGTTGAGTCCTAAGATGCTGCGCAAAGCGCTCAAAAGCGCCCTGCTGGGGGCGGGCGTCGCGGGTCTGCTGCTCGCTGCGGGCGGGGCCTCGGCCAAGACCAAGGTCACCGAGCCTGAGAACGGGAACTTCTCGTTCGAGGGCCCGCTCGGCAAGTTCGACCAGGGCGCCCTGCAACGGGGCTACAAGGTCTACGCCGAGGTCTGCTCGAGCTGTCACGCGATGAACCTCATGTTCTATCGTAACCTGGCGCAGCCCGGCGGCCCGTTCTTCGATCCCAAGCACCCCAACCCCAATGACAGCCCGTACGCCAAGGCCATCGCGGCTGACATCAAGGTGCCTGACATCGACGCCGACACCGGCGACGTGATCCAGCGTCCCGCCACCCCGGCCGACCACTTCCGCGCGCCCTTCCCCAACGAGGCCGCCGCCCGCGCCTCCAACGGCGGCGCACTGCCTCCGGACCTGTCGGTGATGGCCAAGGCGCGCGAGGACGGCCCGAACTACATCTACAGCCTGCTGAAGGGCTATCGCCCAGCCCCCGCCGGCCTGACCGTGCCGACCGGCAAGTCCTACAACCCCTACTTCCCCGGCGACCTCGGCTCGTTCTGGAGCGGTCCCAAGGACCAGGTGCCGAAGGGCGGCTTCATCTCCATGCCGTTCCAGCTCACGCCCAACCGCGTGACCTTCGACGACGGGACCAAGGCCACCACCGAGCAGGAAGCCCACGACGTGGCGACCTTCCTGGCCTGGGCCTCCGATCCCAAGCAGGAAGAGCGCAAGCAGACCGGCCTGGCCGTGATGCTCTACCTGATCGTCTTCACCGGACTGGTCTACGCCTCCTATCGCCGGATCTGGCGGAACGTCGCCCATTGAGCATGCCCCGCCTGCATCGCTGGGTAGGAAGGGCGGCCCTCGTGGCCGCCCTTTTCACGTGTGCGGCGCAGAGCGGAGCCACGACGCCCCGGATGACCTGGCCGGACCTGCTCAACCGCCCGCGGCCCAAGCCCACCCGCGTCGTCGCCTACGGGACCGACCCGAACCAGTTCGCCGAGCTGTGGCTGCCGTCCGGCGGAGGCGTTCACCCCGTGGTGGCGCTGATCCACGGCGGGTGCTGGCAGGCGTCGGTGGCGGACCGTGGCTACATGGCCTACGCCGCAGAGGACCTGCGCCGGCGGGGGCTGGCGGTGTGGAACATCGAATACCGGCGGCTGGAGCAGCCGGGCGGCGGCTATCCCGGGACCTATCAGGATGTGGCGGCGGCTCTGGACCGGCTGGCCGTGGAGGCCCCCAGGGCCCACCTCGACCTGAGCCACCTGGTGGTCGCGGGCCACTCGGCGGGCGGGCACCTGGCGCTCTGGGCGGCCGGCCAGCCCCGCCTGCCCCGCTGGAGCCCGCTCCATCAGGCTAAGCCCCAGCCGGTTTATGCGGTGGTGGACATCGCGGGCCTGCCTAACCTGGAAACCGACATCCACACCGCCTGCGGCGCGGATGTGGTGCGCCAGATGGCCGGCGCCCCTTCTCCGGCGCGGCCGAATGTTTTCGCTGAAACCTCGCCCGCCCACATGCTGCCACTGGGCGTGCTGCAGGTCGTGGTCAACGGCTCCGACGACCGGACCGTTCCGCCCGCGGTGAGCGCGGCGTACGTCAAGGCGGCGCGCGCGGCCGGGGACAAGGTGATCTTCCACACGCCCCCCGGGGCGCACGTGGAGGAGATCACGCCCGGGACGCCGGCCTGGGCCGACGCGTCCGCCGCCATCGTCGCCCTGGCTCATGGGAGTGCCGTAGATGAGTGATTGGGTTCTTGGCGTCATCGGCGGCTCCGGCCTCTACGAGATCGCCGGCCTCGCCGACCGGGAGTGGCGGCGGATCGACAGCCCCTGGGGGGCGCCCTCGGACGAGATCCTGTTCGGGACCCTGGAAGGCGTGCCGGTGCGCTTCCTTCCCCGCCACGGCCGCGGCCACAAGGTCTCGCCCAGCCACATCAACTACCGCGCCAACATCGACGCCCTGAAGCGCGCGGGGTGCACCGATCTGGTGTCGCTCTCCGCCGTGGGCAGCCTGCGCGAAGACCTGCCGCCCGGCGTGTTCGTCGCGGTGGACCAGTACATCGACCGCACCTTCGCGCGCGAGAAGAGCTTCTTCGGCGAGGGGATCGTCGCCCACGTGTCGATGGCCCACCCCGTGTGCGCGCGCCTGACCGGCCTCGCCGCCGCCGCCGCGCGGGCGGCTGGCGCCACAGTGACGGAAGGCGGGACCTACCTGTGCATGGAAGGCCCGCAGTTCTCCACGATGGCCGAGAGCGAGCTGTACCGGTCCTGGGGCTGCGCGGTGATCGGCATGACCAACATGCCCGAGGCCAAGCTGGCGCGCGAAGCCGAGTTGCCCTACGCCAGCCTGGCCATGGTCACCGACTTCGACTGCTGGCACGCCGACCACGGCCATGTGGAGGTCGCCGACATCATCCGTGTGATGCATGCCAACGCCGACAACGCCAAGGCCACGGTGGTGAAGCTCGCCGCCGCCCTGGCCGCGACGCCGCGTACCCCCTCGCCCATCGACACCGGGCTCGACACCGCCCTGATCACCCCGCCCGAACACCGTGACCCCGCCCTGCTCGCCAGGCTGGACGCGGTGGCGGGCCGCGTCCTCAAATCATCGAGAACCTGACGTGAACCTCGCCGACGCCATCCGCACGATCCCCGACTATCCCAGGCCCGGGATCATGTTCCGCGACATCACCACCCTGCTCGGCGACGCACGCGCGTTCCGCCGGGCGGTGGACGAGATGGTCCAGCCGTTCGCCGGCAAGAAGATCGAGAAGGTGGCCGGGATCGAGGCCCGCGGCTTCATCCTGGGCGGGGCCATCGCCCACCAGCTCTCGGCCGGCTTCGTGCCGCTGCGCAAGAAGGGCAAGCTGCCCCACAAGACCGTCGCGGTCGAGTACGCCCTCGAATACGGCGTCGATGCGATGGAGATGCACATGGACGCGGTGCTGGAAGGCGAGCGCGTCATGCTGGTCGACGACCTGATCGCCACCGGCGGCACGGCCGAGGCCGCGCTGAAGCTGCTGCGCGGCGCGGGCGCCGACGTGGTGGCCGCCGCCTTCGTGGTGGACCTGCCGGAACTCGGCGGCGCCGAGCTGCTGCGCCGGCACGGCGTGCCGGTCTCGTCCCTGGTGGCCTTCGAAGGCCACTGAAGTCTAGCGCGGCGGGGGACGCGCTCCGAGGGCGTCCCTTCTCCGGTTCCTAGAACTCTTCCCAACCGTCGGCGTCGGCCGCGGGCTTTCGCGCGGCCCCGCCACGACCGGTGGTCTTCATCGCCACCACCGACGCGGACGCGCGGGCCGGGCTGCGGACAGCCGGCTGTCCGGTCTCGAAGCGGGAGACCAGCCGCGTCAGCGCCTCGGTTTCCTGAGTCAGGCTGTGCGAAGCCGCGGTGGACTGTTCCACCATGGCGGCGTTCTGCTGGGTCACCTGGTCCATCTGGTTGACCGCGGTGTTGACTTGGTTGAGGCCGGTGGCCTGCTCCTGGGCCGAGGCGGCGATCTCGCCCACCACCGCGTTGATCTCGGCCACCTGGACCACGATCTTCTCCAGCACGGCCCCGGTCTCGCCGACCAGCGACACGCCGGAAGCGACTTGCTGGGCGGAGCTGGAGATCAGGCCCTTGATCTCCTTGGCGGCCTCGGCCGAGCGCTGGGCCAGGGCCCGCACTTCCTGGGCCACCACCGCGAAGCCGCGGCCAGCGTCGCCGGCGCGGGCGGCCTCGACCCCGGCGTTCAGCGCCAGCAGGTTGGTCTGGAACGCGATCTCGTCGATCACCCCGATGATCTGGCCGATCTGGCGCGAAGACTGCTCGATGCCGCTCATGGCGCTGACGGCGCTGCGGACCACTTGACCGGAGCGTTCGGCGTTGAGCTTGGCCTCGTCCACCACCTGGCGCGCGTGGGTCGCGCTCTCGGCGGTCTTCTTCACCGTGGCGGTGATCTCGTCGAGCGCGGCGGCGGTCTCTTCCAGGCTGGCCGCCTGCTGCTCGGTGCGGCGCGACAGGTCGTCGGCGGCCGAGGAGATTTCGCCCGCGCCCGACCGGATCGCAGCGGCGTTGCCGGACACCTCGATGATGGTCTGCTGCAACCGGTCCATGGCCGTGTTGAACTCGACCCGGAGCTTCTCGTAGAAGGCCGCAGAGCCCTTGATCTGGAGATTGAAGGGCTCCTTGATGCGGAAGGTCAGGTCGCCGGCCGACATCTTCTCCAGCGCGCCCCCCATGGCCTGCAGGGCGACGCCCTGCTGGTCGATCGCGGCCTGGCGCGACGCCGCCGCGCGCACCCTGTCCGCTTCCGCGGTCTCGCGCTCGGCTGCGGCTTCCTGCTGCAGGCGCGCATGATCGATCGTCGCCGCCTGGAAGGCCTTCATGGCGATCGCGATCTCGCCGATCTCGTCCTCGCGGTCGGCCCGCAGGACCGACACCGCGGCGTCGCCGCGGGCGAGGCGGCGGCCGGCGTCGCCCAGTTCCTTCATCGGCCTGGCCACCGATCCGAACAGCAGCAGGCCTGCGAGCAGGGACACGGCGCTTACGGCGGCCGCGCCGAGGACGGGCGTCATCGCTCCCAAGCCGGGAGCCATGGTCTCGCCCCATGCCGCCAGGACGGCGGTCGCGATGATCGCTGCGAAGGCGGCCGTCATCTTGTGGGCGACCGGGAGATTTCTGCTCGGCATATGGCGCGCTCCGCCCGTACGAGGCTGACGATACGGACACCGCTTTCTGCCGTCCGGTCAGTGAAAAAATCCTGAAGCTTGGCCGTGTATGATGGTCGACCGTTGGTCCAACTCACGTCGAAATTGCATTGACGGCCATCCCGTCCGCATAGCGGGCAGCATCGCGCCGACACACGCCCCGACAGACGCCCCGTCGCTGGCGGCAGGGTGCATCGTAAGGCGGCGGATATCGCGTTGCGCCGTACGCGGGCGCCTCCCCGGGGTCGATCTTCCGGATCCGTCCCTTCACCGCCGGTCGGCGTCTCGCCATCGGCGCGGCGTGTCCTATGTTCTGTCCGGCATGGCGGAATCCACAAGGACCCACATTCCGGCCTGGCGCCGGTTCAAGCAGATGCAGCGCTCCACCTGCGTGGCGGCGAGCCTGATCTACGCGGGCGCCGGGGTCCACGCCTGGCGGGTGCTGCCGGGTCCCGACAGCCTCAAGACCGCGGTGATCCTGGTGTTTCCCACCATCTACGCCCTGGCCGCTTTCGTGCTGCCGCTACAGATCAAGCCGGTGCGGCGATGGCTGAAACGGTATGTCTGGATGAGCTTCGGCGCCGGCTTCGGCCAGACGCCGGTCTCGGTGATCACCGGCCTTGGCCTCTTGGCGACGGCGGCGGTGTTCATCTACCTGCAGATCGCCGGCGTGGCGCGCGGCGGCCGCTATCCGTCGGGGGTGTTTTCCGGCTACGGGGCCGGGATCGGCGTGCTGTTCGCCCAGGCGCTGCTGTCCGTGGCGCTGGAGCGCGAGCCCAAGGTGCGCGAGATCATCGAAGTGGGGTGAAGGGACCTTAGCCCTCTCAGCCGCCCTCTCCCCTGCCGCCGCCCGCGCGATGGAACAGCTGCAGGGTGCGCAGGCGCGACAGGCGGGCCGCATCGGCCACATGTTCGCCCGGCGCGACGAAGGCGTGGCCGGCGTCGTACTGGAACACCGGCAGCTCGGGCTGGGCCTCGACGATGGCCGCCACGTCGGCCTGCGGGATCAGTTCGTCCCGGCGGCCCAGGTGCAGGTGGGTGGGACAGAGCGGCGTCTCGTGGCGGAACCGCACGATATGGCCGCCGTAGAAGCTGGACACCGCGGCCAGGCCCCGCGCCCGGCACGCCGCCAGCCACGCCACCGTGCCGCCGAAGCAGAAGCCCATCAGCGCCACCGGCGGGGCCAGGGCGTCGATCACCGCCTGCACGTCGCCCAGGGCGCGCTCGCCGAAACCCAGCCGCTCCACATAGTCCATCCGTCGCGCCAGGGCCGGCGGATCGGTGTTGGCGCCGGGAAAGCCCGGCTCGAACCGGTCGAACAGCGAGGGGGCCAGCACCTCGTAGCCGTCCTCAGCGTAGCTGTCGCACAGTTCCCGGATATGTGGCGTCACCCCCCAGATGGCGGGGATCACCACCAGCCCGCCGCGGCGGGCGTCTGGGGTCGGCGCGTGGTAGGCCTCGAAGGCGAAGCCATCTTCCGCGTTGGTCAGCCTGACCACCTCGCCCATCTCCGGGGCCTCCCGCTCAGGCGGCGCCGTTGGCGTCGAACAGCTCCAGCGTCCGCTGGCGGGCGAGCTTGGCGGCGGCCAGATTGTGGCCCGGCGCGCCATCGTTGTTGAAGCCGTGGCCAGCCTCGTACAGGTGCACGGGAGCATCCGGCCGGTGCGCCGCGAAGGCCTGGACGCTGTCCAGCGCGATGTGCTGGTCCTCCCGCCCGAAGTGGCAGATCACCGGGCAGCGCGGCTTCTCGTGGGCGTGCTTGGGGACCATGGAGCCGTAGTAGCTGGAAGCCGCCGCCAAGTCCTCGATCCGGCACGCCGCCAGATAGGCCAGCGAACCGCCGTAGCAGTAGCCCACCACGAACACCGGCCCGCGCGGCGCCAGGTAGTCGACGCAGGTGGCGATGTCGGCGATGGCGTCCTCGATGCGGGTCGCCTGCAGATACTTGAACCCGGCCTGCAGGCCATCCGGCGTATGCTCGGCCACGAAGCCCGGCTCGCAGCGGTCGAACATGGAAGGCGCCAGCACCTCGAACCCGAGCGAGCCCCAGCGTTCGGCGTCGTGGCGGATATAGCCGTCCACGCCGAACATCTCCTGCAGGACGATCACCCCGCCCTTGCGCGCGCCCTTGGGCTCGACATGGAAGGCCGAGAACTCCGCGTCGTCGACCTTCGAGTTCAGGGTGATGAAAGCGCCGCTCATGGCAGCCCTTTTAAGCTCCGCCCGGAGGATTTGGCCAGCGAACGATGGATTTTCGCGCGATCACCCCATGACCCGCGCTTCAAGCGGCCGGGACTCCGACCTGGCCCAAACTGTGGTATTCTGCCGCATACCCCACGACCTGCAACCGGAGGAGCCACTTGGACCACCTCACCTATTACGTGATCCGCCAGCGTGGCGGCTGGGGCGTCGAGCATGGCGGCATGGTGCGGAGCGGACATAAGAGCCGCGAGAGCGCGATCGCGACCGCCCGCGCCCACGCCGCCAAGGCCAGCCATCGCGGCCACGACTGCTGCCTGCGCATCCAGGAAGACGCCGGCTCCTGGCGCGAGGAACGCAGCTTCGCGCCGAAGGACTAGGCCCGCCCAGCTCCCCTCCCCGCCTGGCGAGAGGGGGCCTGGACTTACACGTTCTGGGCTTACGCGTTGAAGCGGAAGTGCATGACGTCGCCGTCGCGCACCACGTATTCCTTGCCTTCCAGGCGCATCTTGCCGGCTTCCCGCGCGCCGGCTTCGCCGTTCAGGGCGATGTAGTCCGGATAGGCGATGGTTTCGGCGCGGATGAAGCCCTTCTCGAAGTCGGTGTGGATCACCCCCGCCGACTGGGGCGCGGTGGCCCCGACCGGGATGGTCCAGGCGCGCGCCTCCTTGGGGCCGACCGTGAAATAGGTCTGCAGGCCGAGCAGGGCGTAGGCCTCGCGGATCATCCGGTTCAGCCCCGGCTCTTCCAGCCCGATGGTCTCCAGGAACTCGGCGCGCTCGGCGCTGTCGAGCAGGGCGATCTCGCTCTCGATCTTGGCCGAGATCACCACCGACTTGGCGCCGTCCCTGGTCGCCCGTTCGGCCACCTTCGCCGAGAGGGCGTTGCCCTCCGAAGCCGATTCCTCCTCAACGTTGCAGACGTAGAGCGCCGGCTTGGAGGTCAGCAGTTGCAGCATGCGCCAGGGCTTGTCGTCCTCGGCCGGGACCTTGGCGGCGCGGGCCGGGCGGCCGGCGTTGAGCTGTTCCAGCGCTAGGTCCACCAGCGCCAGGGTCCTGGCGGACTCCTTGTCGCCGCCGCGGGCGCGCTTATCGAGGTTGTCGCGCCGCTTCTCCAGGCTCTCCAGGTCAGCGAGCATCAGTTCGGTCTCGATGATCTCCAGGTCGGCGATCGGGTCCACCCGGCCCTCGACATGGGTGACGTCCCCGCCTTCGAAGCAGCGGGCGACGAAGGCCACCGCATCGCAGTCGCGGATGTTGCCAAGGAACTGGTTGCCCAGCCCCTCGCCCTTGGAGGCGCCGCGGACAAGGCCGGCCACGTCCACGAAGTTGATCCGCGCGGGGATGATCTCCTTGGACTTGGCGATCGCCGCCAGCTTGTCCAGGCGCGGCTCGGGCACCGCCACGTCGCCCACGTTCGGCTCGATGGTGCAGAACGGATAGTTGGCCGCCTGGGCCGAGGCGGTCTGGGTGAGCGCGTTGAACAGGGTCGACTTGCCGACGTTCGGCAGGCCGACGATGGCGACTTTCAGGGCCATGGGGGTCCTTGGGGTGGTCCGGCGTTACGAAGCGCCCCGTCCGCCGCGGGGCGCGGGAGGGGGCGAAGGGAGAGGTCCGAGAGCTTCTAGAACCTGAGCGCTCTGAAATGAAGCCGCACCATGGTCACCGTCCCAGCCGCTCCCGGCTGGCGCTGCGGGCGTCGAACTTCTCGGCGGGGGCGAGGCGGGAGACCTCGCTCTGGTATTTCAGGTCCTCGCCCTCCGCCAGCAGGGGGGCGGCGTCGGCGCAGGCGCGGCACAGCCCCTCCACCCACGGCTGCTCGACCTTGTAGAAGTCGGCCAGGACGTAGTTCAGCACCAGGTCCTTATGACCCGGATGGCCGATGCCGAGACGGGCGCGGCGGTAGTCGGGACCGATCCGGCCGGAGATGGAGCGCAGCCCGTTGTGGCCCGCGGCCCCGCCGCCGGTCTTCATGCGGAAGCGGCCCGGCGCGATGTCCAGCTCGTCGTGGAACACCACCACATCGGCCGGCGTGAGCTTGTAGAACGTCATGGCGTCGCCCACCGAGCGGCCGCTCTCGTTCATGAAGGTCTGGGGCTTCAGCGCCAGCGCCTTGACCGGGCCGGCGGGCGTCTGGATCGTCCCCTCCGACACCAGGCCCGAGAAACGCGCGCGCTCCGGTCCGAACGACCAGCGGCGCACGATCTCGTCTATGGCCATGAAGCCGATGTTGTGGCGATTGCCAGCGTACTTGGCGCCGGGATTGCCCAGGCCGGCCAGGATCAGCATGATGCGATCCCTCTTGGCGCGCAGCCGGAGCTACGCGCCATGCGGGTCTCAGCCTTCGGAAGCGGAGGAGCCTTCGGCCGCGTCGGCGGCGGCGTCTTCCGACATCTGGGCGGAGGTGCCCGCGACGGTGGCGATGGTGAAGTCGCGGTCGGTGATGACCGGCTGGGCGCCTTCCGGCAGCGTGACGTCGGAGATGCGGATGGTGTCGCCGATCTGACGGTTGGTCAGGTCGACCACCAGCTCCTCGGGGATGTGGTCAGCCTTGACCCACAGCTCCACCTCGTGGCGGGCGAGGTTCAGGGTGCCGCCGCGCTTCAGGCCCGGGCTGGCGTCCTGGTTGCGGAAGTGCACCGGCACGGCGATCTTGATCAGCTGGTGCTCGTCCACGCGGTACAGGTCGAAGTGGACCGGCGCGTCGGTGACGGGGTGGAACTGCACTTCCTTGGCGATCACCGACTGGACTTCCGTCCCGTGGCGCAGCTTGACCAGGTGGCCGAGCAGCTTGCCGGTGTACAGCGCCTTGCTGAAGGCGTTCGCGTTCACCGCGATCGGAACGGGACCACGGGGGCCGCCGTACAGCACGCCCGGCACCTTGCCTTCGCGCCGGGCCGCGCGGGCGCCGCCGCTACCAACGGTGTTGCGCACTTCAACGTTCAGTTCGATGTCGGCCATTGGTGTTGTCTTCTGAAAACGACATCGCCGCGCTGGCCGGGGAGGCCCCGGGCGCGGCTTAATCGGACCCGTAATTCGAAGGGCGGTCCACTACACGATCCAGCCCGGCCTTGCAATGGCCGGGCGCAGATCGCCGTGGCTCAGTTGGTGCTGGTGACGTGGTGACGCTTGCGCTTTGTCGCCTTCGCCACCTTGGTGGAAGCCTTCGCCTTGGGCGTCTCGGGCGCGGCGGCGGCCAGGACCACCGGGGTGACCGGCAGGCCCATCGCCTGCTGGATCTGCTGGGTGGTGCCGGATTCCTTGGAGATGCACTGCGAGGTTTCCGACAGGCCGTGCTCGCCCAGGCAGAAGATGTCCTCATACCAGGGCACGGCCACCGCCAGGCACTGGTACAGGTTCAGCTTGGACATGCGCAGGCAGGCGTGGTCGTTGGGTTCGTCGGTCAGGGCCTGGACCGTGGCCGCGTTATCGTCGCCGGCCTCACCCAGGATGGCCACCGCCGCCAGCGCCAGGCCCCGCTCCACCACGGGCGCGTAGGGCCCCTGGATCGCGTCGCCCTTGACCGCCAGCACCTGGGCGGCCTGGGCGTCGGAGCTGGCGTTCATGGCCACCTTGAGCTGCGCCATGTCGTCGGGGACCGGGCTCATCAGGGCTTCGGAGAGGGTCTTGGTCTGGGCGAGGCGATCGCCCGGATTGAGCACCTTGGTCTTGGACCAGGCGGAGTGCTGCACCGAATAGGCCGCCTGCTTCACCTGGTGGGCCACGTCGCCCATCCGGTTCATCTCGCCGCCCATGGTGGCCACGATCAGGCCTGCCGCGCTGTCGGCGCCCTTGAAGGCGATGATGTAGCGGGGATCCTGGGCCAGATGCTGGGCCAGGGCGTGGCGGCCGGCCGGGTCCAGCGCATAGGGCTTCACCGCCGCGACGAAGGTCGGGTCCTGCAGCGCCAGCAGCGCCGCGTAGGCGATCGCCCCGCGTGAAAGCTGCCTGGGCTCATAGGACGCGCCCACCACCAGGGACTGCTCGACCCCGTCGCCGCTGGTGAAGGCGGCCGATATGGCTTCGGCATGTTTGACGTAGGCGCGGAACGCGCTGGCGTCCTGCAGGGCCTGGGTCGACAGGGTGATGGGCGGCGCCACCTGGGGCGGCGGCGGCGGGGGAGCCTGGACCGGCGCGGGCTTGGGCCGTGCGACCGCTATTCCAGCCCCGGCGAGGTCCAGGCTGAGGGCGGCGACGCCGGCGACCAGAACAGCCCTAAAAGCTTGGTGAGCGTTAAGCATTGAACGGCCTTCCAAGATACGCAGAAGCTTAGCCATACGTGGCGGAGATCGGTTCGTGACGATGCGGCGATCTGATTAACCATCCGTTGACCATGAAGCCACGGCCAGTCTGATTTTCGCCGGGGGCGTCATCAGACGATGATCACGCCCACACTCGTAGATCTGGGCCCGATGCCCGCCAAAGTTGGTTTCTCTTGGGCCGTCGCGCTTAATCGAAGAGCTTAGAGACCGACTCCTCGTTCGCGATACGACGGATCGCCTCACCGATCAGGGGGGCGACGCTCACACGGCGCAGCTTCTCGCAGCCGTTGGTCAGGTCGGAAGCCTCGATGGTGTCGGTGATCACCAGTTCAGTCAGGACCGACTTCATCACCCGCTGATTGGCGGGATGCGACATTACGCCGTGGCTCACATAGGCGGACACCGACTCCGCGCCCTCGTTCATCAGCGCCTCGGCGGCGTTGCAGAGCGTGCCGGCGGTGTCGACGATGTCGTCGAACAGCACGCAGCGGCGGCCCCTCACGTCGCCGATGATGTTCATCACCTCGCTCTCACCGGCGCGGGGCCGGCGCTTGTCGACGATGGCCAGATCCGCGTTCAGGCGGTCGGCGAGCTGGCGGGCGCGCACCACGCCGCCGACGTCAGGCGACACGATCATCAGCTCGTTCGACTTGCCGTCGTGGCGACGCCTGATGTCGTCGGCCATCACCGGGAAGGCGACCAGGTTGTCGGTGGGGATGTCGAAGAAACCCTGGATCTGGCCAGCGTGCAGGTCCAGCGTCAGCACCCGGTCCGCGCCGGAGCGGGTGATCAGGTTGGCCACCAGCTTGGCCGAGATCGGCGTGCGGCCGCCGGTCTTCCTGTCCTGGCGGGCGTAGCCGAAGTAGGGCGTCACCGCCGTGATCCGCCGCGCCGACGCGCGCTGCAGCGCGTCGATGCAGATCAGCAACTCCATCAGGTTGTCGTTGGCCGGATAGGAGGTCGACTGGATGACGAACACGTCCTCGCCGCGGACGTTCTCGTCGATGGCGACGAAAACCTCGTTGTCGGCGAACCGGCGCACCTGCGCGCGCGTGAGCGGCACGTCGAGGTAATCGCCGATGGCCTTGGCCAATGTCTTGTTGGAATTGCCGGCAAGCAGTTTCATCCGCCTACGACCCTCTGCGCCGAAATGCGCGCGCTTCCTAACAGGCGGGCGGCGCGGGGCAAGGGCCGAGACCGGACTCAACCCGAATAATTGCTGGCGGAAATCTCAATCCGAACTTGCCGTGCGAACGGTCACACGTTGGGAGCTGAGCCTTCGCGGCTTTGCAATTGCTGAAACTTGCAGGCGCGGGAGCGGTGAAAGCGGTCGCGCCCGCCCGGCTCTTTTCCAAGACGACGAGCCTCCAGCCCCGGCGGAACTGTGGATATGTCGCACCGCCTCCCATCCCCCCGCGAAGCCGGGGAAGAGGGGGAGCGGCGGGCGACGCACGCGGCGATAGCGAAGGATCAGGCCGACGCCGATGACGGGGTTTCGGGTTCCCCGGCCGCCACAGGCTCCGCCTCCAGCACGGCCTGTTCCGCTTCCGGAGCGAGATCGGCCGCCGCCGGAACGACTTCGGCCGCCACCACCTCCTCCGGCGCGGGCAGCGCGGGCGTGACGATCTCCACCGTCTCCACCACAACCTCGGCCGTCTCCAGGAACAGCTTGCGCGCCGCCGCCGTCACCCAGGGGGTGGGCAGGTCGAACATGTGGCAGACGACCTGGTTGAGGCTCGGATCGATCCGCTTGAACGTCTCGAAATCGCGCGGGCCGCGCAGGGCCCGCGCCTTCGGCCCCCATGGCGCGTAGAGCCGCTCGTCCGAGGGACCGAACAGGCCGAGCGTCGGCGCCCCCGCCGCCGCCGACAGGTGCATCAATCCGCTGTCGTTGCCGATGAACAGCCGCGCCCGCTTCAGCAGGGCGTAGGCGGTCAGCAGGTCCACCCGCCCCACGG
>JBARAK010000089.1:0-4311 GCA_049791955.1 Caulobacteraceae bacterium
GCGTCGCGGAAACGCACCTCCGCCTTGGCCGGGTGGACGTTGACGTCGACCAGGTGGGGCTCCAGCTCCACGTAGAGCACCGCCACCGGATGGCGGTCGCGGGCCAGGAAATCGGCGTAGGCGGCGCGCAGCGCCCCGCTCAGCAGGCGGTCGCGCACCGGCCGGCCGTTGACGAACAGGTACTGGTGGCCCGCGTTGCCCCGCGAATAGGTCGGCAGGCCGGCGAAGCCGGTCAGGCGAACGTCCTCGCGCGTCTGGTCGATCTCCAGGGCGTTGTCCTGGAACTCCCGCCCCAGCACCGCCGCCAGCCGCGCCAGCCGTCCCTGCGGTCCCGGATGCTCGGCCTGCAACCGCAACACCTTGCGTCCGTCCAGGTCCAGGCTGAAGGCCACCGCTTCCCGCGCCATGGCCTGGCGCTTGATCTCCTCGGCGATGGCGAGCGCCTCGGCGCGCTCGGACTTCATGAATTTCAGCCGCGCCGGGGTGGCGTAGAACAGGTCGCGAACCTCGATCCGCGCGCCATGCGGCCCCGGAAAGGCGCTGGGCGCGACCTCGGACACCGCGCCCGCATCGACGTCGAGCCGGAACGCATCCTTGGCCCCGCGCGCACGGGACGACAGCGACAGCCGCGCGACCGAGCCGATCGACGGCAGGGCCTCGCCGCGGAACCCGCAGGTGGCGATGCGCAGCAGGTCGTAATTGCCGTCCGCATCCGGCTGCAGCTTGGAGGTGGCGTGGCGCTCCACTGCAATCGGCAGTTCCTCGGCCGACAGGCCGCAGCCGTCGTCTGCCACCAGGATGCGCGACAGCCCGCCGTTGTCGGCCTGGATCTCGACGCGAGCGGCGCCGGCGTCGACCGCGTTCTCGACCAGCTCCTTCACCGCGCTGGCCGGCCGCTCCACCACCTCGCCGGCAGCGATACGGTTGACGGTCTCGGGAGGAAGGCGGTGGATGGGCATGGCGACTCGGGACTTCGGCCCGCCACTATAACGTCGCCCCGAAAGCGCGTCCCCCCGCCCTCTCCCCGTCGGCTACTGCGCCGCGGCGGCGACCTTCTCGAACACCATGGTGTTGGTGTTGCGTCCCAGATGGGCGGTCACCGTCAGGGTGCGCCCGTCGGACGACAGGCTGTACATGCTGGGGAAGGTGAAGGCCTCGTCCTGGAACTCCACCCTCTGGCTCACCACCAGCTGGTCGCCGCGCCACACCGCCGAGGCCCGCGTCAGGTTGGCCGGGCCGAGATGGGGCGGCGAGACCTGCGGCAACATGATCTCGCCCCCGCCGACGGGCAGGTCCAGGACGTAGGTCTGGGTCTTCTCGCGCATGGTCGAAGCGATGCTGAGGCGGATGCGGCCGCCGGACTGGGCGATCACGTCGGTCTGGGCCCAGGGGCCCGGGCCGTCGCCGTAGTCGCTACGCGCGGCGTTCAGCTTCCAGGTTCCGCTGAAGTCGGCCGGAGCGGCGACCGTCGACGCCGCGGCGGCCGGAGCCGGGCGTAGAGCGGCGAGGTCCAGGGCCTTGGGCGCAGCAGGCGACGGCGACGGCGGTAGCTTCGCCGCGATCAGAGGCTCCGCCATGATCGGCTGGCCCCGCCAGGACGCCGCCCAGCGCGAGGGCTTCGGTCCCATCTTCAGCTTCAGGGTCGAGCCGGCCATGATGTCGGCGTAGCGGATCATCGGCGCGTTCAGCGGCTTGCCGTTCAGGGTAGCCGACTGGATGTAGAGGTTCTTGTCCGAGTTGTTCTCGGCCACCACCGTGAAGCGCTTGCCGTCGGCTAGGTGGATCACGGCCTTCCCGTACAGGGGGCTGCCAATCATGTAGTCGCCCGAAGCCGGGTTGACCGGGTAGAAGCCCATGGCCGTGAACATGTACCAGGCCGACATCTGGCCGCAGTCGTCGTCGCCATCCAGGCCCGAGGGACCGGCGGCGTATTCCCAGGTAGCGATTTCGCGCACCTTGGCCTGGGTCTTCCAGGGCTGGCCGCTGTAGTCGTACAGGTAGCCGTAGTGGTGGCTCGGCTCGTTGCTGTGCCAGTTGTGGTCGCCATCGAAATAGGCGTCCAGCTTGTTGTTGTAGGCGTCGTCCCCGCCCATCAGCCGGATCAGGCCAGGGATGTCCTGCATCACCGCCCAGCTGTAGGTCCACTTGTCGCCCTCGGTCCAGCCGGCCTTGGAATCGGCCCAGCCGCCGTCGAAGTTGCGTCCCTGCATGAAGCCGGTCGCGGGGTTGTAGAGGTTGCGGTAATTCAGCGAGCGCTTCAGGAAGAAGTCATAATCCTTTGTCTTCCCAAGTCCCTTGGCCACCTGGGCCACGGCCCAGTCGTCGTAGGAATCCTCCAGGGTGCTGGACGCCGCCTCGGCGGTCTTGTCGACCGGGATGTAGCCTAGCGCCTTCAGATAGGTCAGGCCGGCCCGCGCCTCGTAGGGGGTGTGCTCATCGCGGTCATGCCAGCGGCGCGTGACATCACCGTCCGGCGGCGTCATGGCGTCCTTGTAGACTGCGTCCCAGGCAAGATCCCGGTCGAAGCCCTTGAGATGCTTGGCCACCGCCTCGGCCACCAGCGAGTCCGCGTGGGTGGCGATCATGATGTTGGTGTAGGACGGGTTGGGCCACTTGGGCATCCAGCCGCCTTCGCGGTAGTCGTTCAGCAGCGCCTGGACCATGGGGCCCGCCCGCTCGGGCGCGGTCAGGGTCAACAGGTCGTACTCGGCCCGGAAGATGTCCCAGATCGAATAGTCGGTGTAGGCGACCCCCGTGTGCACCTGATCGTCGAAGGCGCTGTAGTAGCGGCCCTGCTCGGAGACGTCCCGAGGGTAAAGCATGGCGTGGTAGAAGGCGGTGTAGAAGATGTGGCGCTGTTCGTCGCTGGCGCCGTCGATGTCGATCCCACCGAGCTTGCGGTTCCACGCAGCGCGGGTCGCCTGTCGGGTCTTGTCGAAGTCCCAGTCCGGAATCTCGGCGGCGAGGCTGGCGCGGGCCTGGTCGAGGCTGATGAACGAAGTCCCGACCCGGGCCTCGACCACCTCGCCCTCGGCGGTGGTGAACCGGGCGTAGGCGCCGAGCGCCTGCTTTTGGGTCTGGTCGTCGCCGTAGGTTCCCGAGCTGTCGAAGGCCTTGCGGAACTGGACCACGAAGTAGCCCTTGAAGTTCGGCAGGGCCAGAGGCCCCAGGTTGGCGTCCACCCGCTCGGGGTTGTAGCCGGTGATCTCGCGGGCGGCGGGGTCGACGTGGACGAAGCCCTTGTGGCCGGCGCGCGAGGCCTCCAGCAGGACGGTGGAGCTGTCGCCCGCCGGGAAGGTGAAGCGCAGATAGGCGCTGTGGGCGGCGGCGGTGATCTCGGTGCGGATCCTTTGGCCCTTATCCGCGTCCATCCAGACCGAATAGTAGTCGGGCTCGGCCACCTGGTCGGCGTGGCGGTAGGCCAGCTTGCGATCCGCTGGCGCGGTCTTAAGCGTCCCGATCTCGGGCATCAGGGTGACATAGCCGTAGTCGCCCATCCACAGGGCGGCCTGGTGGGTGCCCATGAAGCCGCTGATGGCCTTGTCCTCGTACTTGTACGAGACCCCGCCCTGGAAGTTCTGGCGCGTCTGCGGCGTCCAGCTGGTCATGCCGAACGGCGGCGTGACGTAGGGCATGGTGCGGCCATAGCCGGTCGGGCCGCTGCCCGTGCCGCTGAGCACGTCGACCCAGTCTACCGGGTCCGCGTGCGCCGCCGGAACGCCGGCCGCCAGCGTTCCCAGGGCGATCGCCAGCGCCCCCAACCGTGAAAGGCGCAGCCGCGGCACGAGCGCGACGGGGTCGAAACACGAACCTTGGGTCATGGAGAACTTCGCGCCGCCGATGCAGATGTGAGAGCCCGCACACCGGAAGCGGGCAGGCTTGGCGCTCTTTATGGTAATTATGATTACCGTTTTACGACGCGGGTCTTCGATCCCACCGCTCAGGAAACGCTCAGCACGCCGCGGTAGGCGAACAGCAGGCCGAACCAGGGATGGGCGACCACCACCCGGAACCGATAGAGCCCCGCCGCATCTTCCGCCGCCGCCCTGACCTGCGCCCCCAGCCACGCCGGCATCGGTATACCCGCCACGCTCCAGCCGATCTGACGCCAGGTCACGCCCTTCATCCCCGGCTGGAGATCGAAAACGAACCTCAGCGGCCCAAACCCTTCCGAGAAGACGCCCAGGCGAGACGTATCGGACAGACGCGAGGAGAAGTGCGCCGCA
Source organism: Caulobacteraceae bacterium (assembly GCA_049791955.1). Taxonomy (GTDB): domain Bacteria; phylum Pseudomonadota; class Alphaproteobacteria; order Caulobacterales; family Caulobacteraceae; genus CAHJWH01. Next base: position 4,227 of record JBARAK010000089.1, read on the forward strand.
CCGAACCGTCGGCTCCAAGTCTCTCCCCTGGCGTCGGAGGTGAAGCTGACCTCGACTTCATGCCGGCCAGCGCCCGGCAGGCCAA
>JBARAK010000090.1:0-7907 GCA_049791955.1 Caulobacteraceae bacterium
GGTCATCACGTTGCAGTCGGTCACGGTCAGCGGGCCGCCGCGCCGGTACGAAGCCGGTCCCGGATTCGCGCCAGCGCTTTGCGGCCCGACGCGAAAACGCGCGCCGTCGAAGCTGCAGATCGAGCCGCCGCCCGCCGCCACCGTATGGATGCGCATCATCGGCGCGCGAAGCCTGACGCCCGCCACCTCGCCCTCATAGGTGCGCTCGTATTCGCCGGCGTAGTGGGAGACGTCGGTGGAGGTGCCGCCCATGTCGAAGCCGATCACCCGGTCGAAGCCGGCGGCCTCGGCCGTGCGCACCATGCCCACGATCCCGCCGGCCGGACCCGACAGCACCGCGTCGCGCCCCCGGAAGCTGTGCGCGTCGACCAGGCCGCCGCTGGACTGCATGAACAGCAGGCGCACGTCCTCGCCCAGCTCGCCCGAGACCTGGTCCACATAGCGGCGCAGCACCGGCGACAGGTAGGCGTCCACCACCGTGGTGTCGCCCCGCGCCACCAGCCTCATCAGGGCGCTGACGTCATGGCTGGCGGAGACCTGGGTGAAGCCGATCTCGCATGCGAGATCGGCCACCTGGCGTTCGTGCCCAGCGTGGCGATAGCCGTGCATCAGCACGATGGCGATCGCGCGCACGCCGGTATCGTAGGCGGCCTGGAGGTCCAAACGGGTGCGCTCGATGTCAAGCGGCTTCAGCACCCCGCCATCCGCGCCGATGCGCTCCCCGATCTCCACCACTTCGGCGTAGAGCGGTTCCGGGCGCTCGATCCTGCGGGCGAAGATCTTGGGCCGGTTCTGGTAGCCGATGCGGAGCTGGTCGCGCAAGCCCTCGGTGATCGCCAGCAGGGTCGGCTCGCCCCGGCGCTCCAGAAGGGCGTTGGTGGCGACGGTGGTGCCCATCTTCACCGCATCCACCGCCTCGCCGGGAACCGGTCCGTCCGTCACGCCCAGGAAGCGGCGGATCGCCTCCACCGCCGCGTCGCGATAGCGCTCGGGGTTCTCCGACAGCAGCTTCTGGGTGAGCAGGGTCCCGTCGGGGCGGCGGGCCACCACGTCGGTGAAGGTGCCCCCCCGGTCGATCCAGAACTCCCAGCCCACAGTCTTCTCGTCGGCCATCAGACCGCCACGTCCAGCGCCAGCAGGGCGTAGGTCGCCAGCCAGTGCTCGCCCAGATAATCCCCGGTCACGTGCGGCATGCTGGCGGCCATGTGGCGGCGGGCGGCGACCTGGGCGCGCTCGGCCGAAGGCCCGTCGAGCGCGGGGGCGAGGCTCTTCCAGGCCCAGGCGCGGCTCAGGTTCAGTCCGTCCAGGTGGGCGATCTTGCCGTCGCTGCGGTCGCTGACCTCGGCGGGCTCGAACAGGGTCTCGGGCCGGCCTTCGGCGAGGTGCGGGAGGAAGAGGGAAAACCATTGCCGGAAGGCGTCGAACTTCAACAGCCGCCGCATCAGCTGCGCCTCGATCAGGGTCGGCGAGAGGAAGTCGTCCCCGGACGGCTCCCAGGCCTGGGCGTCCTGGTCGCGGCCGTACCAGGCGTTGGCCTTGGCCCGCACCAGGGCGTCGAGATCCGTGTCCTCGGCGATATCGGCGTAGATGGAGGCCAGCAGCAGGGCGAAGGCGGTGTTGTGGTGCGCCCCACCGCGGATCGGATAATCGGCCTTGGGCAGGAAGGTCTTGAACCGATAGGCAAAGGCGTCGGCCAGGGGCTGCAGGGCCTGGGCCCAGCGGCGGCCCTCGGGCGTCTCGTGGCGCTTCAGTTCGGCCGCCAGCATCAGGAGCCACGCCCAGCCGTAGGGCCGCTCGAAGCCGGCGGCGTGCGGGCGCCTGACATAGGCGAGTTCGCCGGCCACGTTCTCGACCGTGAAGGCCTCCTCGAACTGCGCGGCCACCTCGCCGGTGAACGCCTCGCCCGGAAACTGCCGGTACAACCGCGCCATCAGCCAGTAGCCATGGACGCAGGAATGCCAGTCGTAGCTACCGAAGAAAATCGGGTGCAGGGCGCGCGGACTGCGGGCGTCCTCGTCGGCGCCCATCACGTGGTCGAGCTTGTTCGGATATTCGCGCGCGACGTGGCCAAGGGCGATGCGGGCGAACTTGTCGGCGATCTCGGGGGTCAGGTCGTGGTGGGACATGGCTGTGACCGGGTGAAGGCTCAGAAGCGGAAGACCAGGGCGTACATCAAGGCGGTGTTGATCGCGAGCATGGCGAAGGCGGTCGGCGCCTGGACGCGGATCACCGCCCAGCGATCCGGAAGGCCGAGCAGGGCCACAGGCACGATATTGTAGTTGGCCGCCATCGGGGTCAGCAGGGTGCCGCAAAAGCCCGACAGCATCCCGATCGCGCCCATGATCGCCGGGTCGCCATGGAAGCGCTGGACGATCAGGGGCAGGCCGATGGCGGCGGTCATCACCGGGAAGGCGGCGAAGGCGTTGCCGACCATGGCCGTGAACAAGGCCATGCCGCAGGTGTAGGTGCACACCACCGCCAGCCGGTTGTCGGTCGGCAGGACCTGGCCGAGCAGGGCCGCCACCGAATGACCGACGCCGGCGAGCGCGAACACCGCGCCCAGGGCGGCCAGCATCTGCGGCAGGATCGCGGCCCACCCCACCTGCTCCATCAGCCGCCGCCCTTCCTGCACCGCGCGCACCGGCCGCTCGCGCAGCACGACGAGCGAGACCAGCAGAGCCGCCAGTACGCCGAGAGCAAGGGAGATCACCGTGGTCTGCTTCGGATCGACCAGGGGCTGGGCGCCGACATGCACGCCTTTCAGCGCCACCGCCCCAAGCAAGGCGACGGCAGGGGTGATCAGGGCCAGCAGGAACAGGCGATCCTTGTAGCGGGCGGCGCCCCCGATGCGGAGCGCATCATCGCCCGTCCCATGGACAGCCGGCGCCCGGCGCCCGACCGCCGCCAGCGCCGTGAGGCCGATCACCACCACTCCGTTGGCGAGGTCGCCCAGGCGGTCCCCGGCGAGAAAGCTCGCCGCCAGCAGGGTGAAGAAAAAGCCGTCCCGCCAGCGGTTCGGCTTGGTCCGGTCGAGCACGCCGAACGCGGCGTAGGCCGCGAACAACAGCCCCATCAGCAGATAGACGGCGCCGAGGCGGATCAAGGCGCTCCAGCCCCCAGCTCGGCCGGCTTGGACTCAGCCGGCTTGGACTCCCCCGCCTGGCGGGCGAGCTTGCGGTCGAGCCACAGCAGGCGGGCGCCGTGGACCACCAGGGCGGCCACGGCTGTGGGCGCAGCCCAGGTGGACAGCCTCAATGGATCGACCTCCACCCCCGCGCCCTGCAGGACCCCGTGGATCAGCAGGATCGAGCCGATGGCGATGAAGATGTCCTCGCCGAAGAACACGCCGATGTTGTCCACCGCCGCGGCATGGGCGCGGACCAGGTTGCGCACCTTCTCCGGCAGCGGTCCCAACCGGGCTTCGGCCGCGCCCTCCGCCATGGGGGCCACCATCGGGCGAACCATCTGCGCCTGACCGCCCAGCGCGACCAGACCCAGGGCGGCGGTGCCTTGGCGCAGCGCCATGTAGACGAGCAACAGCCGTCCGGTCGTCGCCACTTTCAGACGGGCGATCCGCTGACGCGCCCGCTCCTGCAGGCCATGCCGTTCCAGCAGGCCGATCACCGGCAGGATCAGCCAGATCAGGGTGACGTAGCGGTTCTCATTGAAGGCGTGGCCGAGGGCCGCGACGATCTTGAGCAGGGGCAGGCCTGCGCCAAGCCCCGCGCCCAGCGAGGCCAGCAGCACCACCAGCATCGGGTTCAGCCGAAGCAGGAACCCGACCGCCACCACCGCCACGCCGACCAGCGGCAGCCAAGTCGCCATTCCCATCTTTCCGGCGCGTCCTTCAGGTCCGGGCCATGTCCCGTCCGCATGACCTGCACCAGGGCGTATACGATTTTATCCCGCCCGCAAAAGTCCTGACAGTCCGGCCTGTGCGGCGAGCGCGGCGAAATCCTGCGGCCAGGGCGCCTCGATCATCTTCTCACCGCCGTCGGGGTGCGGGAAGCTCAACTCTGCAGCATGCAGCATCAGGCGCGGAACGGGACCGCCGCCGAGCGTCAGCGCGCCGCCATAGCGGACATCGCCGAGGATCGGCCGGGCAAGGTGCGCAAGATGCACGCGCAGCTGGTGCATCCGCCCGGTCTCCGGCCGAAGCTGCACCAGCGCCGCCTCGTCGGTCTGCGCCAGCATCCGATAGCGCGTGAGGGCAGGCTCCGCATCCGGATGGTCCGGCGCGCAGACGCGCATATAGGCCTCGCGTCCGATCTCCTCGCGGCGGAGCGGGGCCTCGATCACGCCTTCCGCCTCCGGCAGGGGGCCGGGGATCAGGGCCACGTAGGTCTTGGCGAAGCGGCGCGCCATCATCGCCTTGCCGAGGAACCCGGCGGCGGGCTTGGTCCTGGCGGTCAGGATCACGCCTGACGTGTCCCGGTCGAGCCGGTGGATCAGGCGCGGGCGATTGCCATTGGATTTGGCGAAGGCCCAGAGCAGCTCGTCCAAGGTGTTCACCTGGGCGCGCCCCCCCTGGCTCGACAGGCCCGGGGGCTTGTTCAGCGCCAGGATGACGGCGTCCTCATAGATCACCAGGCCGCGGACGAAGGCGATCTCTTCCGGGGTCAGGACGATCGGCTTGTCGATGGCGCGGAGCTTTTTAGGAGCCTTCGGCGGGCGAGGGCTCATTCCCCACCCCGCTCGCGGCGAAGCGCCGCCCATTGTTCCAGTCGCGCCTTGATCTTGGCCTCCGCCCCATCGCCCTTGGGATTGTAGAAGCGCTGACGCTCCATGCCCTCGGGAAAATAGTTCTGGCCCGAGAAACCGCCCTCCGCATCGTGGTCGTAGGCGTAGCCCTTGCCGTATCCAAGATCCTTCATCAGCTTGGTTGGCGCATTGCGGATATGGGCCGGCGGCGTGAGCGAGCCGGTGGCCTTGGCCGCTCGCCGCGCGGCTCCGATGGCCTTGTAGACGGCGTTGGACTTGGGTGCGGTGGCGAGATGCACGACGGTCTGGGCCAGGCCGATCTCGCCCTCCGGGCTGCCCAGGAAGTCGTAGGCGTCCTTGGCGGCGTTGGCGATCAGCAGCGACAGCGGGTCTGCCTCGCCGATGTCTTCCATGGCTGCGCGCACCAGCCGGCGGGCGATGAACAGCGGCTCCTCGCCGCCTTCCAGCATGCGGGCGAGCCAGTAGAGCGCCGCGTCCGGATCGGAGCCTCGGATCGACTTATGCAGGGCTGAGATCAGGTTGTAGTGCTCCTCCCGATCCTTGTCGTAGGCGGGACTGCGCCGCTGCAGCACACCGGCCAGGGCCACAGGGTCGAGCGGGGTTTCGTCGCCGATGGCGAACAGGGTCTCCGCCAACGTCAGCACATAGCGCCCATCTCCATCGGCCATGGCCTTGAGCGCCTCGCGGGCGGGCGGGGTCAGCGGCAGGAGCCGCCCCTCGAAGGCTTCGGCCCTCGCCAGCAGGATGTCGAGAGCCGCGTCGTCCAAACGCTTCAGCACATAGACCTGGCAGCGCGACAGTAGTGCGCCGTTGAGCTCGAAGCTGGGGTTCTCGGTGGTGGCGCCGACCAGGGTCACCACGCCCTCTTCCACGAAAGGCAGGAAGCCATCCTGCTGGGCGCGGTTGAAGCGGTGGATCTCATCGACGAACAGCAGGGTGGACTGGCCGGCCGATCGGCGGGCGCGGGCGGTCTCGAACGCCTTCTTCAGGTCGGCCACGCCGGAGAAGACGGCGGACAGTTGCTGGAACTCATAGCCGGCCGTCTTGGCCAGCAGCCGCGCCAGGGTGGTCTTGCCCACCCCCGGCGGCCCCCACAGGATCATGGAGGCGAGCCGGTGCGCGGCGACCATGCGCCCGATCGGGCCATCGGGACCCAGCAGGTGGTCCTGGCCCACGATCTCCTGCAAGCTGGCCGGTCGCAGCCGGTCGGCGAGCGGACGCGGCGCCTCGGGCCTCAGCCCCGCGGCTTCGAACAGGTCGGACATGGACTAGAGGTAGCGGGCGCCAGGGGCCCACGCCACCCCTTTGGCCCGGATCAGAACTCCGCCACGATCTGCTGCTCACCGCGCTGGATCACGATGCGCCAACTTTGCGCGCCGCCCAGCGCCGAAGCGAGATCGGCGGTGGTCTGCACCTGATGTCCATTGATCGAGCGGACGATGTCGCCGCCTTGGAAGCCGGCCCGCGCGCCGAAGCCCTGGCCCGCCTCGGTGATCAGCACTCCGGTCAGGAAGGGATCGAGCCCATACTGGTCCGCGGTGGCCGGGGACAGGTTGACCACGGTGACCCCCTGGAACGGATTGCGCCCGGTCAAGGTGCGCTCGTCGCGCGGCGGATCGGCCGGCGGGGTCGACACCACCACGCTCAACGAACGGGGCGCGCCGCTGCGGCGAATCTGCAGCGTCACCGTCTCGCCCGGCCGGTGGGTCGAAATTACGTAATTCACGGATGCCTGGTCGCTCACCGACTGGCCGTCCACCGACAGCAGCAGGTCGCCGACCTGCAGGCCCGCACGGGCGGCCGCACCGCCCGGGTAGACCTCGGCGATGAGCACCCCTTCCGGCTTTTCCAGGCCCAAGCTGCGGGCGCTCTCAGCGTTGACCCCGGTGACGCGTACGCCCAGCCATGGCCGCTGCACCGTGTGCACGCCGCCAGCCGCCGATTCCACCACCCGCCGCACCAGGGCGGCCGGGATGGCGAAGCCCACCCCGCTCGAGGAGCCGGAGCGCGACAGGATGAAGGTGTTCAGCCCGATCAGGTTGCCGTTGATGTCGACCAGGGGTCCGCCGGAGTTGCCCGGATTGATGGCCGCGTCGGTCTGTAGATAGAAGCCGCTGTCCGAAGCGCCCACGTCTGTGCGCGCCAACCCCGAGATGATGCCGTTGGTCACCGTCTGCCCGACACCGAAGGGGTCGCCGATGGCCAGGACGAGATCGCCCACCTCGACGTCATTGCGGTTCTCGATCGGCAGCACGGGCAAGCGCTCAGCCTTGACGTCGATCTTCAGCACCGCGAGGTCGGAACGGGGGTCGGCGAGCAGGACCTTGGCCGGGAACTCACGCCGGTCCGCCAGCACCACCCGCAGCTGCTGACCGCCCTCCACCACGTGGTTGTTGGTGACGATCACCCCGTCGGCGCGCACGATCACCCCCGAGCCGAGCGAGCCCTCCACCCGTTCGCGCGGCACCGACAAGCCGCCGAACAGGCCCCAGAACGGATCGACCTGGGTGCGCACGGTGCGGGTGGAATAGACGTTCACCACCGCCGGCGCCGCGCGCTTCACGATCGGCGCAAACGACATCTTCATGGTGGCGAAGTTGGACGGCGGGGCGCGGTTGGGCGCGGCCAGCGGCATCTCGGGCGACAGCGGCGGCGTCTGGGCCGCGCTCTTGTCGGCCGGCTGGGAGCAGGCGGCGAGCGCGAACATCAGGGGCAGGTAGGAGCGTCGGGTCAGGCGCATGTTCGGTTTTCGGCTCAAGGGTTCTTGGCGCAGCATGTCGCGAGCTTCACGGCGCAACGATGGCAGGCTCGCCTGTCGGCCGGGCTCCGGCGTCGGGTCGGCTGCGCGGCAGCGCCGCCGCCAGGAGGAAGGCCGCCAGCAACAGGGCGGCCGCGACATAGAAGGGTATGCCGGGGTGGACGTGGGGTCCGACAATGCTGTGATGGAAGACCTGGGTGAACATCACCGGCCCGACCAGTCCGGCCATGGCCATCACCGCCGAATTGGCGCCCTGGAGCCGACCCTGTTCGCTGGGGGCGACGCGCCGGGTCATCATCCCCTGCACGCCGGGCTGCACCAACCCGATTAGCGAGAACACCGGCACGCCGAGGCAGAACCACAGCCCCGACGGCGCCCAGCCCCAGATCGCCATGCCGACCGCCGCGAAGATCAGACCGGTATAGAC
>JBARAK010000091.1:0-3176 GCA_049791955.1 Caulobacteraceae bacterium
GGCGTATGGTGGCTGTCGCCGGTGCGAGACCTGCTGTCGGCCGCGATCCACGTCTGCGGTTTCATGACCCGCACGGTGATGTGGCGCGGCCGCCGCTTCCGGGTCGGGCGGGACGGGCGGCTCACCCCGTACCGGCCGCAAGCTGTGCATGAGACGCCGGAACCGCGTCCGGCCCTGGTCCGAGAGCCCTCGTCGGCGATATGAGCATCCGCGACGCGGACGCCTTGCCGATTCCCGGGCAGGGCGCGCGACCAGAGCATGGCGGAGAGGTCTTGGAGCAGTCGCGCGAGGCGGTTGGCGGGCGCGGCTGGGGACGCTGGGCGCTGGGCGGGGTGTTCCTGGCCGGGGTCGCACTCACCATCGCCCTGATCCTGCATTTCGGCTGGCGGTCGATCGCCTCCTCGGTCGGGGCGCTGGGGCTGGCCGGCTTCGCGGTGTTCTGCGGCTACACCCTGCTGGTGTTCGTGCTGCTCGGCTGGTCCTGGTTCGTCATCGCGCCGGACCTGCCTTACCGGCGCCTGCCGGCCTTCGTGTTCGGCCGGCTGATGCGCGAGGCCGCCGCCGACACCCTGCCGTTCTCCCAGCTCGGCGGCTTCGTGGCGGGCGCGCGGGCGGCGACCCTGCTGGGCGCCCCGGCCACCATTTCTGTCGCCACCTCGGTGGTCGACCTTGGCGCGGAGATGCTGGGCCAACTGCTGTTCACCGCCGTGGGCGTGGCGATCATCGCCCAGCACGCGCCCAAGGGCTTTCCGCACCGCATCCTGGACCCGGTGCTGGCGGTGGGCCTCGTCGTGGGCCTGGTCACCGCCGGGCTGTTCATCTTCTCCCAGCAGACCGGGCTGAAGCTGCTCGACCGGTTCAGCACCCGCTGGCCGGCGTCGATGAAGACGCAGCTGTCTTCGATGCAGGAGGCGCTGCAGAGCCTCTACCGCCGTCCGGCGCGGCCCCTGATCTCGGTCGCAGCCCATTTCGGCTGCTGGATCGCGGCCATGGGCGGGGTGTGGATCGTGCTGCGGTTCATGGGCGCGCCGCTGAGCTTCCCGACCGTGATCGCGATGGAGAGCCTGATCTACCTGCTGCGCAGCGCCGCCTTCTTCATCCCCGGCGCGATCGGCGTGCTGGAGGGCGGCTACATCCTGCTGGGCCCGGTGTTCGGCCTGCACCCCGAGGTCGCGCTGGGGCTGTCGCTTATCAAGCGCGGTCGGGACTTCGCGCTCGGCCTGCCGGCGGTGCTGGTGTGGCAGCTGCTGGAGGGGCGGCGGCTGCTGGGGCGGCGGTAGCGCCTTCCGGCAGGCGGATCAAAGGCCTGCGAAACGAACGGAGCGGCCTGCCTTGCCTCCCCTGCTTCGCAGGAGATGAGAAGATATTACGCCAACTCTTTGTTCTTCTTGGATTTCTTGTTTGAGCCCAGCTGTGTCGGCCTTGCGCCCTGGCGGGCGCGGTCGAGGACGAACTTGGCATAGTCGTCCATGTCGCCGTCGAAGGGCTTCACGTGGCCGTCGGCGGCCAGCCACAGGCGGTCGGCGACCAGCTCCATCAGCGAGCGGTCGTGGGTGATCAGGATCACCGCCCCCTCGTAGTCGTTCAGCGCGTCGAGCAGGGCGCGGCGGCTGTCGATGTCCAGGTGGTTGGTCGGTTCGTCCAGGATCAGCAGGTGGGGTGCGTTCATCGCCACCAGGTTCAGCAGCAGGCGCGCGCGCTCGCCGCCGGACAGGTTCTCGATGGTGGTTTCCTGCTTGTCGAAGCCCAGGCCGAACTGGGCCAGGCGCGAGCGGCGCGAGTTCTCGGTCGCTTCCTTCATCTCGCGCCGGATGATCTCCAGCGGGGTGTCGGTGGGGTCGAGCGCCTCGATCTGGTGCTGGTGGAACCAGCCGACCTGGATGCGGCGCTCCCGGTGCATCTGGCCCGCCATGATCGGCAGGGCGCCGGCCACCATCTTGGCGAAGGTCGACTTGCCCGCGCCGTTGACGCCGAGCAGGCCGATGCGGTCGTCCACGTCCATGCGCAGGTTCAGCCCGCGCAGGATCGCCTCGCCGCCGTAGCCGACCGAGGCGTCGTCTAGCTTCAGCAGCGGCGGGGCGAGCGGGCGGGTCGGCGAGGGCAGGGTGAAGGGGGCGACGCGCTCGGACAGCATCTCGGCGATGGGCGCCAGCTTGGCCAGCCGCTTGACCCGCGACTGGGCCTGCGCCGCCTTGCTGGCCTTGGCCTTGAAGCGGTCGATGAAGTTCTGCAGGTGGGCGCGCTCCGCCTCCTGCTTGACGCGGGTGGCGGCCTGCAGGCGGCTCTTCTCGGCCAGCCGGCGCTCGAAGTCGTCGTAGCCGCCGGTATAGAGCTCCAGCTTGCCGGCCTGGACGTGCAGGATGAAGTCGACCGAGTTGTTCAGCAGCTCGCGGTCGTGGCTGATGATCAGGGCCGAGTGCGGGTATTTCTTGAGCCGCGCCTCAAGCCACAGCGCGCCTTCCAGGTCGAGATAGTTGGTCGGCTCGTCCAGCAGCAGCAGGTCGGGTTCGGCGAACAGGGCCGCCGCCAGGGCCACGCGCATGCGCCAGCCGCCGGAGAACTCCGACATGGCGCGGTCGAGGTCGGCGGTGGAGAAGCCCAGGCCGGCCAGGATCTCGGCGGCGCGGGCCGGGGCCCGGTCGGCGTCGATCTCGATCAGCCGGCCCCAGATCTCGCCCATGCGCTCGGGCTCGGCGGTCTCCAGCTCGGCGTAGAGGGCGCTGCGCTCCAGGTCGGCGGCCAGGATGGTGTCGATCAGGCTGACCGGGGTGGCGGGATGCTCCTGCGCCACCGCGGCGACGCGGGCGGTGCGGGGGATCTCGATGCTGCCGCCGTCCGGCTGCAGTTCGCCCAGGATCAGCTTGAACAGGGTAGACTTGCCGACCCCGTTACGGCCGGCCAGGCCGACCTTGGCGGTCGGCGGAATGGCCACGCTGGCCTGGTCGAAGAACCTGCGGCCCCAGGCGTTGAAAACCAGACTGTCGATTTGCAGCACGGATCAGGTGTCCCAGCGCGACTTGCCGTTGGATTTCTTGCCAGGCTTGTACGGCTTGGGGCCGCCGAACTTGGCGCTTTGCTTCTTGGAGGTCTGGGCCTTGGCCGCGCCTTCGGGCTTGGGGCCGCGTTCGGGGCGCGGGCCCTGGTGTTCGGGCTTGGCCTTCCAGGGCTTGTCGGTC
>JBARAK010000092.1:0-1516 GCA_049791955.1 Caulobacteraceae bacterium
GGGTCAAGGCGGCCGCGGTCGGCGTCCTGCTGGGCGGGATATCGCGCGAACAGCTGGCCGCCGAGGCCGAGCGCTTCGCGGAAACCCACGCCGCCCGCCTGTTCAGACCGGACGCCCTGGCGCGCTGGGAAGCGCACCGGCGCGACGGCGACCATCTGGTCATCGTCACAGCGTCGCCGGAGGAGGTCGTTGCGCCTTTCGCGCGTCGCCTCGGCGCGGACCGGCTGATCGGGACGCGCCTGGGCTTCGACGCCGAGGAGCGGGTGACCGGAACGTTCGACGGCCCCAATTGCCGTGGACCGGAGAAGGTGGCGCGGCTTGAAGCGGCCTATGGGCCGGGCGTGCGCCTCCACGCCGCCTATGGCGACACCTCCGGCGATATCGAGATGCTGGCGCGCGCCGACCAGCCCTTCATGCGACTGTTCGAGGGACATCCGAAGTGACCTGCGGATGAGGCGTTTTGGACCGCTTGCCAAAAGCCTGAGAATGGCTATGTTCCGCGCCCTTGCCGCCCCCTGGGGTCGCAACGGGTGCATAGCTCAGTTGGTAGAGCAGCTGACTCTTAATCAGCGGGTCGTAGGTTCGAATCCTACTGCACCCACCAAGGTTTCTCCGGCGACTTAGCCGGCATTCCAGACCGGGTGGATCGGTGGAGCGTCTTCGGCGCTCCGCCCAGGACAAGCGGCTCCAACCATTATTCCGGGCGTACCCTGAGCGTGAACACACCGCCACTGGCGGCGTCGCAGCCCCTTCCAATCCTCACGATCGCCTCGACCATCCGCCCCTCGCGGTTGAGCCGCGCGTCAGCGAGCCGGACCAGCAGTGGATTGGGCGTGGCTTCGGGCGCGGCCCGGCGGAGCATCTCCGCGATCTCGGCCTCAGAGCGAGACGGATCGGCCGCACAGGCCAGGATGTAGGCGGCGGCGGGCGAACGGCTGATTCCGAACCAGCAGTGCACCAGCATGGGCCCGGCCTCCCGCCACGCTGCACCGAAGGCCAGCAGGCGGTCCACCGCTTCCAGCTCCGGCGGCGTCAGACCCTCCTGGGGCGTCGCGATGTCATGAAAGCTCAGCGACAGGTGCGGCCCGTCCCAGAGCGGCGGTTGAACGCCCCCAGGCGACAGCAGGCTGACCAGGCGAGCGGGCTTTCGCGCCGCGATCTGGCCGGCCACAGCGTCCAACGGGCAAACGATCAGCGTCATCGGAGCAGAAGGGTTGCGCCCAATAGAACGCCCGTCTCGAACACCTGCTCCACAGCGCCGAGCACATCGCCCGTGCGTCCGCCGAGCAGCCGTCGCGCTGCCACCGTCAGCGCGAGCGCGGCCACCGCGCCGAGCCCCAGGCCAACCATGCCCGCCCGCCAGTCGAACAGGACGAACGGCCAAAGCCCCAGCAGGACCGCGACCGTCGCATTGAAAGGCCCGGCCATCTGGGGCGAAGCGCCCGCCTTGGCCCTGTCCACATCGCCGGCGTAGGGCTGCGTCGCCATCACCACCACGACCGCCGCCCGCGCCGCG
>JBARAK010000093.1:0-4909 GCA_049791955.1 Caulobacteraceae bacterium
ACCCCATGCTGCCGGCCATGAAGGCGCTGGGCGTGCGCGAGCTGGCGGCGCACCTGGCCGGCGAACTGCCCCTGGCCGACGCCCTGGTCCGGGCCCAGCAGGAAACCCGCCGCTACGCCAAGCGCCAGGGCACCTGGTTTCGCAACCAGACCGTGGACTGGCCCCGGATCGACAGTCTGCAGCCCGACGCCCAATGGGCGGCGCTGCAACGCCTGGGGGAAACCGCGACGCGCGCTTGACGACGGCGGCGCTCGCGCGCTTCGTGGGTCGTCATGCGTCGCTTCAATTCCATCTATCTGGCCGGGCCGGACCCCTACCTTCCCGACGCTGAAGCCCTGATCCAGCGCAAGCGCGAACTGTGCGAGGCGCACGGGCTGACGGCGGCCACCTCGCGCAAGCCCACGGCGGACGACGGGGCCGGCGGACGGGCCGGCGAACTGCAGGCCCGGGTGCTCTACACCGACGCGCTGCAGGCCCTGCGCAACTCGGACGCAGTGATCGCCAACCTGACGCCCTGGCGTGGACCGGACTGCCAGCCCGCGACAGCGTTCGAGATGGGCTTCGCCTCGGCGCTGGGCAAACCGGTGTTCGCCTACATGAACGTGGAGGACGAGGGCGAGGCGGAATACCTCGGCCGGGTCGAGGCGCTGCTGGGGGCCGAGGTCGATTCCGGCGGCCTGTGGCGCGATCCGGACGGCTGCGAGGTCGAGGACCTGGACCTGCCCGAGAACCTGATGCTGTGGGCCGAGGCCAGGCGCTTCTACATCATCGTCACGCCCGACCCGCTGGGCGACGCCACGGGCCTGGAACTGTGCCTGGACGCCCTCAAGCTGTACTCGGACTGAAGGATTCCATGGCGCGACGCGACATCACCGGGGCGGTGGATTTCGCCCATCTGGAAAGCTACGCCGCGGGCGACAGCGCGCTGATCGACGAGGTGCTGGGGCTGTTCCGCGAACAGCTCGCCTTGTGGCTGCGGCTGCTGGACCCCAACGGTCCCGCCCAGGGCTGGCGCGACGCGGCTCACACCCTGAAGGGCTCCGCCCTGGGCGTGGGCGCCTTCGCCCTGGCTGAAACCTGCGGGGCGGCGGAGGAGGCCTCCGACGCCGACCTCGGCCAGCGGATCGTCCTGCTGGAGCGCATCCGCACCGCCGCCGACGCCGCCCTGTCCGACATCGCCGCCTACGCTCACGAACGGGCGCTGCAGTCGCTCCGGGGGCGGTAAGACCCTGATCAGATCGGCGGCAGCGCCGTCGCGCGGGCCTCGTCGAGGTAGCGGGCCGCGGTCGGCTTCAGCGCGCCGTCCAGTTCGATCAGCAGCGGATTGCCGGTGGGGATCTCCACGCCGACGATCTTGTCGTCGGGCACGCCGAACAGGTGCTTGGCGATGGCGCGCAGCGAATTGCCATGGGCGGCGACCAGCAGGGTCTCGCCGGCCTTGAGCTTCGGCGCGATCTCCGCCTCCCAGTACGGCAGGGTGCGCTCCAGCGTGGTCTTCAGGCTCTCGGTGTCGGGAATCGCCACGCCGGCATAGCGGCGGTCGCTGTGGAAATCATACTGCCCCCCCGGCGCCAGCGGCGGCGGCGGGATGTCGTAGGAGCGGCGCCAGATGTGGACCTGCTCCTCGCCATGCTCGGCGGCCGTCTCGGCCTTGTTCAGCCCGGTCAGGCCGCCGTAGTGGCGCTCGTTCAGCCGCCAGTCCTTGATCACCGGGATCCAGATTTGCCCGGACAGACGGATGGTGATCTCGCCGGTGCGGATCGCGCGGGTCAGGACGGACGTATAGGCCCGGTCGAACGCGACGCCCGCGGCCTTGACCAGCTCGGCCGCCCGCTCGGCTTCGGCGACGCCCCGCTCGCTCAGGTCCACGTCCACCCAGCCGGTGAAACGATTCTCGAGGTTCCAGACGCTCTGGCCGTGACGGAGCATGACAAGCTTGGGCATGGGAATCCTTCTGCCTGGCTGTGAAAGGGAGGCGCGCCACCCGCCCTGTCACAAGCTGGTATTCGGCCCGGCCCGCGGGCGCAACCCGTCTGGTCCTTGGTCGGACCGGCGACCTAAACCTTGAAGGCGGCGTCGGTGGCGCGCACCAGCGCGTTGATGGTGCCCGGCTCGGTGGAGGCGTGGCCCGCGTCCCAGATGATCTCGAAATTCGCTTCCGGCCACGCCGCCTTGAGCTTCCAGGCGGTCTCCAGCGGGGTCACCACGTCGAACCGTCCCTGCACGATCCAGGTCGGGATGTGGCGGATGCGGTCGACCTGCTGCAGCAGCCAGCCGTCGTTCTGGAAGAAGCCGCCGTTCTTGAAATAGTGGCACTCGATGCGCGCGAAGGCGGTGGCGAAGTCCTGTTCGTTGAACTTGGCCGGGCGCGCTTCCGGGCCGCGGATCGAGATGGTGTCGCCTTCCCAGCGGCTCCAGGCCGACGCCGCCGGGCGTTGCACCTCGGGATCGGGGTGGTTCAGGCGGCGATGATAGGCGCCCAGCAGATCGCCGCGCTCATCCTCCGGGATCGGGGCCAGGAAGCGCTCCCATGCGTCAGGGAACAGCATGGAGGCGCCGTCCTGGTAGAACCAGTGCAGCTCGCGCTGGGTCAGCAGGAATACGCCCCGCAGGATCAGCCCCGCCACCCGCTCGGGACGGATCGCCGCATAGGCCAGCGCCAGGGTCGACCCCCACGAGCCGCCGAACACCGTCCACTTGTCCACGCCCGCCCGCTCGCGCAGCCGCTCGATGTCGGCGATCAGATCCCAGGTGGTGTTCTGCTCGAGCATGGCGTTGGGCCGCGACTGGCCGCATCCGCGCTGGTCGAACAGGGTCATGCGCCAGCGAAACGGGTCGAAGAACCGGCGCATCGTAGGGTTGATCGCCCCGCCGGGACCCCCGTGCAGGATCACGCAGGGCTGGCCGTCGCGCGCCCCGCAGGTCTCGAAATAGACCTCATGCGGACTGTCGGTGTCGATCCAGCCCGACTCGAACGGCTCGTTCTCTGGATAGAGCGAGCGTCGCCCTGACGGGCTGGACGGGTTCGCCCCCTGTCCATTCGGGCTGACGGCGGCGCTCATGGGACCCGGTCGAGCTTCCATGCAACGGGTACTAGAACGTCGCGCGCGGAAGGGCCAGAGGCGGCGTAGCTGCTGAGGCCTTCTGATGCTTTGCCGTTGCAGAAGACGCCCGCATTCGTCTGGCGCCAAGCTTGACGCCGGCCACGTCTGCCCTAGTGTGGCCGCGTTCTCCGGAGGGCCGCGCCTGAGCGGCTGAGAGGCGGGTAAGCCCGCGATCCGCCGAACCTGATCCGGGTCATGCCGGCGAAGGGAGGGAACAGGGGCAGGATATGCCCGTGATCCATTTTCCCCCGTCGCTTTGGTCCGGTCAGCCGATCTGCGTAACGGAAGGCCGACCATGAACGCCCCCACGCCCCGCATCCTTCCCGCCGGCCAGGTGGCCACGGGCGAGATCCCCGGCTCCCGCAAGGTCTACGAGCCGGGCCGGCTGCACCCCGACCTGCGCGTGCCGTTCCGCGAAGTGGCGGTGCATCCCAGCGCCAACGAGCCGCCGATCACCATCTATGACGCCTCCGGCCCCTATACCGACCCGGACGCCAGCGTCGACATCGAGAAGGGCCTCGCCCGCCCGCGCGACGCCTGGGTCATGGCCCGCGGCGACGTCGAGGTCGTCGAAGGCCGCGTCGTGCGCCCCGAGGACAACGGCAAGGTCTCGGCCGACTATCTGGTGCCGGAATTCCCGCACAAGCCCAAGGTGATGCGCGCCAAAGGCGGCGCCTGCGTCACGCAGATGGAATACGCCCGCCGCGGACTGATCACCCCGGAGATGGAGTTCGTCGCCATCCGCGAGAACCTCCGCCGCGACACCATCCGCGACCTGATCCAGGACGGCGAGCCCTTCGGCGCCGAGCTGCCGCTGGAGGTGACCCCCGAATTCGTCCGTGACGAAGTCGCCCGCGGCCGCGCCATCATCCCGGCCAACATCAACCACGGCGAACTCGAGCCGATGGCGATCGGCCGCAACTTCCTGGTCAAGATCAACGCCAACATCGGCAATTCGGCCGTGACCTCCACCGTCTCCGAGGAAGTGGAGAAGATGGTGTTCGCGATCCGCTGGGGCGCCGACAACGTCATGGACCTGTCCACCGGCCGCAACATCCACAATATCCGTGAGTGGATCGTGCGCAACAGCCCGGCGCCGATCGGGACCGTGCCGATCTACCAGGCCCTGGAGAAGGTCGACGGCGTGGCCGAGGACCTGACCTGGGAGGTGTTCCGCGACACCCTGATCGAACAGGCCGAGCAGGGCGTGGACTACTTCACCATCCACGCCGGGGTGCGCCTGCCCTACATCCCGCTGACCGCCAAGCGCGTCACCGGCATCGTCTCGCGCGGCGGCTCGATCATGGCCAAGTGGTGCCTGGCCCACCACAGGGAGAGCTTCCTCTACGAGCGCTTCGAAGACATCTGCGAGATCATGCGCGCCTACGACGTGTCGTTCTCGCTGGGCGACGGCCTGCGCCCCGGCTCGATCGCCGACGCCAACGACGCGGCCCAGTTCGCCGAGTTGGAGACCCTGGGCGAACTGACCAAGCTCGCCTGGAAGCACAACGTCCAGACCATGATCGAGGGCCCCGGCCACGTGCCGATGCACAAGATCAAGGCCAACATGGACAAGCAGCTCAAGGTTTGCCACGAGGCGCCGTTCTACACCCTCGGGCCGCTGACCACCGACATCGCACCGGGCTACGACCACATCACCTCGGCGATCGGCGCGGCCATGATCGGCTGGTTCGGCACCGCCATGCTCTGCTACGTCACGCCCAAGGAGCACCTGGGCCTGCCGGACAAGCAGGACGTGAAGGACGGGGTGATCGCCTACAAGATCGCCGCCCACGCCGCCGACC
>JBARAK010000094.1:0-26398 GCA_049791955.1 Caulobacteraceae bacterium
ACCTCGGCTCGTAGCGAACCAGTTTGAGGTCTTGCGCCAGCGTCGCCAGGGCCGTCTGCACCTGGATCGCCACCCCCGCGCGCGCCGCCCGGGTCGTGGCCTCGGCCAGGGCGGAGAACTGGCGAAGGACGGCGGCGATAGCGGGATCCAGCCGGCGGCCGATACTCACCGGCCACAGCTGGGAGAACATCACCGCCACCACCACATCGCCGAACAGGACGCCCACCACCCGGTCGCGGGCGGTGGTCATCTTGAAGGCCGGCGCATCCCCCTGGATCACGCACAGGAAGAAGGCGAAGGCCAGCTGGAAGCCGGCGTAGGAGATGCGCGGCCCACCCGCCGCGACCCAGCCCGAGACCAGGGCGGCGACGAAGACGATGGCCATCAGCGCCCCGATCGAGGTGACGCCCGGCATCAGGAACACGATGGCCAGGATTCCCGCGGCCGCCCCGATCAGGCAGCCCAGGATGCGCAGGGCCAGCTTCTCGATCGTCTCGGCCATAGTGCCCAGCGAGACGATGTAGCAGGTGATCAGGCAGGTATGGATGCCCGGCCAGTCCAGCAGGGAATAGACCACGTAGCAGAACATCGCCGCCGCCGTGGTCTTCAGGGCATAGTGGACGTGGACCGGATTAGTGAAGGCGTCCGGGACGAAGAAGCCGCCTTTCGCTTTCGCCTGCGGCTTGGCCGGATCGGCGGCCGCGGGCGCAGCGAAGTTGAGAAGCGTATTTCTGAGTTCGGCGACCACCGCCGCCGCCATTGGCGATGGGAGCGCCGAGCCGTCGACGTCCGGGAAGGCCACCTCGGTGGGATAGCCCCCGGCCTGGAGGATCGCAGCCATCTCGTCCAGCACGCCCGCCGCCTCGAGGCGGAGCTGCGCCGGGCAGACCCCGTCAGGATCCTCCGCGATCAATTCACTCAGCAGCAACAGGACGGCCAGGGAGCGCGCAGCCTGGCTGAGGGCGGCCATATCCTGTTTCGGCGAGGTCTTTTCCAAGCTTGCGAGCCTGAGCCAGGCGAGAACCTCGCCCATCCCCTCCTCGCGGCAGGCCTCGAACACCCGACGGGTCCTGTCGTCGCCGCCCCGGAGCATGGCCGCACACAGGTGCAGGCGGTGCGCCATCGCCCGTTCCGCCAGCCGCCGCGGCGCCGGCCCCATGACCAGGTTCACCGCGATCGAGATCAGGGCCGGGATGGCGACGAATAGCCAAGCGTAGAGCAGCGCGCGTGTCGCCAGCTCGCCGATCTGCACCGTGCCCAGCAGGTCGAGGGCGTAGGCGGTGATCAGGGCGACGATGCTGGCGATCGGCTTGAGCTTGCTGGCCGAGCCAAGGAACAGCAGGCAGAACGAGATCAGCGCCATGGCGATCACCCGCCACATCGGCTGGTCCACCACCGCCATGGCCGCCAGCAGAGTCAGGCCGACCACCACGGTGATGATCAGCAGGAAGGCCATGCTCAGGATAACGCTGGCAGTCCGATCAGGCTTGATGAGGAAGAAGGCGACATAGACGGTCAGCGCCGGGTCGGGCGTCTTGAACACCTCGACGTCCAGGGTCACCAGGGCGCAGAGCACCGCCAAGCGCACGGCGAACTCCAGCCGCCCCGGCCGCGCGGCCAACTGTTCCGGCAGATCGGCGAAGACGCTGCGGGGCCGGTCATCGGCATGCGGGACCATGCTTCACCTCAACCACCGCCGTCGCACCGAGCCGCATCAGGCTTGCATTTGGTTGCTCCAGCCGCACGCGCACGGGGAAGCGCTGAGACACCTTCACCCAGTTCAGCGAGCGTTCGACGTAGGGCACCGAGCGCGGCAGGTTGATGCGGTCGGTATCCAGCACGCCCGAACCGATCCCCTGCACCACGCCCCGGATCGACCGGGTGCGGTCGATCATCGAGAACACCGTGGCGCAGTCGCCGACCGCGATGGCGTGCAGGTCGTTCTCGCGGAAGTTGCCCACCGCGAACCACTCGTCCGCATTCACCAGGGTGAAGAGGCTCTGCGACGGTGCGACCATCTCGCCGGTGGAGACGGACAGGCCAACTACCCGCCCACCATGGGAGGCGCGCACGGTCGTATCCTCCAGCGCCCGCCGGGCGACGCCCAGCGCGGCCTGACGAGCCTCGACATTGGCCCGGCCCGAAGCGTCGGTGTCGATCGCCTTGACCGCGGCCGCCGCCTGCTCGCGCGCTTGGCGCAGCGAGGTCACGGCGTCATGCTCGGCGGTCTCGGCCTGATCAAGTTGCTGGGTGGGCACGTAGCCCTTGGCCGCCAGCGGCCGTAGCCGCTCGACTGTATGGGTGGCCAGTTCCAGGTTGGCGGCGGCGCGCCGCACCTGATCGGCGGCGACAACGGCGGTCGATCCCTGGGTAGAGAGTTGGCGGCGCTGGGTTTCCAGCCCCGCCTGGGCCAGGTTCAGGTCGGCCTGGGCCTGGGCGACGGTCAGGCGATAGGGGATCGGATCGATCTGGAACAGCAGGTCACCCTTGTTGACATGGCTGTTCTCGGCCACCGGGATGTCGATGATCCGACCGCCGACGGCGGCGGCTACGTGCACCACGTCCGCGTCGATGGTAGCGTCTTCGGTGGTGGGGAAGAGCGAACGCTGGTGAAGGGCGTAGAGCGCAAACCCCACGCCGGCTCCGACGATCACCAGCGAGACCAGCACGCCCAGCACAGGCTTGCGATGGGTTCCAGCGGCCTTCATCGGATCACTGCCCAAACCACAGCAGCCACGCCAGCAGGGCGCAGCAGAGACCGGCGGAGGCGCATACGAACAGCTGCAACGGCAGCACCTGCGCCAGCCCGGAGAGGACGATGATCACCCGCGCTGCGATCGCCCCGAAGATCCCGATCAGGGCGCAGAACATCCAGGCGGGAAAGTAGGAGCCGAACAAAGCGAAGTCCGGGGCTCCCCGCAGCGCGCACCCGCTGACCGCGAACAGCGCCGGCGTCAGCGCAGCCAGCCTCCTACGACCCGCCTTCCGGTTCTTCATCGCCCCATCCCCCGCTGCGAGCGATCGTAACTCAATCCGCGATCACGAACATCTACGCATGCACACCCGGCTTGCAGCCCCCAGGAGCGGCGGAGAAGGTCCTGTCGGACCAACTTGGAGCCGGACTACCCGGCCAGAGCTCCGCCAATCTGCGCAGCCCCGAGAGTCTGGGGAACGCCGGCGGCGGGAACGGCGGCGTCCCGGATTCCTGCTGCGGCCGATTTGAGCCCGCGGTTGATAATGTCACACAACCAAAGTCATTGGCCCACGGGCGCATTTTTGGGCGCCAGGCGTGAAGGCGATGGCGTGACGGGCGACCTCCGGGCACAGCGAGTGAGGTGGGTGGCGACCATGGTCATGCCCCACGAAGCCGCCGTGCGCCGCTGGCTGGCCCGCTCGCGTATCCCCGCGGATCAGATCGACGACCTGATCCAGGACGCCTATTGCCGGTTTGCCGGCCTGGCCTCAGTCGATGCGATCACCAAGCCGGGCGCCTATTTCTTTCAGATCGTCCGCAACCAGATCGCCGAAAACATGCGCCGCGCACGCGTGGTCCGGATCGAAACCGTTACGGAACTCGACGCGCTGCCCGTCTTATCAGAGGAGCCCGGCGCTGAGCGGATCTTCGCCGCGCGGCGCGAGCTCGCCGAGGTGATCAGGCTGATCGACAGCCTGCCGGATCGCTGTCGTGAGGTGATCAGGTTGCGCAAGATCGAAGGCTTGTCGCAGAAACAGATTGCAAGCCGTCTAGGCGTGACGGAATCGATCGTGGAGAACGATGTCGCCAAGGGCATGCGTTTGATTTCGAATTCGCTCCGCGATGGCGCTGGCGAGAGTCACGGGGGTTTAGTGCAGAGGATTCATGGGCGGGCGCGAAACGGCTGAGGAGATTGATTCGGCCGCGTTTGGGTGGGTGGCCCGGCTGGACCGGGGCGACCTCGATCCCGAACAGAACGCCGCGCTTACAACCTGGCTGGCGGGCGATCCGCGCCGCCAGGGCGCGCTGCTGCGCGCCGAAGCGCTGTGGTCGACGCTCGACGCGCCCCTCGCCGCGGACCCTCCGTTCGTCAATCCCATCCTCACCCGTCGGAAGGCCGCGAGGACATGGTCGCGGCGAAGCGCGCTGGGGGGCGCCGGCGCAGCGCTCGCCGCCGGCGTGGCGGGCCTGCTGGTGTTCAACTCGAGGGAGCCGTCTCTCGTCACCGAGGTCGGCGAAGTGCGGCATCTGCCGCTGGCCGACGGGTCGACCATCGACATGAACACCCGGAGCCGGGTCCAGGTAGCCATGCAGCCCCGACTGCGGCGAATCCGACTGCGCGAGGGCGAGGCTTGGTTCAAGGTGGCCAAGAACCCCTCTCGCCCGTTCGTGGTCGAGGCGGGCGATATACGCGTGCGCGCCGTCGGCACCGCCTTTTCCGTGCGCGTGTTCGATGGCGGAGCCGAGGTCATGGTCTCGGAAGGGGTGGTCGAGGCCTGGCGCGTCGGCGCGCAGGATCGCGCGATGCGCGTATCCGCCAATGAGAGCGCCGTGATCCGGGAGCGCGCCCCTCCGACTCTGGTGTCGATCGAACCGCTCCAGGTCGAGCGCAAGCTGGCCTGGCGCGAGGGCCGGATCGACCTGGACGGCGAGACCGTGGCGCAGGCGGTGGCGGAATTCAATCGCTACAGCGTCCGCAAGATCAGGATCACGAACCCCAAGCTGGCGCAAGAACGTATCTACGGGGTGTTCATGATCAATAATCAGATCGATTTCGTGAATTCCATCGAGACAGCGTTCAGTGTAAGGGCCGCGATGGATGCGAATTATATTACGTTATACTAGCAAAGTTGGCCGCCCCGTAATTTCATAAATCCTTAACAAGGAACGTCACGACCGGTCCGTCTTAGCTTTCGACGGCTGCGCCAACCGCGCCGCGCGAAATGGGGGCATCAACGTGACCTGTCAGCACGACTTCCTGTGGAAACGGACCTTGCTGGCGAGCTCCGCCTTTGTGGCGCTCGCCGTCGCCCGGCCAGCGTTCGCGCAGACCCATCAATTCAATATCGAGGCCCAGCCGGCTCAGAGCGGCATCCCCGCCTTCGCTCGCCAGGCCGGCATCCAGATCCTCGTCTCCCAGGAGGTCGTGCAGGGCCTGTCCACCCGACCGGTCAAAGGGCAGTTCGACACGCCTACGGCGCTCCACATGTTGCTGGAAAATACCGGCCTCGACGCCAAGCCGACGGGCGAAGGCGTCTATGCCGTCGTCCGCCACGAGGTTGCGCAAACGGCGGTCGCGTCGGTCGATACGGTGATCGTGACCGGGCGGGTGGGCGTCGACCGCCGCACCCGCGCCGACACCAGCTATTCGGTCAGCGCCATTCCCCAGGAACAGCTTCGCGAGGAGGCGGTCAGCAGCGTCGCCGACGCGATCCGCAAGGTGCCGGGCTTCTGGGTCGAGAACTCGGGCGGCGAAGCCAGCGCCAACATCCGGGCGCGCGGCCTGCCAATCGACGGTTACGGCTCGGTGCAACTCGAGGAAGATGGCCTGCCAGTGCAGCATGACCCGGCGCTGGGCTATCTGAACGCCGACCAGTCCTTTCGCCTCGACGAGACCATCGACCAAGTCCAGGTCGTGAGAGGCGGACCTTCGTCGATCTTCAACTCCAACGCGCCGGGCGGCGTGATCAACTTCATCACCCGCCAGCCCGGCCCCACGCCGGAGGGTCTGGTCAAGCTGACCGCCGGCGATGACGGCCTCGCCCGCGCCGACTTCTGGTACGGGGCGCGGGTCGACGGCTGGAAGCTCGCCGTCGGCGGCTTCTATCGCTACGAGGACGGTACGCGCGACCCCGGCTTCCCCCTCAACAATGGCGGCCAGTTCCGGATCGACGTGGGCCATGACCTGGGCAACGGCTCCATCGACATCGACTACAAGCATATCGACGACAAGGTCGGTTTCTATGTCGGCGTGCCCGTCAGCATCACGCGCAGCACGGTCTCCAGCATCCCTGGCTTCAACGCCAATTCAGGCTCGATCCTCGGGGGTGAAAACGCCAAATTCCCCATCTACACGCCCAATGGCCCCTCGCAATACAATCTCGCCGACGGCACCAAGGTTCTCCTGGACCAGCTGAGCATCCATGCGACCCAGAATGTCGACGGATGGCACATCGACGATCGCTTTCGGATCCGCGGCACCGATCAGGACCGTAATTATTTAACGCCCTCGGCCGAAGTCTACACGACGAGCCAATGCCTTACCTCGCAGATCAGTAATTGCCTCAACGGCCTGTCTAATGTCGCGGCCAACGCGTCAGCGCTGTTCCCCACCATGGCGTCGCTGCAACTCCGCTACGCCGACAACGGCTCCCTGGTGTCGCCGACCGCGAACGGCAATGGCCTGGTGATGCCGAGCACGGCCAACGACGAAGTCATCTCCGAACACGAGGTGCTCGACGATTTCCGCCTCAGCCGGAACTTCGACATCGCCGGCCAGGAACACGACGTCACGATCGGCGCATACTTCGCGATCGCAGGCGAAACCTTCCATAAGTACCAGGCGACCATCCTGACCGATGTCGAAAACCACGCCCGGCTGGTCAATGCGGTCGCCGTGAACAGCGCCGGCCAACAGGTGGGCTCCATCACCGATGACGGCGTGATCCGCGACGGTGCGGGCTTTGGCGACGGCAACGGGCATCAATACACCGAAGCCCTCTATCTCGCCGATGAATGGCACATAACGCCCGCCCTGCGTCTCGACGCCGGTGTCCGAGAGGAGCACATGAGCGGAAATGGCGCCTACGAGAATGTGACCTCGGCCAATCTCACCTCCGCGACCGGCACCCTGGCCACCTCGGCGATCGCCGAGGGGAACGGGATCTGGACGCCTTACAAGCTCGATTTCTCCGCGGCGACCTGGACCGTCGGCTTGAACTACCAGCTCGACCCCCGCCAGGGGGTCTTCGTCCGGGCGACCGGCGCCGCCCGCCTGCCTGGAATCGCGAACTACATCACCAACACCAGCCCGCCGACGCCTGGGTCGGTCGAGACGGCCCACTCCCAGATGTACGAGCTGGGCTATAAGTACTCTCGTCCCTTCCTTGACGCCTACATCACGCTGTTCGACACCGACACGCAGGACTACGGGCTCGCCTCCCAACCCGTGCTCAACCCCGCCAGCAACGTCCTCGTCACCGAAGAAGTCAACGGCAAGACTCGTGACTACGGCGTCGAGATGGACGGCGACGTCCGGCCGATCGACTGGTTTGACGTGGCCTTCACCGCGACCGTCCAGGATCCGCAATTCACGGACTTCAGCTACGTCCTGTCCGCCGGCGCAGCGCCGACCAGCTATTCCGGCAACCAGCTGCTACGCATTCCGCACACCAGCTTCGCCGTGAGCCCGTCGGTCCATTTCCTTCAAGACCGCTTCAAGGCAGGCCTGGATATTGAATACTACGGTTCCCGCTATGCCGATGTCGCGAATACGCAGTATCTGCCCGCCTATACGGTGGTCAGCGCCAACACCCACTACGATGTGACGCCCCAGCTCACGGTCTACGTCAGCGCCTACAATCTGACGAACACCATCGGTTTGACCGAGGGCAACGCCCGTGCGGGCGAGGTCGTGTCCTCCCTTGGCTCCGGGACGAACTTCGTCGCCCGGCCGATCATTGGACGCACCTTTAAGGCGTCCATCCTCTACAAGTTCTAGTCAGATACGAATCTGCGACGTGTGCTCATCCCCGTCTCCACGGGGATGAGCACTGCAGTATTCGAGCTACAGCGCGTTGAAGGAGATCGCTATTCTCGGGAGATCGCTCTGATGCGGCTCCACATAATGCTCGAGCCAGTGCGGGAAGAGCGCGATCAGACCGACCTCTGGCTGCAGTTGGACCTCGTTGTGGGCGTTCGCGCCCGCGCCCTTGAACGAGGCGTTGATCGGACCCGCTCGGGGGTCGCGGAAGACGAGCTTGCCCGATCCTGACGGCGCCTGCAGATAGAACACGCCGCTCAACACCGCGCCGTCGTGCATGTGCAGGAAGTTGAACCCGCCGCGGTCGTGGATATTGATCCAGGACTCGAGCCCGAACCGCCGATCGCCTCGCCCCATTTGCTGAAGCGCATAGTGGCAGCAGGCGCGGACGGCGCCGTGCAGCTCATCGAACTCGCGCCGGTTCAGGATCGCGGTGTCGGCGCTGTTCCAGCCCAGACGATTCGAGCGTCCGGCCGGTTCCGGGGACGCATCCCGCAGACCGTTCACCGCCGCCACCCAGGCCGGAAAATGCGGGGCCAAGCTAGTCAGGCGGGATTGCCAGATTCGCGTCGGGAAGAGGTCGATCTGTTCGACCGAAAGGGTCTTCGGCGGCGTCTTCTGGACACCAATATTTTGGAGCGGAGGGTCAAATCCGGTCATGGTGGTGATGGGCCTGGTCAATCTACAGCGGCGCATCGGATTATTACCGGGAGCCATACTTCCTGTCATGGCTTATCCCTTGAAAACTCTGGCTTAAAGGCGACATAGCACGCCGCACGCTTGTCATGTCGGAATGGGAAGGGAGAGACTTGAGCCCATGGCGCGGCGCATTGATGCGGGCGCTCCTCACAGCCCTTGCCGCCTCCTGACACTCGATCTGGATGGCTGGTCGCAGCATGAATTTCCTCTGCGCGGCGCTCGGAAAAAGCAGACCCGGGCGATCGGTCAAAGTTCGTTTGGCCGCGCCGGGATCGCGCAAGCGATCTCCCGAAGCCGCCGGGTGGAGATGGCAGCCTTAAGTTGGCGCTTAATGAGGCAGGTGGCCCGACAGGTCCCGCGACAGGAGCACGACACCGTTTACGCCCCGGCAACCCAACCGCTGCACCCCTCCTTAACCAGACAGCCCTACCTTGAGGGTCGAGTGCGACGGTCGATTTCCGTCGCTCAGGCTGGTGCGACGGATATGGATATTCGCCCTCCGAGCGCTTCCTGGAGCGGAGCGTCGCGTATGAAGACCTGTCTCGTTGTCGACGACAGCCGGGTGGTGCGTAAGGTCGCGCGCCGCATCCTGGAAGCGCTCGAGTTCGAGACCGCCGAGGCCTGTGATGGCGCGGAGGCGCTCGCCTTCTGCCGTACAGCCATGCCCGACGCCGTGCTGCTGGATTGGCAGATGCCCAACATGGATGGCCTGGAGTTCGTGCGCACCCTGCGCCGCGAGCCGCAGGGAGATCAGCCCGTCGTGGTGTTCTGCGCCGCCGAGAACCAGCCGGAACGGATCGCCGAGGCGCTCGACAACGGGGCGGACGAGTTCATCATGAAGCCGTTCGACGGCGATATCATCGCCCATAAGTTCGGGCTGGCGGGCCTGCTGTGAACACCGCCGACCTCGCGGAACTGAGCCGGATCGTCCAGACGCGCGCGGGTCTGCTGCTGCGTGGGGACAAGGGCTATTTCGTTGAAAGCCGGCTGGCGCCCCTGGCCCGGCGGGAGAACACCGCTTCGGTCGACGAACTGGTGCAACGGCTGCTGACCGGCACGGAAGAACGGCTGACCGATGCGGTCTGCGAAGCCCTGGCGGTCACCGACACCGCCTTCTTCCGCGATCCCGAGGTGTTCAGCCACCTGCGCGAACACACCCTCCCCGCCTTGCTGGAAAACCGTCCGGACGGGGTGATCCAGGTCTGGTGCGCAGGCTGCGCAACCGGCCAGGAAGCCTATTCTCTGGCCATGCTGGCGCTGGAGGCCGTCGACCGCTCGCCTCAGCTGAAGCTTGAGATCGTGGCCACTGACCTGTCCCAGCGCGCCCTGGAGAAGGCGCACGCAGGGCTCTACACCCAGTTCGAGGTCCAGCGCGGCCTGCCGATCCGCTACCTGCTCCGCCATTTCGAGAAGAAAGACGAGATGTGGAGCGCCTCGGCGCAGCTGCGCAGCCAGATTCGCTGGCGCCGGCTGAACCTGATGGAGGCGCGGCGCAGCCTGCGCCGCTTCGACCTCGTCCTGTGCCGCAACGTGGTGGGCTATCTCGACACCAACGCCCGTGGCGTGCTGCTCCAGCAATTCGCCCCGGCCCTGGCCGACGATGGCGTCCTGGTGCTCGGCCGCGACGAAGCGCCGCCGGCGGGCTTCGAGGAGACCCAGGCGCGCCTGGGCGTCTTCCAGGCCGCCGACAGCCACAAGCGCGCGGCGGCGTAACACGCGTCCCCCTGTTTGGGGGCTTAATCGCATCCCGCCGGCCTGCTAGACCGCCATTCTGATCCGGCGGAGGCGCGATGACCCGGCCCAAGGTTCTGCTGACCTGCAGATGGCCCGATGCGGTGGAGCGCAGGCTCGCCGTCGCCTACGATCTTACGACCAACGACAGGGATCAGCCGCTGTCGGCCGCTGAGCTTTCCACGGCGATGCGGACGTTCGACGCCATCTGCCCGACCGTCACCGACGACGTCGCCGCCGACCTGATGGCCGCCGATGGCCTCCGTGTGAAGATCCTGGCCAACTACGGCGTAGGTGTGAACCACATCGACGTCGAAGCCTGCCGAAGCCGGGGAATCGCGGTGACCAACACCCCCGACGTGCTGACCGACGCCACCGCCGAGCTGGCGCTCACCCTCATGCTGATGATCGCGCGGCGTGCGGGCGAAGGTGAGCGCCAGGTGCGCGCCGGCGGCTGGCATGGCTGGGGCGCCACTCGCCTGCTGGGGACCACGCTCGTCGGCAAGACGCTAGGCGTGGTCGGCTTCGGCCGCATCGGCCAGGCGACCGCCCGCATGGCGCGCCATGGTCTCGGCATGTCGATCCTCTACAGCAGCCGCCGCGCCGCCGCGCCCGGGATCGAGGCCGAAACCAACGCGCGCTGGCGAACGCTGGAGGACCTTCTGGCCGAGGCCGACGTGGTCTCGCTGCACTGCCCGGGTGGAGCAGATACCCACCACCTGATCAACGCCGCCAACCTCCGGCGGATGAAACCGACCGCCTTCCTGATCAACACCGCCCGTGGCGCGGTGGTGGACGAGGACGCGCTGGAGGCCGCGCTTCGGTCCGGCGTCATCGCCGGGGCCGGGCTGGACGTGTTCAGCGCCGAACCCCAGGTCCCGGCCGGGTTCCTGGACCTGGAGAACGTCGTCCTGCTGCCGCACATGGGCAGCGCCACCATCGAAACCCGCGAGGCCATGGGCGACCGGGCCGCCGACAACCTCGACGCCTTCTTCGCCGGTGAGCGGCCTAAGGACCTGCTTTAGAGGCGCCTACGCCCGGCAGGCGGGCTTCAGCCCGCGTCCTGCAGCCGGGACGACACCTTCCACAGGTCGATGCCGCCTTCAGTGGCGTGGCGGTCGATCTCCGCCAGTTCTTCAGGGCTGAAGTCTGAGCGCTTCATCGCGTCGAGCGAATCGTCGAGCTGCTTCGGCGTACGGGCACCGATCAGGGCGGAGGTGACGCGCGGATCGCGCAGGACCCAGGCGATCGCCATCTGCGCCAGGGTCTGGCCACGCCTGCCGGCCAGGGCGTTGAGGGCGCGGATGCGTTCGATGTTCTCGGGGGTCAGCAGGTCTCTGCCGAGCGAACTGTCGCGCGCCGCGCGCGAATCCACAGGCACACCGTCCAGATACTTGGTGGTCAGCATCCCTTGAGCCAGAGGCGAAAAGGCGATGCAGCCGACGCCCAGGTCGTCCAGGGTGTCGAGCAGCTCGTCCTCGATCCAGCGATTCAGCATAGAATAGGAAGGCTGGTGGATCAGCAGCGGCACGCCCTCGGCCCTGAGGATCGCGTGCGCCTTGCGGGTCAGTTCCGGCGAATAGGACGATATGCCGACGTAGAGCGCCTTACCCTGGCGATGGGCGTGGGCGAGCGCGCCCATGGTCTCTTCGAGTGGCGTCTTCGGGTCGACCCGGTGGGAATAGAAGATGTCGACATAGTCCACGCCCATGCGCTTGAGGCTCTGGTCCAGGCTGGCCAACAGGTACTTCCGTGAACCGCCGATCCCTCCGTAAGGCCCCGGCCACATGTCCCAGCCGGCCTTCGTGGAGATCACCAGCTCGTCGCGATAAGAGGCGAAGTCGGCGGCCAGGATGCGGCCGAAATTCTCTTCTGCCGAGCCGTAGGGCGGCCCGTAGTTGTTGGCGAGGTCGAAGTGGGTCACGCCGCGGTCGAACGCCCGCCGCAGCACCGCACGGCCGGTCTCGAACACGTCGTCGCCCCCGAAATTGTGCCAGAGGCCCAGCGAGATCGCCGGCAGGTCCAGCCCGCTTCGCCCGTTGCGGCGGTAGGGCATGAGGTCGTCATAGCGGTTCGGCGCAGGGACGTAGGACACGGCGTACCTCGATCGGCTTCGATCACCCCACAGGATGGGAGCGGTCACAATGCTGAGCGGCCCTGATCTAGCTGGAGCCGAAGCGGCTTTCCAGCGCGGCGATCAGCGTGGCCAGAGCCAGGCCGCGCCGCGCACGCCGGATGCGTCGCCATGCCGGTTGCGCACCACCCGCACCTCCGGCCGGTCGGTGAACAGATACGGCGCCATGACGCCCGGAAGCGCCACATACAGCTCTTCCACGTTCGACATGCCGCCGCCGAGCACGATGGCGTCCGGATCAAGGATATTGCAGATCGCGGCGAGCCCACGGCCCAGCCGCGAGATGTAGCGATCGAGGGCCGCGCGGGCGGCCCCCTCGCCCGACCGCGCCCGCGCCACGATCTCCTGCGCCCGGACACCCTGACCGTAGTCCCGCTCGAGCGCCGGACCGGACGCCCAGGTCTCCATGCATCCATGCAGGCCACACCAGCACTTCGGCCCGGGATGCTCGTCAGGCTGCGCCCATGGCAAAGGGATATGACCCCACTCGCCAGCGACACCGCCGGCGCCGGTCATGAGCTGGCCGTCCACCACGATCCCGCCGCCCACCCCGGTCCCAACGATGACCCCGAACACCACCCGCGCGCCAGCCGCCGCGCCGTCGACAGCCTCGGACAGGGCGAAGCAGTTGGCGTCGTTGGCCACCCGCACCGCGCGCCCGGTCGCCGCCCCTAGGTCGGCGGCGAAGTTGCGTCCATTCAGCCAAGTGCTGTTGGCGTTGCGGATCAGGCCGGTGGCAGGCGACGGAGACCCTGGGCCGCCTAGTCCGATCGGCGTACCCGCCGGGGAAAGCACATTGGCCAGGTCCCGCACCGCCTCGATGGCGGCGTCATAACCGCCCGGGTTGGCCACCCGCAGCGTCCGAAGCACCCGACCGTCCATATCGAGGGTAGCGGCCTCGATCTTGGTTCCGCCGAAATCCACGCCGAGCCGGATCGTCCGCCCATCCTGGCCCAGATCCGCTGCAGGCGCCGCATCAGCCTCAGTCACGGGCTCCGGCCGCACGGAACCCCGTCCGCGCCGCTCCGCCCTATCGTCAGCCATCCTGCTTGATCTCCCTGGAATGGTTAACCACCGCCCATGGCGGTTGGGAGAACCTCTGGGCGAGAAAGTCAATCAACACCTGCACGCGGGCCGGCCGCAATGCGCTCGGGGGGGTGACGATATGGAGGGCGCTGCGCTGGGTCAGCCAATCCTCCAGCACCGACTCCAGCCGACCGTCCGCAATCTCACGCCACACCAGGAACTCCGGCTGCAGGGCCAGGGCCAGGCCCGCCAGAAGCGCCGGACGGATCACCTCGGAATTGTTGATCCTGACCGGATGCGGCAGGGCGATGCCGAAATCGCCCTCCACTTGATGATGGAATTTCAGGACGTTGTTGTTGGGCGCATAGGCGTAGGCGATCAATTCGTGACCGCTCAGGTCGC
Organism: Caulobacteraceae bacterium; assembly: GCA_049791955.1. Taxonomy (GTDB): domain Bacteria; phylum Pseudomonadota; class Alphaproteobacteria; order Caulobacterales; family Caulobacteraceae; genus CAHJWH01. The sequence continues at coordinate 13,729 of JBARAK010000094.1, forward strand.
GCGGATGCAACGGCCGTCCGCGCCGTGCGAAATAGGCCGGCGCGCCGACCAGCAACAGCCTGACGCCGCAGAGCCGCCGGGCGAGCAGGCTGGAATCCGCCAGGACGCCGATGCGCAGCGCCAGATCGTAGCCCTCGGTGACCAGGTCCACGCGTTCGTCGCTGAGGTTGATGTCCAGCGAAACCTCCGGATAGCGCTCGAAGAATTCGGGCAGGGCCGGCCCAAGGTGCTGAATGCCGAAGGACATCGGAGCCGCCAGCCGCACCAACCCTCGGGGGCTGGAGGACTGGGCCGCGGCCTCGGCCTCGATCACCTCGCCATCGTTCAAGATCCTGGTCGCCCGCTCCAGCGACGCCCGTCCGCTCTCCGTCAACGAGAGACGCCGCGAAGTGCGATGGAACAGCGTGGCGCCCAACCGCTCCTCGAGCCGGCTCACCGCCTTGGACACCGTTGGCTTGGACAGGCCCAGCTCTTCGGCGGCGCGAGCGAAGGATCCCGTTTCCGCCACCTTTGCGAATACGGCCCAGGCTTCGAAGTCAGGCAGGCGAGACATGCAATTTCCAGCAACAGTCCATTTCTATCATTTCTATTTTCGTACGCAGGGCAAGCGCCCATCTTCCGCTGCGAACGGGACGCCCCCTGGCGTCCCAACCTTCGGTTTGGAGATCGATCATGATCGAACGCCGACCCTTCGAGCGCCTCGGCGGCGCCAATCACGGCTGGCTGGACGCGAAGCACCACTTCTCCTTCGCCAACTACCACGATGCGCAGCGGATGGACTGGGGCCGCCTGCGGGTATGGAACGACGACGCCATCGCTCCCGGCACGGGCTTTCCGCCTCATCCACACTCGGACATGGAAATCATCACCTACGTCCGGGAAGGAGCGATCACCCACCAGGACAACCTGGGCAACACCGGCCGCACCGAGGCTGGCGACGTGCAGGTGATGAGCGCCGGTACGGGCATCCGCCACGCCGAATACAATCTGGAGAAAGACACCACCCGCATCTTCCAGATCTGGATCGAGCCGACCGAGCGCGGCGGTCCGCCGGCCTGGGGCGCACGCCCGTTCCCCCGGGGTGAACGCTCCGGCCGGTTCGTGGCCCTGGCCAGCGGTTTCGCGGAAGACAGGGACGTCCTGCCTATCCGTACGGATGCACGGGTGCTGGGCGCGACCTTGAAGGCCGGCGAGAGCACCGAATATGCCATCGGCGAAACCCACCGCGGCTATCTCGTGCCGGCCAAGGGCTCGGTCGAGGTCAATGGCGTGCGACTGAACGCCCGCGACGGCGCCGCGATCCTCCAGGAAGCGGTGCTGACCGTGAAGGCCCTGGAAGACGCCGAACTCGTCCTCGTCGACGCGGCCTGACGTTTACTACCACTGACCAGCAGTTCCCCACCAACGACAGACCAGGAGGCCAAGATGGCCAAGGTTCTAGTGCTCTACTATTCCAGCTACGGTCACATCGAGAAGATGGCGGAGGCCATCGCCGAAGGAGCCCGCGAAACGGGAGCCCAGGTCGATATCAAGCGCGTGCCGGAAACGACGCCGCCGGAAGTGGCGCAAGCGGCGCACTTCAAGCTCGACCAGGCCGCGCCCATCGCGACCGTGGCGGACCTGGGACAGTACGACGCCATCATCCTGGGCACCGGCACCCGCTTCGGCCGGATCAGCTCGCAAATGGCGGCCTTCCTCGACCAGGCTGGCGGCCTGTGGGCGAGCGGCGCCCTGAACGGCAAGGTGGGCTCGGCCTTCACCTCCACCGCCAGCCAGCACGGCGGACAGGAGACCACCCTGTTCTCCCTGATCACCAACCTGATGCACTTCGGCATGGTGGTGGTCGGCCTGCCCTACAGCTTCCCGGGCCTGATCGGCGTGAAGGAAGTCACCGGGGGCACCCCCTATGGCGCCACCACGCTCTCCGACAGCGACGGCTCACGCCAGCCCAGTGAGAATGAACTGGCCGGCGCACGCTTCCAGGGCAAGCATGTGGCCGAGATCGCCACCAAGCTGTTCGGCTGACGCCAAAGGATTTCCGGCGGCGCCCGCAGCGCGCCGCCGGGGCTTCCAGACTTGCAAGCTGCGCCAATCCGACAGGATCCCCCATGTACAAGACCATGATGCCGCTGGCGTTCGCCGCCAGTCTGTTGCTGGGCGCCAGCGCCCACGCACAGAGCCCCGCCAGCCCCGATCCGTCCGCAGTCCAGGGCGGCGTCTACGCGGTCGAGCCCGCCCACACGCAGGTGATGTTCAGCGTCCTGCACATCGGCTTCACCAGCTACGGTGGCGTGTTCTCCAAGGCTTCCGGCGAGCTGAAGCTGGATCCCAAGACGCTGGCGGCGACCGAACTCAATGTCAGCGTCCCCGTGACGACCGTAGCCACCACCAGCACCGTGCTGGACGACGAACTGCGCGGCGCTGAATGGCTCGACGCCGGAAAGTATCCGGCGATGACCTTCCACTCGACCAAGATCACCAAGACCGGCCCGGCCACGGCCGACGTCGCTGGCGAACTGAGCATCCACGGCGTAACCCGCCCGGTGGTGCTGAAGGCGCGTTTCATCGGCGCTGGCGTCAACCCGCTCGACAAGAGCTACACGGCCGGCTTCCAGGTCTCTGGCGAGATCAAGCGCAGCGAATTCGGCGTGACGAAGTATGTGCCGCTGATCAGCGACGAGGTCCACCTGACCATCAATGCGGCCTTCCACAAGAAGGCGTCTTAACAGACCTGAGAGCCCGGCGTTTCCCACGCCGGGCCTTTTGCATGTAGAAGAAGCGCCATGGTCCGCACACGCTATTCGACGATCGCGATCCTGTTCCACTGGATCATCGCGGCCTTGATCCTGATCAATCTCTACCTCGGCTTCCGCATGGGGCTGGTGCAGGGACTGGCGAAATTCAACATCTTCCAGCTTCATAAGTCGATCGGGATCACGGTGCTGATCCTGAGCGTGTTGCGGCTGGCATGGCGCTTGGTGAACCGCCCGCCTCCGGAAGCCCCTGGCTTGCAACCCTGGGAACGGGTCGCGTCGCTTGCCGTCCATTGGGGATTCTATGTCATCATGATCGGCATGCCGCTGACGGGCTGGATCGTGGTGTCCACCAGCCCGCTGAATATCCCGACCCTGCTCTACCACACCGTACCCTGGCCCCATTTCCCAGGTGTCCACACCCTGGCGGCTGGCCCCAAGACCACCGTCAACCACGCCTTCGACATCACCCACGTGGTCCTGGCCTGGGGTGCGGTCGTGCTACTGGCCCTGCACGTCGGGGCGGTCGTCAAACATCAATTCCTGGATCGCCATCCGGTGCTCGGGCGCATGTTGCCGCTCGGCCGGCGCGCGCGCCTCGCAACGGAGTCCTGATCATGCGTTCCTATCTTCTCGCCGGCGCCCTGGCGGCGGCCACCCTGGCCTTCGCCGCCCTTCCCGCCACCGCCGCGCCCGCGCCGACCTGGAACGTGGACAAGGCCGCGTCCCATCTGGGCTTCAGCAGCGCCATGAATGGACAGGCTTTCAACGGCGGATTCGGCCGCTGGGACGCCCAGATCGCTTTCGATCCGAACAACCTCGCCGCCTCCCATGTCACCGCCGTGATCGATATGGCGTCGGCCAAGACCGGCGATCAGAGCCGCGACGAAGCCATGCCCACCGGCGACTGGTTTTCGGTCAAGGCGTTTCCGCGGGCGACCTTCACCACCCGCAAGATCAACGCCGCAGGTCCCGGCCACTATATCGCCGTGGGCGACCTGACCATCCGCAACATCACCCGCCCGGTGAGCCTGCCCTTCTCCCTCGCCATCGCCGGCGAAACCGCCAAGATGAACGGGGCCCTTCCCATCGACCGCAGCGTGTTCGGTGTCGGCCAAGGTCAATGGAAGGGCGGCGATACGGTGGACCTCAAGGTCCAGATCAACGTGACCATCACCGCCAAGCGGGCCCACTGACTTATGATGAACGGGGCGGACGCAATCTCGCCCCGTTCAAATCCACCTGCTCCAGCCGTCAGCCTTGCTGGATGTAGGCGTCGATCCGGCGATCCAGCACCGCCAACGGCATGGCGCCGGACAGCAGGCCCGCATCGTGGAAAGCGCGGATGTCGAACTTGTCGCCCAACGCGTCCTTGGCCTTCTGCCGCAGGCGTAGCCAGTCGAGCTTGCCCAGCATGTAGCTGCAGGCCTGCCCCGGCCAGACGCAATAGCGCTCGACCTCGGTGGTGGCGCTCGCGTCCTGGTCGCCCAGCGCTTCGACATAGTACTTGATCGCCTGCTCGCGGCTCCAACCCTGGGAATGCAGGCCGGTGTCGACCACCAACCGCACGCCCCGAAGCATGGCGTCGTGGAGTTGCCCCACGTGGCCGAGTGGATCGTCCTGGTACATCCCCATTTCCACGGCCAGTTGCTCGGCGTAGAGCGCCCAGCCTTCTCCGTAGCCTGAGAAGAACTGGATCTTGCGGATCATCGGCAGGGGCGCTTCCTGCGCCAGCGAAAGCTGCAGATGATGGCCTGGGATACCCTCGTGGAAAGTCAGGGTCGGCAAGGTCCAGGTCGGGACCTCGGCGGTGTCGCGCAGGTTGATGTAGTAGGCGCCCGGCCGGGCTCCGTCGAGCGAGCCGTTCTGGTAATAACCGCCCGGCGCGCCCGCCTCGGTGGCCTTGGGCACGCGCCGGATATCCAGCTTGGCCTTGGGCAGGGTCTTGAACCACTGGGGCAGCTTGGCCTGGACCTCGGCCACCTTGACGTTCAGGTCCGCGATCAGCTTGACCTTGCCTTCGTCGGTGTTCGGGTAGCGGTACTTGGGGTCGTCGTAGAGCGCGCGCAGCCGCTCGCCCACCGTCCCCTGGCTCATGCCCTGGCCCTTGAGGATGGCGTCAGCCTGGGCGCCGTAGTCCGCCACCAGTTCAAGACCGACCCTGTGGATATCGGCCGGATCCCGATTGGTGGTGGTCCAGTTCTCCAGCGACAGGCGATAGTAGGCCTCGCCCTGGGGCAGGCGCGCGACGCCCGCGTCGTGCACGGCATGACCGCGAAGGTCGCCCATCAGCGCGATCTGGCGGTCGAGCGCCGGTTGCACCTTGCCGGTGTAGATACGGGCGGCCACGTCGGCGTAGTCGCCAGGAATGTGCTTCTCCCTGGCGCGGCGGATCACCGACTGGACCAGGTTGGACTTGTCGGGCGTCGCATCACGCAGGGCGCGGAGCTGGATCAGGGTCTTGTCGAGGATGAAGTCGGGCGGGAACACGCCCAGCCCGACATCGTGGCGGACCTGTTCGCTGTCCTGGTCCAGCGCCGTGGAAAAGGCCTCCAGACGCGCGAGGTAGGCGTCGACGTCGGCCTTGGTCTCGATGGTGTGCTGGCTGTCCAGGAAGTCCGGTACGCTCTGATAGGCGCCGGTGAGCTGGCTCACCACGTAAGGCGCCCCCGCTCCGCCGCCTCCGTAGTTGAAGGCGCGGTTAGCCTGATCCTGGATATCGGCGACGTAGAGGACGCTGTCGTAATCCACCACGTCCTGGCCGCTCAGCGCGCCGCGGTCGATGGCCTGGAGCTTGCGAAGCTGTTCGGCGTTGCGATGCTTGGCGTCGGCGGTGGCGGCCAGGGAGCCGTCATCCAGCTTGAACTTCTGGCTCGCGCGAGCGCCCTTATCCAGGCCCAGACCGGTCACGGTCTCAGGCGAGTGGTCCAGGTCCTCGGACATGAACTGGTTGAACAGGGTCTTGAGCTGGGCCGAAGCCGACGTGGCGGCCGGCTGCGCCTGGGCTCGGGCCAACGTCGCCAGGGTCAGGGCGCCGGCGGAGCCGAGGAGAAGATCGCGTCTATGCATGTCCGATCCGGAGAGGTTTGGTCCGCACAGTAAGATGCGCGGATGAAGCTGGCTTCCGAAAAAATCGACCAGCGCCCCGGAATGCCGGCGCGCCCTCTTCGCGATCGGGGAGGCTTGCTAACTACGCAGCCGCGCGCGGCAGGGCCGCGGCGCCGGCGGCGAGCGCGGTGACCCGCCCCCAGTCCCCGGCTTCCACTGCATCTCTAGGCGCGACCCAGGTCCCGCCAACGCACAGAACGTTCTTCATCGCCAGATAACGCGGGGCGCTGTCCAGGGTGATGCCTCCAGTCGGGCAAAAGGCGATCTCGCCGAAAGGCCCGGCGAAGGCGGCGATCGCCGGGGCGCCGCCGGAGGTCTCAGCCGGGAAGAACTTGAAGCGCTTCAGACCAAGGTCCAAGCCGCGCATGATGTCGGACGCCGTGGCGACGCCAGCCAGCAACGGCACACCCTCGGCCTCCGCCGCGCGAGCGACCGCCTCGGTCAGGCCTGGGCTGACGATGAATCGCGCCCCGGCATCCACCGCCCGCTTCAGCGCTTCGGCGTTCAGCACCGTGCCGGCCCCGACCACCGCGTCAGGGCGCGCCTTGACCATTTCCCGCACGACCTGGATGGCGTCCGGGGTCCGCAACGTCACCTCCAGCGCCTTCAGCCCCCCCTCGACCAGAGCGGAAGCCAGCGGCGCCGCATGTTCGATACGCAAAACGGTCAGCACCGGGATCACCGGGCTGATCCGCATGATGTCTTCGGCGGTCATTGGACAATCCCTTGGAAGAACAGGCCTGCGCCCGCCTCGGCGGTGGAGGCCAGCTGGCGGAATGGGGCGAACAGTTCGCGACCCAGGCCATATTGAGGCTGGACGAATTGGACCGGTTCGCGGGCCATAAGATTATCCACCTTCACTTCCAGGCGACCTGCGTTGGCGTCCAGGCGGATCACGTCGCCGTCGCGGACGCGGGCGATCGGGCCGCCGTCGGTCGCCTCTGGCGTAAGATGGATGGCGGCCGGCACCTTGCCGGAAGCGCCGGACATGCGTCCGTCGGTGACCAGGGCCACCTTGCGTCCGCGATCCTGCAGCAGGGAGAGCGACGGGGTCAGGCTATGCAATTCAGGCATACCGTTGGCCTGCGGCCCCTGGAAGCGCACCACCGCCACCATGTCATGGTCGAGTTCGCCACGTTTGAATGCGGCGAGGAAGTCGTCCTGGTCGTGGAATACCCGAGCCGGCGCCTCGACCACGCGATGTTCTGGAGCCACGGCCGAAACCTTGATCACCGCGCGCCCCAGATTGCCCTGCAGCGTCCGCAATCCACCCTCCGCATCGAAGGGGTCGGACGCAGGGCGCAGGATATCCCGGTCAAGCGACTCCGCCGTGGCGTCGCGCCAGACCAGCTCGCCGTCGTCCAGCCCCGGCTCCCGCGCATAGGCGCGTAGCGATCCGCCGGCCACCGTGGTCACGTCCTCGTGCAGCAGGCCGGCGTCCAGCAGCTCGCGGGTGAGGAAGGCCATGCCGCCCACCGCCTGGAAGCGGTTCACGTCGGCGGAACCGTTCGGATAGACCCGCGCCAGCAGCGGGGTGGCGCGCGAGATCGCGTCGAAATCGTCCCACCCGATCAAGACCCCTGCCGCCCGCGCCATCGCGATCAGGTGCAGGGTGTGATTGGTCGATCCGCCGGTGGCCATAAGGCCCACAACTCCATTCACAATCGCCCGCTCGTCGATGACCTGGCCCATGGGGGCCTCCCCGGCGCGGGCCAGGGCTATGGCGCGCTTGGCGGCGGCGCGCGTGAGCGCGGCGCGCAGCTGCGTGCCCGGATTGACGAAGGCCGTGCCCGGCAGGTGCACGCCCATCAGCTCCATCAGCATCTGGTTGGAGTTGGCCGTACCGTAGAAGGTGCAGGTGCCGGCCGCATGGTAGGAGGCCGCCTCGCTTTCCAGCAGGGCGTCGCGGCCGACCTGGCCGGCCGCGAACTGCTCACGCACGTGCGCCTTCTCCTTGTTCGGGATCCCGGAGGTCATGGGACCAGCCGGGACGAACAGGATGGGCAGGTGGCCGAACGACAGGGCGCCGATGAACAGCCCCGGCACGATCTTGTCGCAAACCCCCAGGCACAGGGCGGCGTCAAACATGTTGTGCGAGAGGGCGACCGCGGTGGAGAGCGCGATCACCTCGCGCGAGAACAGCGACAGCTCCATGCCCGGCTGACCCTGGGTGACCCCGTCGCACATGGCGGGCACGCCGCCGGCCACCTGGGCGGTGCACATCTCCTCGCGGGCGGCGGCCTTGATCAGGTCGGGATATCCACCCAGCGGCTGATGGGCCGACAGCATGTCGTTGTAGGCGTTGACCACCCCGATGTTCACCGACTGGCCGCCCTTGAGGAGCTTCTTGTCGGACAGCGGCGAGGCGGCGAAGGCGTGGGCGAGATTGCTGCACGAGAGCAGATGACTGCCCCGCCCCTTGTCCCGGGCCGCAGCCATACGGGCCAGATAATCGGCGCGGGTCTCGCGGCTACGGTCACGGATGCGGTCGGTGACCTCGGCGATGACGGGATTGAGCGGAACGGACATAGACGACGAGCCTCTCAAGCCGAAGGGAAGACGCGGCGTGGTCCGGCGGGCGACAACCCGCCGGGCGCTATTCGCACCAGCTGTGCCCGTGCCGCTCGATCAGGGCGAAAGCGCTTGAAGGCCCCCAGGTTCCTGCCGGATAGGGCGACGGCTTGGCGGCCTGATGATCCCACCCGTGACGAATCGCGTCGATCCAGCGCCAGGCCGTCTCCTGTTCGTCGCGGCGCACGAACAGGGTCTGGTTGTCATGGAGCACCTCGAGCAGCAACCGCTCGTAAGCGATGCGGCGGGGGCGCTCATCCTTGAAGGCGTGGCTGAGGCTCAGGTTCAGGGACAGCGGCTTGAGCGTCATGCCATTGTGCTCAAGGCTCGGCGTCTTGTTCATCAGCGCCAGGGAGATCTCCTCCTCAGGCTGGAGGCGGATGGTCAGCCGGTTCGCCATCAGGTCGACGCCGCCGAAGATTGAGTGCGGCACTTCGCGGAACTGGATGACGATCTCCGAGCTGCGGACCGGAAGCCGCTTGCCCGTGCGCAGGTAAAACGGTGTCCCGGCCCAGCGCCAGTTATCGATGTGGGCCAGCAGCGAGACGAAGGTCTCGGTGTTGCTCGCGACTCCGCCGGCTTCATCCGCGTATCCGGGGACCGAACGCCCGTCGGCGACTCCCGCCACGTACTGCCCACGGGCGGTGTTCCGGTCGACATCGCGGCCGGCGATCGGGCGCAGCGACTGCAGCACCTTGATCTTCTCGTTGCGCACGGAATCCGGGTCCAGGCTCGCCGGCGGCTCCATGGCCACCAGGCACAGCAGCTGGAGCAGGTGGTTCTGCACCATGTCGCGCAGCGCGCCATAGTCGTTGTAGTAGCTCCAGCGCCCCTCGACCCCCACGGTCTCGGCCACGGTGATCTGTACGTGATCGATGCTGGCCTTGTTCCACAGCGGCTCGAAGAAGGTATTGGCGAAGCGCAGCGCCAGCAGGTTCTGCACCGCCTCCTTGCCGAGGTAATGGTCGACCCGGAAGATGCGGTCCTCGGTGAAGATCGAGGCCAGGGTGTCGTTGATGGCCTGGCAGCTTTTGAGGTCGCGCCCGATCGGCTTCTCAACCACCACCCGGCTATCCTCCCGCACCAGCCCCGCCGCCTTCAGGTTCTGGCACACCGCCCCAAACAGGGCCGGCGAGGTGGAGAGATAGAAGATGCCCTGCCGCTCGCCGAGCACCTCGCACAGGCGCGAGAAAGCCGTGGCGTCCAGCACGTCCACCGCCGCATAGCGCAGGCGGGGTGCGAACTGGGCCCAGGTCTCCTCCGAGAAGTCGGCGCCGGCCCGCGCCTGCACCGCCGCCCTGACCTGCTCGACGAACGCCTTGTCCTCCAGCTCGGAACGGGCGGTTCCAATGATCCGCAGATCCGGCGGCAGCAATCCCTCGCCTTCAAGAAAGTACAGCGATGGGAACAACATCCTCAAGGCGAGGTCGCCGGTCCCCCCGAAAATCACCAGCCCCTCTGGCGCATGGCGAGCTTTGGCGCGAGCGTGGGTCGGAACGGGATGAAGCATGAGGACTATATCGAACGAGCCGTGCGAGGGTTCAAACCAAAGTTGGATGACAGCGCTATCACATGGAGCTAGGAGGCGCTATCCCTGTGTCGTCGGGGAACATCGTCCCGCGTCGGCCATTGCCGGAGCGGGGGCGTCCGATTAAGGCCCTCGGGCCGCCACGGGAGGCTCGCACCTTGGACTTGGCGCTGGTTGGCGACATCGGAGGCACCAACGCCCGTTTCGCCCTGGTGGAGCTGGCGGACGGAGCTGCACTGCAATCTCCCAGAAACTATCGCTCCGGAGACCATGTCTCGCTCGAGGCTGCGATCGAGGCCTATCTGGAGAGCCTGACCCCGGCGCTCATGCCCAGGGCGGTGTGCGTCGCGGTAGCCGGCCCGGTGACGGACGGCGTCGCCGCCTTCACCAACCTGCCCTGGAAGGTGTCTGAGGTCGGCCTGCGCGCCGCGGGCTTCCAGCGCGCGCGCGTGATCAATGATTACGAGGCCCTGGCGTTCGGCGCGCCAGCCCTGACCGGAGCAGACGTCCATCCGATCGGCGATGTTCCGCCGCCGGCTCCGGACCAGACCATGGTGGTGATGGGAGCCGGAACGGGCTTCGGCGCCTCGGCGCTCTGCCGTCGGAGGGACGGCGCGCTGGTGACCGCCGGCGAAGGCGGGCATATCAGCTTCGCGCCGGTGGACGAACTCGAAGTCGAAATCCTGCGCCGGCTGGCCATGCGGTTCGGGCGGGTGTCGATCGAGCGCATCCTGTCCGGCCCTGGTCTGCTCAATCTCTATCAGGCTCTGGCCGATATCGCCGACAGCGACGCGCCATGCGCCACCCCGGCCGAGGTGACCGCCAAGGCGCTGGCCGGCGACGACCTCGCCCGTCATGCGGTGGAGCGGTTCTGTGCGATCTTCGGATCGGTGGCGGGCGATTTCGCGCTGGCCTACGGCGCCAAGGGCGGGGTGTATCTGGCCGGCGGTATCGCGCCTCAACTGGCCGATGCGCTGGACGCCGGCGACTTCCGCAAGGCTTTTGAGGCGAAGGGACGCCTCCAGCCCTACCTCGCCTCCATCCCGACCTATGTCGTCACGCACCCTTACCTGGCGCTGATCGGCGCGGCGCGAGCCCTGCAGGCTCAGCAGGGAGCCTGAGGCCGCCCCGAAGAGGCGCCCCCGCCGATCCTGTTGAGATCAGCCGCGCTCCAGGCCCGCGGCATGCTCCACCGTCAAGGCTAGCCGCAGCGCTTCCAGTCCTTCGACCCCGTTCACCACTGCCCGGGGCCGTTTGCCGCGCACGGTTTCGAGGAACGCCGAAACGCTTGTCCCCAAGGGATCCCTCCCCGCCGGACATTGGGCGAAATCGGGGTTCAGGACGCAAGCGGTGGTGTTGCGGAACGAGGGGGCCAGGAAATCGATCTCGACTTCGCCGGACGGATAGACCAGCCGCATGGTCCGCTCGCGCCGCTCCGCCACCCGTGAAGCCGAGAACGCCGCCTTCAGACCGCTTCGGAACGTGACCTCGGCCCGCACCTCGTCGAACGCGCCCTCCGCATGCACATCCAGAACGCCGTACTCGCCCAACTGCAGCGCAAGGTCGAGGTCATGGATCATCAGGTCCAGCACGCAGGAAACGTCGCGGCTGCGGGGGCTGGGCAAGCCACGGCGCACCGACTCGATGCGCAGCGGCGCATAGGGGGTGTCCAGCAGACCCATGGCGGCGAACACCACGCGCTCCTGGTGGCCGCAGGCCAGGGTGAGGCCCGTATCCTGCGCCTTTTCCACCAGAATCTGGGCGGACCGCTCTTCAACGCCCAAGGGCTTCTCCACATAGACGTGGCGTCCGCGCTCCAGGGCGCGGAAGGCCGAAGCAGCGTGGGTCTCGGCCGGGCTCGCCACCGTCACCACGTGAACCGCCTCGAGCAGGGCGTCCAGGGTCGCGAAAGCCCGTCCGTTCCAGGTCGAGGCCAGGGCCTGCGCGCGATCGGGATGGGGATCATAGACCCCCATGAACTCAACGCCCTCCAGTTCGGCGTACTTGCGGGCGTGGAAGCCCCCGAACACACCCGCGCCCACCACGCCGGCCCGAAGTTGTTCCATATCGCCTGCACCTTCACCGTCCGGCCCCGCACGTCCGGCGACCTCGGTCAAGGCTATAGCTCGCCAGGACGCTTCAATCACCTGCTGCGCACGCTCTTCATTGTCGCCGCGCGGGGAGCTAAGAGAGCGGCTCACGATTTCGAGGATCTCCCCCGTGACCCGCCTGTTCAACGCCTACGTCATGGTGGACTGGAGCGCGGCCGCCACCGCGAAGACCGGCAAGGATTCCATCTGGATCGGGGTGACCAAGCGCGACATCCGCTTCCGCCCCACCTTCGAGGCCTTCAATCCACCGACCCGCCAGGCCGCGGAGGCCCAGTTGCGGACGATCCTGACCGACCTGCGGCGGCGAAACGACGCCGCCCTGATCGGCTTCGACTTCTCGCTGGGCTACCCGGACGGGACGGCCGCCATGCTGAAGCTGAAGAGCCATGGCTACAACGCCATGTGGGCTTTCCTGGCTTCCAACATCGTCGACAAGGCCGACAACACCAACAACCGCTTCGCCGTCGCCTCCAAGATGAACCGGCTGATGACCGACCAGCCCTGGCCGTTCTGGGGCGCGCCGGCGCGCGACGCACAGCGCTGGTTGTCCTCCACCCGCACCACTGCTCCGGAAGGCTTCAGCCTGCCCGTACTGCGCC
>JBARAK010000095.1:0-4626 GCA_049791955.1 Caulobacteraceae bacterium
GCCTCATGGGATGGAGGCCGGGCGATCCGGATTTTGCCGACGTCTCCGGGCGAACCGGGATGGGTTGAGCGGCCGGACGACCCGCGCCAAGTGGGGCCTCCCGCGCGATTACCCGATGGTGGCCGCAGCCTACTCGGAGCAGCGGTCCAACCTGGCCAGGGCGCTGGGCCTGGGCCGCAAGGCCAAGGCGCTGGACCCCGCGAAGCCGGCCGCCCCCAAAGCCGGGCGCGGCAAGGCGCCCGCCGCCAAGCGCGGCAAGGCGATCAAGCCGTCCGAGGACACCTTCACCTGAGATCGGGCGGGCTGGTGGGAGAGCGCAGGCCCGCGGCTCTTGCGAACCGCTCCAAGCTATCGGCTTCCAGGACCAATGTGTCGACGAGGGCCAGGGGAGGGGTTGCGTTTCAGGCGCGCGCGCCTGGCGCGTGCGCGGCATCCCGTCTTTCACGCCGCCAGGCTTGACTTGTTCGTTCTTGAAATGTTCCATCGGGACATGAGCCAAGTGATGGTCTATCGCGCCTGCGGGCAGGGGCTGACGGTGAGCGCGTGTGTCGCGGAGGATCGGCATCTGGTTGCGGTCTGCGACACCTGCGGCGCAAAGAACCCCGTTGATGGCCAGGGGTGGGTGAGGGACGGCGGCGGCAAGGTGCTGCTATCGAACCTGCGGCCTCGAATGCGGTGTTCGCAGTGTTCCGGGCGAGGCGCCCATTTCGATCTCTGCTGGGGAAAGCAGCCGTCTTCAACGCATGGGCGGCCAAGCGTCTGGCGGTTTATGTGAAGCGCGCGACGCAAGCCGTTCCGCGCCCGTCACGCGCGGCCGAACGTCTAGACCGGAAGGCCGGTGACGGCTGGCCTTCGACGAGATTGACGTCGACGCCGTTGGCCGGAAGCGCGATCGGCAGCCTCTCGAGACTTGCCGGGCCGGGCTGGAAGACCTCGCCTTGAGTTTCGGATCCCTAGGCGTTCCGATTGCATGTCTGCTTCCACGGCTTCACGTGCAATGACTGCCAAATGCGCGGTGGGTGAACGCTACGACCTGGTTTGGGCGGGCGAGTTCAGCCGAGAGCTGCATGTCAGCCCGACCGGGCGTCGTCAAAGTTCACCAACGGATCGTCGGCGAGGAGGGGGCGCGCACGCCCGCCGCGATCGCCGTGCGGCCGATCACCATGCCCACCCTGGCCGCCATCCTGAACCGGCGGCCGCTGGGGCCCTGGCCATCGGCGCGGGCTCGGGCATCCAGCAGCTTCTGGCGATCGTCGCGGGACGGCTGCTGCAGTACCCGCTGGTGCTTCCCGGCCACGCGCGACGCCCCAAACATCGCCTACTCCAAACCCGAGCGCGAACAAAACCGGCGACGGGAGGTTGTGAAGCCACATCGACGAGGAGCGCCAGGATGACAGGGTTCGAAGGTAAGGTGGTGGTGATCACTGGCGCGGCGTCGGGCATCGGTGAAGGCGCGGTCCGCCGCTTCGCCCGGGAGCGGGCGACCCTCGCCCTGGCGGATCGCGATGGCGAAAAACTGAAGGCGGTCGCCCAATCGCTGGGCGACATCGATCTTATCGCCGATGTCGTCGACATCTCGTCCCACGATCAGGTCAAGGCCTTCGTCGAGAAGGTCGCGGCGCGCTTCGGCCGGATTGATGTCGTTTGCAACATCGCGGGCGTCGATCACCTGGGAAAGGTTGACGAGGGCGATGTAAGCGAGTGGCGACGGATTATATCAACCGATCTCGACGGCGTTTTCTACATGTGCCGCGAAACCATCTCCCATCTGCGCCGAAACAAGGGTTGTATCATCAACATGTCGTCCGTCTCCGGTATCGGCGGCGACTGGAACCACAGCTTCTACAACGCGGCCAAGGGCGCGGTGACCAACTTCACCCGGGCGCTCGCCCTGGACGAAGCCGCGTACGGCGTGCGCGTCAACGCGGTGAACCCCTCCTATGTCAGAACGCCCATGACCAAGGGCATGCAGGACCAGCCGGATCTGATCTCGAAGTTCGAAGAGCGCATCCCCATGGGCCGCGGCGGCGAGCCCGATGACATCGCCGGCGTCATCGCCTTTCTCGCTAGCGAAGACGCGCGCTTCGTGACCGGGGTCAATCTGCCGGTAGACGGCGGTCTTTCAGCCTCCAATGGCCAACCCAGGCTGTCCTGATAGCCCGACGCCACCAGGGCCTCCTGAAACTCCCGACTGGCGTCCATTTCCCATCGCGACAGGAACCACGTCATGAAAGCTGTGCGCATTCACGAGTTCGGCGGCCCGGAAGTGCTTCAAATCGAGGATCTCGACCGGCCAGAGCCGCAATCAGGCGAGGTGCTGATCGAAATCCTTGCGGCGGGCGTGAACCCGGTCGACTACAAAATTCGCAAGGGCCTCTATCCAGCGGTCAAGGCGGAGGACCTGCCGGTGGTGCTCGGCCGCGACGCCGCCGGCTTCGTGCGCCAGGCGGGCCCCGGTGTGAAGACATTCGCCGAGGGCGACGCCATCTTCGCCATGCTGCCGCAAGATCGCGGCGGCTACGCTCAGTGGACCACAGTTCCCGCCAGCCTCTGCGCCCCCAAGCCTGCCTCGCTGGATATGCTGCAGGCCGCCTCGGTCCCGCTTGCAGCGCTGACGGCATGGCAGGGGCTGTTCGACCACGGCCATCTCAGGCCCAGGCAGCGCGTGCTGATCCACGGCGCCTCGGGCGGAGTCGGTCCGTTCGCGGTTCAGTTCGCGCGGGTGTGCGGCGCGGAGGTGATCGCCACCGCCTCGAGCGACGCGATCGACTTCGTCCGCGATCTGGGCGCCGACCAGGTGATCGACTATCGCCATCAGCGCTTCGAGGACGAGGTGGAGGCTGTCGACCTAGTCTATGACCTGATCGGCGGCGAGACTGAGGATCGCTCGTGGGCGGTCCTCAAGCGAGGCGGAACCCTGATCTCCACCGTGCACGAGCCAACCGCGGAAAGGGCGGAGGCCGCTGGCGTCGCCGCCAGCCGCTACACCTGCCAACCTAGTGGCGAGCAATTGCGCGAGATCGGCCGACTGATCGACAAAGGCGCGGTCAAGGTGTTCATCGATCGCGTCTTCCCGCTGGAAGCCGCCGCCGAAGCGGAGATCCACCTGGAAAACGATCACGTGCGCGGGAAAGTCGTGCTCTCGATGGAGCCATGAGCGCTCCATTCGACTGCGTGGTCGTTGGCGGGGGGGCGGCGGGGCTGACCGCGGCCCTCTATCTGGCCCGCTTCCGTCGCCGGGCAATGGTGTTCGACACCGGCGCCAGCCGTGCGCGCTGGATTCCCCACTCCCGTAACCTACCCGGTTTTCCGGAGGGCCTGGGCGGCCAGGACCTGCTCGACCGGCTCGCGGCCCAGACCAACGGCTACGGCGTGAAGATCCACAAGGCGCGGGTCACGCAAGTCGAACGAAAGGACGTCGGCTTCGTGGTGCGGTGGGGCGACGAGCAATGGCGCGCCCGCACCGTGCTCGTGGCCACGGGGGTAGTGGATACCATTCCTCCGCTTCCGGGCATGGCCGAGGCGATCCAGCGGGGCTTGGTCCGCGTCTGTCCGATCTGCGACGGCTATGAGGCTCGCGACCGCAGCATCGGCGTGCTCGGCGACGGCGACCATGCCGCGCGTGAAGCCCTGTTCCTGCGCACCTATTCCGCTGCAACGACCCTGGTGCTCACGCCCGACGGGGCTTTGAGCCCGGAGCGACAGCAGGCGCTGGCCGAGGCCCAGATCGCGGTGAGGCGATGCGCCCTTGATCGGCTCGACCTGAACCACGACCATGCCGCCCTCCACCAGGACGGACTGGATGGGCTTCGGTTCGACACGCTTTACGCCGCGTTCGGCGTGACGCCGCAGGTGAAGCTGATCCGCGACCTGGGGCTCCCGCTCGCCGAAGACGGCCGGATAATGACCGACGCGCACCAGGAAACCGCCATGCCGGGGCTGTTCGCGGCAGGTGATGTGGTCCGCGGCCTGAACCAGATCTGCGTCGCAGAGGGCGAGGCCGCCATCGCCGCCTGCGCCATCCACAATCGTCTCAAAGGATAGCTTGGGAAGGTTGTTCGCGCCGCTCTAAGACCAGAATAGACCTTTCGGCGAAGACGCTTCGTCTACCCAGCCGGTTGCCTGCACCACACAGCCTGGCGCGCTCGGCGCTCCCGCGGGGCGACCGCCGAGCGCCGGTCAGACGCGCTCGTAGGTCCCGATCAGCATTCCCTTGGCGATCACATGGTCCTTGATCGCGTGGACAACCTGGGTGCGGATGGGTTTGCCGTGCAGGTCGGGGGGACTATCCAGGGCGAAGACTTGGAACGCATAGCGATGCGGTCCGTGGCCAGGCGGCGGATCGGGCGACAGGTCCTCCGCCCCGAAAAAGGAGTCGCGGCCCAGCGAGATGGGTTCGCCACCCGATCCGGGGCTGCACAGGGCGCCCTCGGCAAGCTCGGCGTCGCCGCCCGGGAGCGCCCAGGCCAGCGTGTGGACCAGCGGCGTCGGCGCTGGCGCATCCGCATCCTCGACGATCAGGATTATGGCGGCGGCGTCGGTCGGCGTGGCCTTCCAGGCGATGGACGGCGAGCGCTTTTCGCCGTCCGCGGTGCAGCGCCCTGAGGCAGGGCCGCGAGGCTGGGC
>JBARAK010000096.1:0-10157 GCA_049791955.1 Caulobacteraceae bacterium
GACATCGCGCCCGACCATCAGGCGGACCAGATCGCCGATCTCTCGACCCTGGACCTCGCCGTCGGCGACGAAACGGCCGTCGCGCAGCACGGTGAAGCGATCGCAGATCGCCCGCACTTCGGACAGCCGGTGGGTGACATAGATGATGCTGACGCCGCGACGGCGCAGGTCGGCGACGATGCGGTGCAGGGCCTCGACCTCGGGCTCGCTCAGGGCGGCGGTCGGCTCGTCCATGATGATCAGCCGCGCCTTGAAGGTCATGGCCTTGGCGATCTCGACCATCTGCTGGCCGGCGACCGACAGGGTGCGGACGGCGGCGCGGGGGTCCAGCGACAGGCCGAGATCGGACAGGATCTCGCGGGCTTTGGCGTGCATGGCGCGCCAGTCGATCAGTCCCCGGCGGCAGGGCTCGCGGCCCAGGAACATGTTCTCGGCCACCGACATCTCGGGCAGGAGGTTGAACTCCTGGTAGATGGTGACGATGCCGGCCTGCTGGCGCCTGAGCGGGGTGTCGGCCGGGTCCAGCGCGGTCCCGTCGAACAGCAACTCGCCCCGGTCCTGGGCCTGGGCGCCGGAGAGGATCTTCAGCAGGGTCGACTTGCCGGCCCCGTTCTCGCCGAGCAGGGCGTGCACCTCACCGGCGCCGACCTGCAGGCTGACCCCGTCCAGGGCCTTGACCCCGGGGAAGCTCTTCTCGACGGCGCGGACATCCAGCAGCATGGCGCTTCCCCCGGACGGCGTCGGTCTAGGGCCTGGGGCGCAGGTCGGAGGCTCGCAGGCGCGCGACCCGGGTGGACAGCGCTGTCCATCGACGGTCCAATGCGATGCTCGATGAGGTCGTCATCAGCTTTTCCTCCCATGTCGCCGAGGCCATCGACGACCAATGCCGCCTATTGGCGGTCTATTTGTTCTATAAAAAGGTTTGACCAGAATATATATTCCGCGTCAACCACAAGCGATAACGCGCCTTAAAAAGTGAAGGCTTGCGGGCGGCGGCATGGATAAGAACGGCCGGCGAGCGCGGCCCAGGGGTCGAGGGAACGATATTGACGGAAGTGTCGAAGTTCAAAGCGGCCCTGGCTGGCATGGCTGTCCTCGCCCTGGGGGCTGGGAGCGCGGCGGCGGCCGGCCCGGAGGCAGGTTCCGATCCGGCGAGCTGGGTGAACCTCTACATCGGCTCCGGCGGCGGCCCGCTCGGCTACGGCCAGATGATGCCCTCGGTGGTGACGCCCTTCGGCATGACCAGCTGGACGCCCCAGACCCGGCAGAACAAGATCAGCCGCGTCTCCTATCGCTATGAGGACACCGCGATCAGCGGCTTCATCGGCACCCACCAGCCGGCGCTGTGGATGGGCGACTATGGCTACGTCACCCTGATGCCCGAGATCGGCGCGCTCAAGACCACGCCCGAGGCGCGCAGGTTGCCCTTCGTCCACGCCGACGAGATCGCCCATCCCGACTATTACTCGGTCTCGATGGACGCGGGCGGCGGACGGCGCATCCGCACCGAGATGACCGCGACCACGCGCGCGGCTTTCATGCGTTTCACCTTCCCGGCCCACGCCGACGCCAAGGTGGTGGTGGAGGCGTCCCGTCCGGGCCACGCCGGCTTCGCCCAGGTCGACGCCGCGCGCCACGAGATCAGCGGCTACAACCCCGACCGGATGGACGCCCACCTCGGCCCCGGCGCCCTACCGAATTTCAAGGGCTATTTCGTGATCCGCTACCGCCAGGCCTTTTCCGGCTCGGGCCTGTACGGGCAGGGGACGGGCCAGGCCCGCGGCGCCTATGTCCGCTTCGACCCGGCGCCGGGCGAGGCGATCGAGGCCAAGGTCGGGACCTCGTTCATCAGCATCGACCAGGCCCGCGCCAACCTGGACGCGGAGATGCCCGGCTGGGACTTCGACAAGGTCCGGCGCGAGCTGCGGGCCGCGTGGAACGCCAAGCTGAAGGTGATGGACATCGAAGGCGCCAGCGAAGACCAGCGCCACATCTTCTACACGGCGCTGTACCACACCATGCTCTATCCCCGGCAGTTCTCGGAGCAGGGCCGCTACTACAGCGCCTTCGACGACAGCGTGCACACCGGTGTTTCCTACACCGCCTATTCGATCTGGGACATCTTCCGGGCCGAATACAGCCTGCTGACCCTGACCACGCCCGAGCGGGCGGGCGGGATGATCCAGGCCCTGCTGCAGGACTACAAGGAAGGCGGCTGGATGCCCAAGTGGCCCAACCCGTCCTACACCAACATCATGATCGCCACCCACGCGGACTCCATGGTGGCGGAGGCCCTGAGCAAGGACCTGGGCGGCTTCGACCGCAAGCTGGCCTGGGAGGCGGTGTACAAGGACGCCATGACCCCGCCGGATGGCGACACCACCCGCCGCTGGTATGACCGCGAGCCCCATACGCCCTACGAGGCGCGCGCCGGCCTGACCTATCTGAAGCAACTCGGCTACATCCCGGCCGACAAGACCGCGGAGTCCGCCTCCAGCACCCTGGAGGACAGCTACGACGACTTCGCGGTGGCGGTCGCCGCCAAGGCGCTGGGCCGCCAGGACGACTACCGCTTCTTCCTCAAGCGCTCGCTGAACTACCGCAACATCTACAATCCGGCGACCGGGCTGATGCAGGCGCGCAACCTCGACGGCGGCTGGGCCGACCCGGAGGCGGGTTGGACCGAGGACTGGCCGCAGGTCTACTCCTGGTCGGTGATGCACGACGCGCCGGGGCTGGTTGAGCTGATGGGCGGGCGGCAGGCGTTCGACGCGCGGCTGGACGCCTATTTCGCCGACGACTGGAACGCCCACAGCAACGAGCCCAGCCACCACGTCGGCTACCTGTACGACTTCGGCGGCCAGCCCTGGAAGACCCAGGCCAAGGTGCGCGAGATCGCCTCGGACGAATACGCCAACGCGACCGCGGGGCTGGATGGCGACGACGACTGCGGCCAGATGTCGGCCTGGTATGTGTTCACCGCCCTGGGCTTCTATCCGGTCAATCCGGCTTCTGGCGACTACATGATCGGCAGCCCGTTGTTCCGCCGCGCGGTGATCCACCTGGGCAACGGCAAGGCGTTCACGGTGACGGCGCAGAACAGCTCCGCGGCCAACATCTACATCCAGTCGGCCACCCTGGACGGCAAGCCGCTGGACGCGCCGGTGATCCGCTATGCCGACATCATGGCGGGCGCGCGCCTGGACTTCGTGATGGGACCGAAGCCCTCGACCTGGGGGGCGGGCTGGAAACCGCAGACCCTGTCCTCGGTGATAGCCCACATGGGCGCCTCGGCGCCGGCCCAGGCGAGAGGGCTTTGAGATGATCGCACGTACGCTTCTGACCGCTGTGGCGGCGCTTGGACTTGCGGGCGGGGCCTGGGCCCAGGCCGGGGCGCGTCCCGACCTCAATGGGACCTGGGTGCTGAACGTGGCGCGCAGCGACTACGGGGACTTTCCGGGCCCGAACGCGCAGACCCTGAACATCCGCCAGGACGGCGCGGCCCTGCACATCGGCGTCGCCGCCACCGTGCGCCGCAGCACGCGGTCCTATGACCTCGACCTGCCGCTCGATGGCCAGGAGGTGCGGTTCCCGCTGTCGGCCGACATCCGGGTGGGGACCACGATCCTGCGCAGCGCGTCGGCAAACTGGCGCGGCGAGGCGCTGGTGGTGACCGAGACCGTCCAGCACATGCAGGAGATGACCGTGCTGGAGACGGTCTACACCCGTTCGCCGGACGGACGGTCGCTGAGCCTGCGGACCAACCCTAAGGGGGAGGATGTGCAGAGCACGCTGGTGTTCGAGCGGGCAGGGGGGGAAGGCCGCGACCCACGCCGGTGGTGACGCGGTTTGAAGAGCCCGGTTAGGGGGCATGCTGACGGTAGCTCCCGACCTAAAGCTGAAATTGAAGCTGGCTGAACGACCACCTCGCGTTGTCGGGCTTATGCTGTTGCTATGAGGTGCGGGGCGGGAGCGGACGATGAGCAAGCTGGCCGAAGTGGTAGTTAGTGTTCTTGGCGCGGCGATGGTGCATGATCCCAGAGAGAATATCTGGCCACTGGCGGTTTGGGGATATGCCAATGCTGTTGGGCCTTGGGCCTACATGGCTTCCAAAGATCGCGAATCAACAGGTTCCACTATCGCTTTGTTCGCAGCTCAGCTTGGTTGCGTGGCTATGATGGTCGCCGTTCTATTTTTGGGGGTTGTCCCAGAGGTTGTGTCGCTTGCTCCTTACCTGCTGCCGTTCCTCGCCCTCGGCGCGGTTGTGCAAGGCCTGTTTGCTATAGCGGCAGCAATCGAGGCGGGGGCTAAAAACGCCCGAGACGCAGCTTTTGCGGCGGCGTTCAGTTCAAGCCGATAGCTACCTGATCAAGCTTACGACGCCGTAAGTCGAATAGTGGATTCATCCACAGGTGGATCGATTGAGGGAAATTTGAACCGACGCGTGACTTCCGCTCGCCACTTCTTCCGGACCCTCTCGAGCGTCGGCTTGCTGGCGGATCATCACCGTCGCCCCGACCGCCTCCTCAAACTGAGTCCCGCGCCCCTTGCCAATCGCCTTGCCAAAATTTGCCATCGACCGTATCTCTTAGTGCATGGGCACGATGAACATTTCCCTGCCAGACATGCTCAAATCGTTCGTCGATGAGCAGGTCGCCAGCCGCGGCTATGGAACCAGCAGCGAATACGTTCGCGAGCTGATCCGCGATGATCAGGACCGACAGCATCTGCGTGGCCTGCTGCTGGAGGGATTGTCTTCGCCGCCCGCCGGGCCTGTCGACGGAACCTATTTCGACGACCTGCGCGAGCGCGTGCGCAGCCGCAGGGCGGGATGACCGTCAAGCCAATCGTTCCCCGAGAACAGGCCTGTAGAGATATAGAAGCAGCGGCCGACTATTATGCAGGCCATGCCGGTGAAGACGTCGCGCTCGACTTCATCGATGAGCTCGAAAGGGCTTATCGCTTGATCGCGGCCAAGCCGGCTACAGGCTCGCCGTTTTATGGTCACGAGTTGGGCCTGCCTGGCCTCAGACAGCGACGGTTGAAGCGCTATCCCTATCTGATCTTTTATATCGATCGCGGCGATCATGTAGACGTCTGGCGCGTGCTGCACGCTCAACGCGACATCCCCGCCAGGATGCAAGACCCACACGACTGATCGTCCGGCCAAAGCCGGCGATCTTGGAAGAACTTCGGCCGCGTCTAGCGCCAGCCGAGCGCGGGCGCGACGTGGGTCAGGATGGCCTCGATGACGTGGGTGTTGTAGGCGACGCCGAGCTGGTTCGGGACGGTCAGCAGCAGCGTGTCCGCTTCCGCGATCGCCTCGTCGCCACGGAGCTGCTCCACCAGTTCGTCGGGCTCGGCGGCGTAGGAGCGCCCGAACACGGCGCGCATGTTGTCGATGATCCCGATCTGGTCGCTGGTCTCGCCGCGTCCGAAATAGGCGCGGTCGCGATTGCTCATCAGCGCGAAGATCGAGCGCGAGACCGACACGCGGGGTTCGCGGGCATGGCCGGCCTCCTTCCACGCCTGGCGATAGAGCCGGATCTGCCTGGCCTGCTGGACGTGGAAGGGCTCGCCGCTTTCGTCCGCCTTCAGGGTCGAACTCTGAAGATTGACGCCCTTCTGCGCGGCCCAGACCGCGGTGCTGTTCGCCGCGGAGCCCCACCAGATACGCTCGCGAAGCCCGGGCGAGTGGGGCTCCAGGCGCAGGAGCCCGGGCGGGTTGGGGAACATCGGGCGGGGACTGGGCCTGGCGAAGCCCTTGCCCTCGAGCAGCTCAAGGAAGACTTCGGCGTGGCGGCGGCCCATGTCGGCGTCGCTCTCGCCCTCAGCCGGGGCGTAGCCGAAGTGACGCCACCCATCGATCACCTGCTCGGGCGAGCCGCGGCTGATGCCGAGCTGGAGCCGGCCGCCGCCGATCAGGTCGGCCGCGCCGGCGTCCTCCACCATGTAGAACGGGTTCTCGTAGCGCATGTCGATCACGCCGGTGCCGATCTCGATGCGACGGGTCTTGGCGCCCACGGCGGCCAGCAACGGAAAGGGCGAGCCGAGCTGCTGGGCGAAGTGGTGGACGCGGAAGTAGGCGCCGTCGGCCCCAAGCTCTTCCGCCGCCACGGCCAGGTCGATGGATTGCAGGAGCACGTCGCCCGCCGAACGGGTCGCCGATTGCGGGGTGTCCGACCAGTGGCCGAAGGACAGGAAACCGATCTTCTTCATAAGGCGACATGTGGGTCGACTTGGCCTTGGCGGTAGGGCGCGCCGGGGCAACGGTGTGTTTCCGTCGTAAACACGACCGTCACGGGTTCGTCGCTTTTTTGCTGGCCAGTCCGGTTGTCCATTGCTACCGGCGCACCATGATCGAACCTCACCCCTCCGGCGGCTACATCCTGGAAGAGCTGGCCATTGGAATGGTCGCCGAAAAACGTCTTACGGTGACCGAAGACCGGATCCAGCAGTTCGCCGAGGCGTCCGACGACTTCAATCCCGTTCACATGGACGAGGCCTTTGCGTCCAAGACCGCTTATCGCGGCCGGATCGCCCACGGCCTGCTGTCCGCCTCCTTCGGGTCCGCCGTCGTCGGCACGATCCTGCCCGGGGCGGGCGCCATCTATCTCAGCCAGACCCTGGCCTTCCACGCGCCGGTGCGCATCGGCGACGTCGTGACGACCCGCATCACCGTCACGGCGATCGACGAAACGAGCGCGCGGGTGGTCCTGCGCGGAGAAGCCTTTGTCGGCGAGGCCCTGGTCATGGATGGCGAGGCCACGGTCCGGGTCCCGCGCCGCCGCCGGAAAGTCTGAGCAATCAAGCGTGACGCAGCGTTCCTGAGCGCCAAGTGGGGCTCGGGACGCTGCGCCGGGCGGACGCTCTAGACAGCCGCCAGCCGGCCGCCGTCGGCGGCCATGACCTGCAGGTCGGGATGGGCGCCGAGAATCCGCATCGCCGAGTCGATGATCTCGTCCATGGAGCGGGTGTAGGCCAGGGTGCGCTGGGCCAGGCTCCTGAGCGCATCGCGCATCGCTGCCTCGTCGAGGTGCAGGCTGCTGGCCGAAAATCCCATCCTGATCCGCTCGACCGAGAAGTGGGCCGCCAGCTGTTGAGCGGTTCGCTCAATGGTGCGCTGTCCCAGGCGGTGCTCATTGCGCAGCAGCTCGCGGGGCGGCGCTTTCAGATCCCAGACCACCCCCGTCCAGGACAACACCTTGAGGATATAGAAGGTGACGTCGATCTCCCACCAACGGAAACCCTGCCGCGTGCTGCTTTGGAAAGCGTGGTGGTTGTTGTGCCAGCCCTCGCCCATGGTGAGGGCGGCGAGCAGCCAGTTGTTGCGCGAGCCGTCACCCGTCACATAGCGCCGCTTGCCGTGGATATGCGCCAGCGAATTGATGCAGAAGGTCGCGTGGTAGACGAGCACCGTGCTCCACAGGAAGCCGACCACCAGGCCCGACCAGCCGGCGGCGAGGAAGCAGAACGCCGCAACCAGGGCGGCGGGCGCCAGTTCGAAACGGTCTAGGAGCCTGAGCTCCGGAAAGCGGTTGAGATCGGCGACCTTGACGTAGTCGGTCCCATCATGACGCCGGTCGAAGATCCAGCCGACGTGGCTGTAGAAGAAGCCGCGGAGCTTGGCCGAGTGGACGTCGTCCTCGGTGTCGGAGTGAAGATGGTGGTGGCGGTGCTTGGCCGCCCACCACAGTACGCTGTTCTGCGCGCTGGCCTGAGCCAGGAAGGCGAGAACGAACTGGAACACCCGCCCGGTCTTGTAGGCGCGATGGGAGAAATAGCGGTGATAGCCCGCGCCAATCCCGAAAATGCGCAGGCAATAGAGCGCGGCGCCTATCGCCACCGCCCGCCACGTCACTCCGGTCCAGATCGCGGCCAGGCAGCCGAGGTGGACCATGGCGAACGGGATAGCTGACGGATAGACGATGTCCGTATGAGCGTCCGGTCGGCCGTTTGACGACATGGCATCCTCGACGAAGGCGGCCGGCGTTTCGGACCCATCGCCAGGGCGACCCCTGGTGCGAGCCTCGCACGCTGGCGAATGGCGCCCTTAGAGGCAACTTGCCCCGACTTGTCCAATGGCGGTTGGTCGCGGTGCGTACGGACCGCGCCTACTTTTTCTTCTTGGCCGCCCGTTCAGCCAGCGCTGCGGCGTTGGCGGCCACCGCGGTGAGGATCAGGCGCCTGAAGGCGGCTGCGTCGATCTGCTCGCCTTCGCGCAGGTCGATCGCGCGGCGCACATTGCCTTCCAGGCTGGAGTTGAACAGCTTGTCCGGGTCCTCGATCGAGGCGCCGCGGGCGAAGGTGAGCTTCACCACCTGCTTGTAGGCTTCCCCGGTGCAGATGACGCCGTCATGGGACCAGATCGGGACGCCGGGGGACTTGGGCTTCTCCCACTTCCATTCCTCCAGGATCTGCGGGTCGGCGTCGTGGATCAGCTGGCGGAGACGGGCGAGGGTGTCTCCCTTCCAGCCGCCCAGTTCCTGGATGCGCCGGGTGATCTTGGCGGAAGCGGTTTCCGTCGGCTCCATGCTCTCCTCCGATCCCGTTTTGACTAACCTTCCTTTCCCGCAAGGGGAGAAGGCGTTGGCCCTAGTAATGAAACCGGCACTGCGCGATTTCGAGGCGCTGGTCCGGTCCTGCGCCGGCGACCCGGTAGACCAGCCGGTCTTCCAGGGTGATGCGCCGTGACCACCAGCCCTTGAGGTCGCTCTTCAGGGGCTCAGGCTTGCCGGTTCCCTTGAAGGGGTCGCGGCGGCATTCCTTGATCAGGCTGTTCAGCCGTTCGAGGACGGCCTTATCCATCTGCTGCCAGTGGAGATAGTCCTCCCAGGCCTGGGCCGCGAAGACGAGCTTCACTCCTCGACCAACTCGCGTTCAGCGCCTTGGCCGGCGTCCAGCTGTTCGACGGCCTGGCGCAGCCGCGCCGCGTTGGCGGGAGTGGAGAGCAGGTGGGTGGTCTCCTCCATGGCGCGCCAGTCCGACAGCGAGACCATGACCACGGACTCGGCCTTGGCGCGGGTGATGATCACCGGCGCATGGTCCTGGACCACGCGGTCCATCACGTCCTTAAGGTTCGCCCGGGTGTCGGAGTAGGTGAGAACGTCCACGCAATCCTCCATGGTCCAGCGTTGGACCATATATGTACGGGATTTTGTACAAGTTCAATGCGCGCCGTTTGCGCTCAGGGCTTCGCTTCCGACGCCCGTTCGGCCTGGTCGAGGTTGGCGGCGGTGATCAGGAGGGGCTGGAGGGTGACCGACCGGGGCTTCGCGCCGGTGCGGATGGCGTCGAGCGCCTCGCGGATCGCGGTGCTCACCTGTCTGGCCGGGCTCTGCTCGACGGTGGCGGACATGTCGCCGGCGCGGATGCGGGCCAGGGCCTCGGGATTGGCGTCGAAGCCCAGCACCTTGATCCGGTCGCGGGGCAGGCCGGCGGAGCGGATGGCTTCCAGCGCGCCGATGGCCATGTCGTCGTTGAGGCAGATGATGGCGTCCGGCGGGGCGGCGCTGAAGGCGGTCAGGATGTTCTGGGTGACGGTCAGGGCCTGGTCGCGGGAGCTGTTGGCGGTCTGCTCGGCGATGATCCGGTAGGTTGGGCCGCCCGCGCCCAGGCCCTGGTGGACGCCACGCGACCGTTCGATCTCGGTGCTGGAGCCGGGCTCGTTGGTGATCACCACCACCCGCGCGCCCTTGGGGAAATGCTGCACCACCCACTGGCCCAGCAGCCGGCCGCCCTGGGTGTTGTCGGCGCCGACGAAGGCAACCGGCTGGGCCGTGCCGTCGAGCCGCCGGTCGATGGCGATCACCGCCACGCCGTCCTGGCGCAGGTCGTCCACCGCCGGGGCCAGGGCGCTGCTGTCGTTGGGGGCCAGCACGATGGCCTTGGCTCCTCGCACGCTGGCGGCCCGCAGGTCGGCGCTCTGCTTGGAGGAGTCGCCCTGGCCGTCCAGCACCGCCACCTCGACCCCGGCCTGGCGGGCGGCCCGCTCGGCGTATCGCTTCAGCATCACCGAATAGGGCGTCGACAGCTTGTTGAGGCTGACCACCAGCTCGTTGCTGGTCCGGCTGCGGTGGCAGCCCGCGAGCGCGACGCCGCCGGCCAGGGCGAGCAGGGCGATGGCGCGGCGGCGTCGGGTGCGGAGGGTCATAGGC
>JBARAK010000097.1:0-75537 GCA_049791955.1 Caulobacteraceae bacterium
GCGGCTACGCCCGCTGCGAGGGTGCTGCACCGTCGGAATTTTGCACGTTTCCCTCTTGGTGATCCGCCCCGCTGACGAGGTGCTCCAGGTCGGCCTCTTCGCCGCTGTCGTGGTCGAGGCCGCCCCACCCGCCAAGGGCGCTGCGCTCCAGAGGCGACAAGCCCTCGCCGAGCGCTTTGAGTGCGTCCACAAGGCTTTCGTCCAAGGGGCCGCCTGGCCTTAGCGCCAGCTCCACAGGCTGGCCGTCATCGACGGCCAGCAGCTGGCGCACCACCAGGCGATCGCGCACGCGAGGGACCCGCTCGTCCAAGAGGGCGAGGATGCGAGTGCGAAACGCCTGTTCCTCGGCGTCGTCGTCCGCCACCTCGGCGATGGCGGCCAGGACCGCCCCGCCGATAATGATCTTCCCGCGCGTCTCCCGTTTGCGGAGTTGGATGCTCCACAGCGCGTCCCAGCGGCCGACGCGGGCCTTCAGCACTTCAAAGCGACGCACCGGATCATCGAACTTGGTGTCGATGTCCGAGATCGGCGGTATCTTCACGCCCGCCCGCGCCATGGACCTTTTCAGATCCTGATAGCGGCCGGTCAGGGCGCGGATTTCCAGAGCGCGCCGATCATCTTCTCGGGCCAACCAAAGCGCCCTGCGCCTAGCCTTTTGAGCCTCTGACCGTGGTGTAGACCGGCGTGTTGGCTGGGTTCCCACTTCCATCGTCATTCTCGTTTTACCGCCTGAGTTTCATTGATCGCGGCTCAGATGGTGGTGAATAACGATGTGGGATTAATACCGGATTTCGTGTTGGGCGTGCCGGTAAAAAAACCATCCAGTAAGGAAGGAGATCTAATAGGAAGAAGGGCGCACTTACCCATCGCTGGGCTTCGCCCATCGACGGTGCATCCAGGCTCCGCCCGGAACCCGTCGAACCCGCCTGCCGGCTTGGGTTCGAGCCAAGGGCGGAGCCCTTAGCGATCGCGTCTAGGGACGAGAAGGGAAGGGGACTTACATTGGCGATCTACAGCCTTCGCGTTCAGCCCATCATGCGCAGCGAGGGCCGTTCCATGCTCGCCGCAGCGGCCTATCGATCAGCGACCGAACTCGCCGACGCGCGCCTGGGGATGACGTTCGACTACGCCGCCAAGAGCGCCGGTGTCGAACATACGGCCATCATCGCGCCCGCCAACGCGCCGCCCGAATACCAGGATCGGGCGACGCTGTGGAACGCGGCGGAGGCCGCCGACAAGCGTAGAGACGCCGTCCCCGCACGTGAGATCCTGGTCGCGCTTCCGCACGAGCTGACAGCCGATCAGCGCAAGAATTTGGTGGAGGCGTTCGCCCGCGAGAGCCTCGCCAGGCGCGGAATGGTGGCCGACGTCGCCCTCCATTTGCCCGATCGCGAGGGGGACGGACGCAACCATCACGCCCACATTCTCGTCACCACCCGGGACCTGAGCGAGGCAGGCTTCGGCAAGAAAAACCGCGACTGGCACGCCCCCGAATTCGTCAAAGACGTACGCCGCGAGTGGGCCGAGGTGCAGAACCGCTACCTCGAGCGATATGCGCCCGACGTCCCGCGCGTGTCGGAAAAGACCCTCGCCGAACAGGGGATCGACCGTGAACCGACCCAGCACCAGGGACCGGAGGTCACGGCCATGGAGCGGCGCGACGAGCGCACCGAGCGCGGCGAAAACAACCGCGATATCGCCGCTCAGAACCGAGGGCAGGAGGCGCAGGACAAGGCGTTGGATCGCCAGGTCGCCGATGCGTGGAAAGCGCAGAAGTGGGTGGAGCGGCCGACCTCG
Organism: Caulobacteraceae bacterium; assembly: GCA_049791955.1. Taxonomy (GTDB): domain Bacteria; phylum Pseudomonadota; class Alphaproteobacteria; order Caulobacterales; family Caulobacteraceae; genus CAHJWH01. Next base: position 1,798 of record JBARAK010000097.1, read on the forward strand.
GATGTCGCAAAGGAGATGGATTCGACGCGCGCCGCGATGGCGCACCAGCGTGATATCTGGAAGGGCGAGCGCGCCCAGATACAGTCGCCCAAGCCGCCGTCCGCCCGGTCGTTGGAAGCCGAGCTGACGCGCGACGAGGCGCGTAAGTTGAGACGCGCGAAGGCCAAGGAGGAGGCGCACAAGGAGCGCGCCCGGCAGAGCGGCGTTAGCCCCAAGCAGTTGGCGCAATGGTACACCAACCCCGGCCAAGCCTATCTCAGGGCGATCACGCGCTGGAACAAGGAGCTGGACGCCCTGGCGGACGGCCGGCGTGAACGCGAGCGCGCCGAGGCGGTCCTTCAGGCGCGGCGGGCGTGGGTGAAGTCGCCGGCGGGGCAGGCGGAAGTCGCTAACCGCAGGCAACCCGCCACCGACGCGGCGAAGGCCGCGAAGACCCAGCAACGCACGCTGGACCGCAAGATCGCGCGTATGGGCAAGCGCATCGAGGAGGCGGACCGCGCCATCCTTCGCACCAAGGTTGTCCAGCGCCTCGGTCATGAGACGCTTCGCGTTCCGGAGCAGACGCCGAGCGCATCCGGGCGCGGCCTGGCCAACGCGCGCCGCTACTTCCGCTTCATGTCGGCTGAGGCGACAGCCACCTACAAAAAGGCGCCCGAGCCCGAGGTGCGCGAAGCCCTCAAGTTCATCCGCTCACAGCCACCCGGCGCACCGATCCCGAGCGCGCGCGGCGGGGCGCAACCGATCATCCCAACGCCCGCGCCGACGCCCAAAGGGCCGTCTCTGGCGGACTGACAAGGACCTATAGCCATGAATATTCGCACGCGCCTCGCGGTGGGCGCCGGCGTCCTTGCCGGCTCGGTCCTGCTGGCCATGATGGCCATGACCTATCATCGCGCTGGCCATGTCGGGCTTTACTGGCCGTGGGCCTGGTTCGTGTGGGCCAAGCTGTATGGCCACGCCCATCGCTGGGTCTATCTCGGCGACATGGCGTTCGGGGCAGGGGTGTTCCTGACCCCGCTCGTGTGTCTGGTGGTGTGGTTCAGGTTGTCGCGCCCGGCTGTGTCTAACAGCGCGTTCGGCGCGGCGTCCTGGGCCAACCTTGACGACGTGAAGAAGGCCAAACTCGTCCCCGAGGCGGGCGACTACACCGGGCGCGTCTTCGGCAAGATGGGCGGGCGGCTGCTCGTCTACAAAGGCAACGAACCCGCCCTGGTGGTCGGCGCGACGCGTAGCGGCAAGGGCGCGGGCCACGTCGTTCCGACGCTGCTGACCTGGCCTGAAAGCGCGCTGATCTACGACCGCAAGGGAGAGCTGTGGGAGATCACGGTCGACCGTCGCAAGACCTTCTCCCATTGCCTCAAGTTCGACCCGACCGACAAGCATACGGTGCGGTGGAACCCGCTCTTCGAGGTCCGCAAGGGACCTATGGAGATCGCCGACATCCAGAACGTCGTCGGCATCCTGGTCGATCCGCTGGGGCTGAAGGCGGGCGACCTGAACTTCTGGGATCAGTCGGCGGCGTCCTTCTTCACCGCGCTGATCCTCCACATCCTCTACACCGCTGACGACGGTCGAAAGAACCTGGGCGAGGTTCGCCGACAGCTCATCAACCTTGAGCCGACGCTGCACGCGATGCTCAACACCGCCCATCGCTATAAGCCGGACCTCTTCGCCGAGGATGGCCTGGCGCGCGATGAACACGGCGAGCCGATCCCCGAGCCCCATCCCGAAATCATCCTGGGGGCCCAATCTCTGGCGCTAATGGACGACCGGGTGAAGGCCAACGTGCTGGCCACCATGCAGGCCTCCGTTCAGTTATGGGCCGACCCCAACGTGGACCACGCCACGTCCACCTCCGACTTCATTATCGGCGACCTGGTGTGCTCGCCCCACCCCGTCAGCTTCTACCTGCAGACGCCCCAGGCGCACGCCGATCGGCTGGCGTTCCTGGTGCGCGTGTTCCTGCGCCAGACCATCAACAGCATGATGGAAAGTCTGCCGACCGACGGGCGCGGACGGCCGAAGCGGCACAAGATGCTCCTGCTGCTGGACGAGTTCCCCAAGCTCGGCGCGCTGCCGTTCCTCGAGAACGCCATGGGCGAGATGACCGGCTACGGGATCACCCCACACCTCATCTGCCAGAGCTTCAACGACGTGTTCGCCAAGTACGGTGACCGCACCGCGATGTTCGACAACATGTTCATCACCGCCTGCGTGGCGACCTCCGAGCCGGAGTCGATCCGCAAGGTGATCCAGCGGGCCGGCAAGGCGCGCGAGATGCGCGAGAGCTACTCTGATCCCCGCGGCTGGACCTTCAAGGGAAACCGCACCGTCTCCCGTAGCGAGCAGCAGCAATACATCCTGTCCGAGGAGGACGTGCGCGGCCTGCCGAACGACCAGCAATTCCTGTTCGTCAACAACACCAAACCGATCCGCGCGGGCAAGGTCCAATACTGGACCGAGCCGGTCTTGAAAGGACATGCGGGCGGTTTCTTCCACGGCGAGCTGGCCCGCTACCAGCAGCGCGCCGGCCACTTCGATCTACCCGGCCGTCCCACAATCGACTGGCTTGGCGTGCGCCCCGTGCAGGCCCCGCCACCCATGCCGGCCGCGCAAACGACCGCCAGGCGCGCGGCCTTCAAACAGACCGTCGCCACGGCCAGCGCTGGCGTCGGTCACGCGTCTGACGCGGGCCTGCCGACCGCATCCGATCTGGCCGAGGGGGCCCTGCCGGACGTGAGCCCCCGCGATGTCGACGCGATCATCTCCGAGCTGCTGCTGGATTAGGCGGTCATGAGCGCGACCTGACCCGTTCCCACGATGAGGTTCCGCGCTGGATTTGGCGCGCTTCCTGACCACCTAGGCCGCCTGCAAGCGGCGTCTCGATGCTCACTTCCGTACCGCCTGAAGGGTCGAAACATGATCGCGGAACAGTCCGTCACCACCCAAAGGCTGCTGGAGAGCCTTCGCCATTCCATGGGCCCGGTGATCCTGGACGCCATGACCGACAAGACCGTGGTCGAGGTCATGGTCAACCCGGACGGCCGGATCTGGATCGACGTCGCGGGCGAGGGCCTGAAGTGGACTGGCCAGCACATGGCGCCTCACGACGCCGAGTCCATCCTTCGCACCTTGGCCACCCATGCGGGTCTGATCGTCACTAAGGATCAGCCGCGCGTGAGCGCGACCCTTCCCGAGACCGGCGAGCGCTTCCAGGGCGAGTTTCCGCCCTTGGTGTCGGCCGCGGCCTTCGCCATCCGCAAGCGGCCCGAGATGATCTTCAGTCTGGAGTCCTACGTCGATCGCGGAACGATGACGGCCGACCAATGCGCCATCATCCGCCAGGCGGTGGACGACCACGCCAACATCGTGGTCGCCGGCGGCACGGGCAGCGGCAAGACCACCTTGCTCAACGCCATCCTCGCCGAGCCCTCCTTCGCCGACGATCGGGTCATCATCATCGAGGACACGCGGGAACTGCAATGCTCCGCGGTCAACTGCGTCCAGCTCCTCACCAAGAAGGGCGAGCTTCCCGTCACCATGGCCGACCTGGTGTTCGACGTGCTGCGCCTGCGCCCCGACCGCATCATCGGCGGCGAGGTCCGCGACGGACAGACCGCGCTCAACCTGCTCAAGGCCTGGAACACAGGCCATCCCGGCGGCGCCACCAGCATCCATGCCAACAACGCCTATGAGGCGCTCACGCGCATCGAGGACCTGATCGGCGAGGTAAGCGCGCGGATCCCGTATCGCGCCATCGCCCAGGCCATCAATGTCGTGGTCTACATCGAGCGGTCGCGCACCGGCCGCAAGGTCAAGGACGTGATCCGGGTCAGGAGCCACGACGGCGACGCCTACCAGCTTGAGCAAATGGCATCGGCCGCTTGACGGCCCCGGAACCTCAGCTGTCGGCGTCTACGTCGCCCTCGACGACGACAGAAGCGGAGCCGCCGAGGGCCTCGTAGCGGCGCTGGGCGAGCCATTGGAGCCGTTTGGCCTGGATCAGGAGGACGCGGCGCAGGCCGCCTTGAACCTTGCGCTCCGATATTACCTGGGCGAGGCGCGAGATGATCAACGCGCGGCGTGCGATCCGGAAGTCCGGATGGGAGCGGAGCTCGAAGACCCGCTCGGATACGATGCGGCGCCGAAACGAGGTCGGCGCCTCGACGGCCAGACAGCCCGGCGGTGGGTCCTTCTCGTTGAGGATGGCCTTGAACTGAGAGTGCTCGACGGCGCGGGCGGTGATCAGACGCTCCAGCGCGTCCAGATGCTGCCGGGCAGCCATATCGCTGCGGTTCGAGTCCTGGAACTGGGGCAGGGGCCACACCTCGATCTCGAACACTTCGAACGGGTCGAGCACCGACATCGCCACGGCGTCCGTGCGCTGGTTGGTCAGGTGGCGGCGGATGCGCGTTCGCAGGCGCTCATTGGTCTGGCCGACGTAGATCGGCTCGCCGTCGTAGTCGAAGAAGGCGTAAACGCCCCAGCGGTAGTTGCCGACGAAGGGCGCTGCGCCGGAGGGGTCTTGGAAGGGTGTGTCCAGGAAGCTCGCCAGGTTGCTACGGAGGTCCTCGGTCTCGAACGGAGGGAAGTTGACCGAGTCCGGGTCCCGTTTGAACAGCTCGCTCACGCGACCTCTCGCGCCTCAATCGCTTCGGCCAGCAGGGGCTCGAACACGTGCTGGGCTAGGTGACGGACGACGTCCACGACCACGCCGTCGCCGGTCAGATGGTAGGCCTCGTTGTAGTTTTTCGGCAGCTTGTAGTCCTCGGGCAAGCCCATCAGCCGCGCGGTCTCCCGAGCCGAGATCAGCCGGGAGCGGACCTTCTTGCCGTCGATCACCAGGATCACCTGACGGCTAGAGCCCCCTGCCGGCGTACGCAGGCACCCGGCCACGTCGTCGAACCGCACCTCGGCCCGCTGGACCTTGACGCCCATCTCATTGAGACGGGTCCGCTTGTAGACCCCGCCGACCATGCGGCGGCCCGCGCGCATGGCCGCCGTCACCTTGGCCTTGTTGATCGGCGACATCTTCGCCAGCAGCTGCTGGGTCTCGGCCGGGGAATGCCAGGCGACGCTCGTCGGCGCTTCCTCGATCTCATCGGCGAAGGTGCTGACTCGGTGGCTCGGTGTGGGCACGTTCCACCATAGGTGCTTGGCCTTTAGAGCATTGGGCAGCGCCTCCACGGCCCTGCAGAGGCTGCGGGTGTGGAAGGGCGCCAGGGGCTCGGGCGACAGGAGCGCCGGATCGATCGCCACGTCGGCGCGCACGCCGATGACGAACAGGCGCGGCCGCGACTGCGGCACGAACAGATCGGCGTTGATGACCAGGGCGCCGCAGCGATAGCCTGCCTGGGCGAAGGTCCGGCAGATGGCCTCGAAATCCTTGCCGCCGTGGGAGGTGAGCGTGCCACAGACGTTTTCCAGGGCGATCAGCTTGGGCGCCCTGCCGTCCTTTTTCAGCGCCCGCACGACATCCCAGAACGGATAGAAGGTTCCTGACCGCTCGCCCTTCAGCCCGGCGCCGACGCCAGCTAGCGACAGGTCCTGGCAGGGAAACGATCCCCACATCAGGTCGGCGATGCCCGGCAGGTCCGCGGGCCTGACCACGCGGATATCGGCCACCTTTAGCTCGTCACGTCCGAAATTGGCCTGGTAGGTCAGGCCCTTCTTGAAATCGAAGTCGTTGGCGAAGAGGCAGGTCCAGTCGGGGCCCAGGCCCTTGCGAGCCATGCCGCCGCCGGCGAAGAACTCATAGAACTTAGCCACGAGCGAGACGCCCCCGGGCCGGCGCGACGTCCGTCGACCGCTCGCGCGCCAGCTTCTCCTCGACCGCTTCGGTGATCCAGGTGTTGAGGGATACGTTCCCGGGCCGGGCGGCGCAGGCGTCGCCGATCTCCGCAAACGTCTCGGCGGAGAGCCTGAGATTCATACGGTCGAGGCTGCGGACCGTGGTCGCTTTCGAATCGCTGCGCATGTAGCCACTGTGGCGCCTGGGTGGCGCCACGTCGATCTGAGTTTCCACTTTGTTCTCACGGGAGGCGTCGTCCGACTGCGGCCTGAAAGCCCCGGCCGCTAGAGCATGGCCAGGCGCGTCTTGCGGTTCGGCGGCGGAAAAGCGGCGTCGATCTCTTCCAGGTCCTTGGACGTCAGGTAGAGGTCGGCCGCCTGGCGGTTCTGCTGGACATGATCGAGGCTCGCCGCCTTCGGAATAGAGATCACGTTTGGATCTCGAAACGTCCAGGCCAGGGCGATTTGATAGGGCGATACGCCATGCCGGCCGGCGATCTCGCCAAGAGCGCCGGTGTTGGGCAACCGGCCTTGGTCAACAGGGCTGTAGGCCATCGCGACAACGCCGCGGTCCGCCAGGGCGGGGAGCAGGTCGAATTCGGGACCGCGCTCGGTGACGTTGTAGAGGATCTGGTTGGCGGCGCAGTCGCCGCCGCCGGCGGCGGCGAGCTCGTTCATGTCCGCCAGATCGACGTTGCTGACGCCCCAGGCGCCGATCTTGCCTGCCGCCTTGAGCGCTTCCATGCCCTCCACGGTCTCGGCTAGCGGGATCGATCCTTGCCAATGAAGCAGGTAGAGGTCGAGATGGTCGGTTTTCAAACGGCGAAGGCTCGCCTCGCAGGCCTTTTCGATGCGGCCGCGGCCGGCGTTTTGCGGGTAGACCTTGCTGACGAGGAAGACCTGGTCGCGCAGGCCATCGAGCGCGTGCCTGCAAACGGCGTTGAAGCCGCTCAAAGGCACTAATGGAAGTTCCGCGTTTTCTGATTGAGCCGTGGGGTGTGCGGGCCGTGGCCCCCCGGGTTTCCGGCATGCCCAAGAACGCGCGGATCGGGTGCCGAGGGTTCACGGTGGAATTCGTCGCCCCGGCCGTGGGGCAGCGGGAGGGGGGCTTCCCGGCCGCCGACGCTGGCCAGTTCGACCGGCAGGTCGATCAGCTTGTAGGCGACCACATGGACGACGTCGCCTTCGCGCTGGATGCGACCGACGACGCCGAGCATCGAGCTCGTCAGCACGGTTCGTCGATGTTTTTCGTAGACGGTCTCCCAGACCACGAGGTTTGCCACGCCGGTCTCATCCTCCAGGGTGATGAAGGTGACGTTCTTCGCCGATCCGGGCTTTTGGTGGACCAGCACCAAGCCAGCGACCTTGCAGCTCTGGAAATCCCTGCCGGCGCTGGCGGCGGCGCACGCGCATCGCTCAGCCAAAGGTCCCACTCCGCCGGCGAGGTCAGGATCACCGGCTGGGCTTTGTCGTGGAAGGCTAGGACCGGCTGGCGGGCGTCCGTGGTCATGAAGCCGTAGACCTCAATCTCTTCCCATCCCGTCTTGACCTTGCGAACGCAGGCGTGCGGCGTCCAGACGCCGGCGAAGAAGGCGAGGGGTCGGCTCTCATCGAGCGCGAACCATTGGAATTTGCGGGACCCGCCGACCTGGTCGGGCTCGCTGAACGACGTCATCGGCACCAGGCAGCGGTTCTTTGCGCCCATCCATTGCTGCCAGTGGGCGATCTCGGTCTTGCGGACGTTGGTGATGCCGGCGTCCGGCTCCATGCGGAGCAGCTCCTCCCAGTCGTACTCTTTGCCCTTGGCGCGAAGCTTTTCCGGCCTTTCCTTGGCGGCCTTCTGGGTCACCCAGGCCGGGGAGGGCAGGCCCCAGCGCATGTCCCGCATCTCGCGCTGGCCGTTTTCGCCGATCAGGACGACCGGCGCCGGGGAGTCAGGGTAGATGCCGGGGGAGGGGGCTGGTTGTTGTTGCGGTCACGCATGGCGCCGGCCGCCGTGGCCACCTCGGCGCGCCCCGCATCATTGCGTAGAGACTGCACATGGATCGACGTTACAACGGCCGGCCCCTTCGGCAATTGTGACGCTGAAGTGCTCGGAGAAGGAACTACAAACACGTCATGATTACAGCCTCTCTGAATCTTCAACACGTGGCCAAGCTTTTCCAGGGCGCGCTTGAGTGCAGCCTCGTGCTCGCACCGCGCGAGCCCGGCTTGACCTATCAGGAACTCGTTGAAGTAGGTCGTCGCTGCGGCCTCAAAGACGGCGAGATGAACGACGTCCTTCATCGGGCCACCAACTACGCGGAAGGCTCGAGGCGGATCTTGCCCGACAAGGGCACGCTGGAGCTCTTCGTTCTCCGAGAAGATCCGGAGCTCCGCAATTTTGACGCCCTTGATTACGTGCTCACCGAAATGAACGGGCAGATGGCGGAGACGGGGGGCCAAGCTGCGCGCCTGGACCGCGACGTGCTGGTCGAGCGGGGCGTTGTCAGAGGGCTCCCCCGCAACGACGTCGACGCCTCGATCACCCTGCTCGTGTGGGCCGAGGTTTGGGTGGAAAAGGACGGGATTCTTAGATCTCGGCATGGCAACGCCTACAAGCCGTTGCCGACTGAGCAGCGCGACCAACCGGGCGGGCATCGGCAAATCTACCAACGTGAGAGCCGAAGGCAGGCCTATGCCGCGGTTCAGGATATTATCGCTCGCCGGTCGGATGGACGCCCCGCACAGGCCGAGCCCCTAGACGCCTTTGCAGAACAACTCGACTACCTCGGCTACGCGAGCTTTCGCCTGTGGTGGACCCAGATGGTTCGCGAGCTTCGACAACTCCAACCGGAACGCGCGCCCGTCGCGACTTGTGTCAACGCGGCCGCCCTCGTCGAGGGATGTCTGACCTTCGTCGTACGGCACGCGCGCGACAGGGATTTGGCCGTCTTCCGCCGCTCGGAATTCGAGCGCGATGCCAAGAGTTGGAAGATCGATGACCTGGTTGCGAGCGCGGCGTCCGGTGGCGAAGGCGCAATCCTCGATGCGCAAGCGAGGGCGCGAGCCGACCAATTGATCAGGACACGCCAGCGGATCCATGCGGGTAGGATGCTTTCCGACTTCCCCGCAGGCCCGCCCGATCTCAAGCCTGAAGAGGCCCGAGACGCCAAGGCGACAGCCGATCTGGTTGTGCGCGCGGTCTTGGAATGGCTGCACAAGTTCCCGTCCGCACCCTCGCCCAACGGCGTGCGTTGATAAGGCGCCGTGCGGATCGCAACCTACAACATCAACAACGTCAACAAACGGATCGACAACCTGTTGGCCTGGCTGGCGGCGATCGAACTGCTCGCCCGGGTCCACCCGCGGAGTGGTCGAACCGGACTCGTTCAATTGCTGGAGCAGGCGCGGCGACCTTCGTTCCGAATTTGGGCGGAGAACTCGCCATTCGACCTCAAGGACGTGTTGAAGGCCCGGGGCTATCGCTGGAATGGGGAGGCGGGCGGATCGCCGCGCGCCTGGTACATCGACGTCGCGGCAGACGCGCGGGTCGCTGAGGAGGCCTTTCTCAAGGCCGAGATCTATCGCGGCGAGATCGACCTGCTCGTTCGAAGGATCGAGGCCTACGAACGATTTTCCGACCGGGTCTGACGCATCCGAGACCTTCGGAAGGCTTTCCGACAGCGGGTCCCGGTACTTCGCTGGGCGCGCTCACGAGGCCAGGCCGTTGTGGATCCGTTGCTGACGCGCGGCTGATATCGTGCTCAATCCTGCCGCCGCCGCGCCTCGGCGGCCGACCATTCCTCGACGGCCCGGACGATGCTCGTGGCGCCACGACCGGTAGCGTAGACAAGCGGGCGGTCGCCGCGATGGCCCTTGATGAAGTCGGTGGCGGCGTGTTTGGCGGACGTCCAGACGATCACCACGAGGTCGGCGCGAGCGACCATGGCGCCGAGGGCGGCGCTGCCGCCGTGATCGTGGTTGAGATCGACGGTAAGGTTGGGGATCGCGGCCTGCAGCAGAGTCTCCGCCTGTCGGGCCGCCGGCTCCGTGAGCGTATAGATGCCGATGACCTTGCCTTCGAGCGCGGGACTGTCGAGGACGGTCTCGGTTGCCGTCGCTGAGGCGCCGAGGTCGATCCCGACCTCGGCTGCGAGGGCCGCCAGCGTCAGGCGTTGGCCTTCGCTGAGCCGGGTCCAGAGCGCGGCCAGGACGGAGATGACGTTGACGCTGAAGGTTTGCAAGCGTTCGGGGACCGCTGGTGTGAAGCTGCGAGCGATCTCGACGATCTCCAGCACGTCGTAGGCGGAAGTGCGGCTCAGACCTTCGCTGGAGATCGTCTGCGCGGCATCAAGGGTGTCGCGGTATTCGGCGACCGAAAGGCCGCATTGCAAGGCGCCCTCAAGGAGGCCGGCCGCCGACCTGAGTGCAGTCTCACCGCGGCGAGCGCTAAGCGCCAAGCGCGTCAGGAGCGCGACATAGACCGAACAGAAGCTCTGGCGCGGCCAGCGCGGATCGGACTCCGCCCATTGCACGAGGTAGGGGATGGCTTGCCCAAAGCGCTCTTCGGCAAGGCCGTCGGGGATGACCTCGATTTTAGCGGCTAGGCCACGGGCGATGGCTGCGTCGATGTCCTGATCTGGCAAACGCCAGGCGGTCGCGCCAGCCGCAGCGGCCTCGGCCGACGCGAAGTCCTCGCGCGCCAGTGCGTCCACCCATCCTGACCAGTCCGATGGCGGCGCGTGCTCGCCGGTTCGCTCCAGCACCTCCTGCCAGATCGCTCGGTTGGCGGGGCGGCGCAGGAGATGGTCGCGGGCTTCGGGCGCAAGCGCGTTGACGGCGTCCCGGAGCGCGGCGTCAGCGGCGGAGTCGCCTTCCGCCGACAGTCCGGCCACGATCAGCAGGGCGGTGCGCGCAATGGCGAGCGGATCGCTTGGCGGCTGGGCTTCAACGGAAGGGCTGAAGGTGGGTGCTACCGCCTCATGCGGCGGCGCGAGGATCTCCCGGAGCCGCTCAACCACAGTCTTGGCCGGATTGGGGGCGACGGTTAGAAGGAGTTGCGCGAACGCCATCGCCGGATCAGCGCGGATCGTCTCGATGGGAAGTTCGCCGCCTGAGGCGCTGTCGTGGACGGCGGTCCAGTAGATCGCCTCGAGCAGCCGCTCGGCCGTCGCCGGCGAAGGCCCCGCGAGGACGAGGGTTTCGAAGCGATCGTGCCAACGCACGGCGCCCCAGTCGCCGGCCACGGCGAGGATCTGGATTTCGAGTTGGACGAGATTGATCGCCTCAAGACGAGATTCCTCGCGTAGCACCGCGTGGATGCGCCACGCCTCGGCAAGGTCGCCGCCATTGAGGGCGTCCTGCAGAGCGGCGAGCAAGCGGGTGGTCGGCTCGGGCCGAGCGATCGCCAAGTCGGGGGCGCCCTCCAGGAGCGCCGAGAGGCGGAGCAGGGCCCGGACCGTGACGGTGTCGCCCTGCGCGAAGGGGCCGGGGCGAAGGCGCGCAGCCTCAGTGACGCCGGCGGCCAGCAAAATCTGATCGACGGGCCGGGCCGGATCGAGGGGGGCCGCGGCGCCCTCAAAATCCGTGAAGGTCGGGCCGGCGAAGGCGAGCAGCAGAGGCTGCAGTTTCCGCCATTCGGCCGGTGTCGCCGCCGCCGCATAAATTACGAGGTCGCCGCTCGGGTCGCGGATCGGAAATATCGCGCCCGGAAATCGGGGGGAGCTCAGGGTCCGCGCTAGGTCGAGCGCCTCCTGCGCCAGGCCGTCCCAGTTGGCGGCGGCGGCGAGTTGATCGAGCGCGACAGTCAGCCCCATTGGAGGCTCCCGCTCCAACGCGCGTGCAGGGCGAGTCGCCGGGAGGCCGCGGCCTGGCGGTCCACGCGCAGCAGGACGTGCTCCTCACTGGAAGTAAGCCCGCTCTGGGTGAAGTTCATCGAGCCGCCGAAAATGTAGTCGTCGCCGACGATGGTCTTCTCGTGCGCCGTTGGGGAGATCGCCAGGCCGAGCCGGCCCTCGGTCTGCGCCTGCAGATCCCGTAGCGTACGGATGAAGTGTGCGTTGTGGTCCACCTCGCGGACCACAACGCACAGCCGCCCGCCGCGGCCGGCCAGGTCTCTCATGACTTCAGTGAGACGGATGGCGGCCGCGGGCCAGTCGGGGCGAAGCGCGCTGAAGGCGCGCGCCGTATTGTCGACCGCTTCCACGTCGGAGACCCAGGCGGATAGGATCCAGAGTTCGGCGCTAGGTCGGAGCAACTCCGAAAGGAAGAGCGACTGGAGCGTGTCGCGAATAGCTCGGCTCTGCCAAGGCCCGCTGAAATCCCGGCTGAGCATCAGACCTGCTCCCGCAGGATGATGCTAGCCCAGACCCGGTCGTCGTCCTTGGCGATGCGCTCGACCATGGCATAGAGGCTCAGGGGGCCGACGTGGATCGGTGTGGCCTGCAGACGGACGAACGCCTCGCCGAGCCGCCGCTGTTCCAGGATCGGTGCGGACAGGGTAGCCGCACCGTCCTGCGCGAGGAGGGTCGTAAGGCGCTCCCACCAGCCGTCTTCCTCCAACGGAACCGCCGCCCGGGCACCCTCAAAGAGCAGGCTGCGAACCACGGCGGGTTCGCAGGGCAGAGGCCCCCGATACGGGCTCCAACTGGTCAGGCTCTGGCGGTGAAGCGCCGCGGAGCGTGGCCATAGCAGGCTCGCGAAGATCGCGGCCCGGGCGGCGGCGTCCGCCGCGTCAGTAAAGATCCCCACTTGGTGTCCGAGGCCATTGATTTGCGTGTCGTCAACCGCGAGGACAGCGATCTCGCGAAGGTCGATCTCCAGGCCGAGCCGAGCTTCAGCCTCGCCCCAGAGTGTGAGCAGGCGGCGCACCACATCGTCGTGCGCCACGCTGAGCCCCGGCGCGAGCATGCGCGCGCTAAGCGACACGACGAACGCGCGGCTTGTTTCGACGCCGCGGGACTGCAGGCGGGCCAAGAGGCTCGCGCGAGCGGCTGACCGCGGCCGGTGGTCAAGTTCGATGCGGACCGCGGCCAAGGCGGTCGCTACCTCGGGGTCCTCGGCCGCGAGTCGATATGTCCGGGTCAGCGCACTGGCCGCGACTTCGAGATCGGAGGGCTCTAGCGCTGCCTCGATCCCCCGAAAAATCAGCCGCGGCTCGGCCGCGAACCGATCGGTTAGCGCCTGCAGCACGCCCGCGCCGCCGACGGTCGTTTCCGTCAGCCAGATCGTCGACTGGTTCGGCGCCGCCTCGTCGTTAGTCACGTCCACGAGCAGGGCGTCGGTGGACGCCTGCCGCGGAGTCGCCGCGACAGCCGCCGCCATGAGACCCTCGGCTAACGTGCCCTGCAGCGAGCGGCGCATGTAGTCTCCGAGATGGGGACTGGCGTCGTCCAAGGCTTCGATCAGGTCGGCATGCAATCGCTCGCGGACATCGTCCTTGGCGAGTTCATCTCGCAGACCCGCCTTGAGCCGCTCGAGGCGATCACGCCGCGGACGTCCGGTGCCGTGCGCTTGGGCGCCATCGTCCGCCGCTTCCTCCCCGTCCTCGTCTTGCCCGTCGTTCACGCCCGGCGACAAATCGTGACGCTGAATACCCAATACCGCGTCCAGTGCCTCGCCGTAGTTCGCCAAGGTCCCGGCGGCGAGAACCGCAGCGGCGGCAGTGCCGAGCGACTCTTCGCGCTCGAGGGCGCGCCTCGCGCAGACCAGCAGATGGATTTGCCGCAGCCAGGCCCGGGCGAATACGTTCAATTCGCGAGGCAAAAGGCCGTCATCGTTGACCAGTCGCCGGTGCAGCGCCGCTCGCAGACCACGACGGGTCGCCATCTCAAGGTTCGCGGCCTGCAGTGTGCCGGTGTCAGGCAGCGTGAGATGGAGCGCTAGGCCGTCGGTCTCGAATTCGAAGCCGACCGCGCCGGGCGCGTCGTCCTGGCTTCGGAAGCGGATGTCCACGACCTCCTGCACGCCCGCGGGACGCCGCAAGTCAGCCCGGGCGCCCGTCGCGAAGCGTGTCACCTCTACGCCGGCGCGAAAGCGGTGCAAGTGGACGTCGGCGCCGCGCACGAACGTCCGCCAGGCGGTGCGTGCGGGCGGAGCTATCTCTACAGGCGCGCCACGGGGCGAGAAGGCGCTCGCCCAGGCCAGTTGCGAATTTGAAGTGACGCCGATCGTCTCACGGCGCGCCCGTTGCAGGCGGATGCGCCAGGGTCGATGAACGACGGCGTCAACAAACCCGGCCGCCCCTTCGCCGCGCCGCGGACCGAGGGTTTGGGCCGCTTCGGCATAGGCGGTGATCGGCAGGTCCCATTCGGTGACGCCGGCGGGCACCGCCGACCAGTGCGAGAGCCCGCCGTACTCATCGCCGAAGCGCCGAGTGACGCGTCCGGGCGCAAGTTGCGAGAGCCCCTGCTGCAGGGGGAGAGCCTCAATGGTTTCCGCCTCGCCGTTACGCGCCGGGGGAACCACGATCTCAAGTTCCGGGAGGTTCAAGTCGGAGAAGAGCGCGCGGGGCGCGAAGTCGGGCACGGGATGATCGGGGGTAAAGCGGTCCTTGTCGCGGCCTGGGTTCGGCCACGCCAGGTGCCAGTCGCGAAACAGGCGGCGCATCAAGGTGGGAACGACCTCAAGGAGGATCGCGCGCGGCGCTTCCCAGAGCAGGCGATCCACGGTCAGGTCATCGACCCGCAGCGCCATACGCAGGTGCTGCCGCAACGCCCGGCGCTCCGGCCCGTCCTGCCGCAAGATGTCCGAGAGCAGGCGCACGATGTGATCCCGCAGGGCTTTGTCGTCCCAGGTCGGTGACCGGGGCGCGGCCACCGTGCGCCAGATGCTGCCGGCCGGCGCCTGCCTCGGCTGGTCAGCCAGCCAGTCCAGAAGGGCGAACGCCGCCTGCATGCGCAGCACATACTCGTTCCGAATCGGCAAGGACTGCGCCGCCAAGGTGGGATCGAACAGATGCTCGACGGCCTGGAAGAGCAGTCGATCACGCCCCTGATCGGAGAGGACCGTAACGGTGAGGGGACGCATGGCCCGGTCCCGGCCCGCGCGCCCGCGTCGCTGAAGGAAGGCGGCGTAGTCGCGCGGCGCCTTGTGCTGCAGGATAGCCCCCACGGTGCGGTCGTTGAATCCGACTTCGAGCGCGGCTGTCGCCACGATGACGTCCGCGGCGCCGTCGACCCCGGGGTCACGTGAGGTCGTGCGGCCGACCCGAAGCCGGTCGGCGAGCGTGCGGCCGAGGGATTCCGGCAGTCGCCACCGCTGCCCGTCCGCATCCCTCAGCCGGCGTTCCGCGTCTGTCTCCGGCTGTCCCTGCAGGGTCTGGGCGCGAAGGACTGCTAATGGCTGGCGACGTGGGTCCGGACGACCGAATAGGTCGTAGGCCTCCGCGTCGCGGAAGTCGTCGAACAGGCGATGGGTGACGTCCAGGTCGTCGGTGAAGGCGAAGATCCGCCGGCCATAGCGACCCTGCGAGGGCGCCGCGGCTGGGTCCATGACCCGGGCGAGGAGCATCGCTGTCTGGATCGAAGCCGACAGCACCGACGCGCGCGCCGCCGGATCGCTCCGCAGGACGACTTGATACTCCCGGCCTTCCTCTTCGAACTCGTTCTCGAGCGGCGAGACCTCCGACACTGACGCCGGGTCGACGCCGGTGAGTTCGGCAAAGAAACGGGGCGCGTCATTGAGGGTCGCGGAAAGGCCGACCCAGGCGACTGGCCCGCCCGTCAGATGGCGCCAACGACGCAGGGTCAGCGCGGCCTGGGCGCCGGCCACGCCCACATAGGTGTGAGCCTCGTCGAGCAGCAGAAACGCCGGGCGCTTCCCGGGCGGCGCTCGCACCCCGAATAGCCCGCGCCGGGTCTGGTCGGACAGGGAACGGTTGAGCATTTCCGTCGTCGTGAATAGCAGATCCGCCGGCTCACGGGCCTGGCGGCGACGCGTAAGCACGAGGACCTCGGGGTCAGTCTCTCGTCCGCAGTTGCGGGCGCAGACAAGCCGCTCGCGTCTTGCGGCGAGATCCTCGCGTGTCCAGATCATGTCGGACCCGCACT
Source organism: Caulobacteraceae bacterium (assembly GCA_049791955.1). Taxonomy (GTDB): domain Bacteria; phylum Pseudomonadota; class Alphaproteobacteria; order Caulobacterales; family Caulobacteraceae; genus CAHJWH01. Next base: position 17,619 of record JBARAK010000097.1, read on the forward strand.
CACAAGGCAGGAACGGGCAAATGAAGCCAGCGCCGTTGCGGCTTGCCTTCCACTTCAAGGCGACGCTCTGTTCCGTCGCCGCTTGGGGGGTGTCGCCGTAATAGGGCGCGATCCGGAGCGGACGCCGCCCCGCATCCCGCAGGACCGGTGAGACGGCGGCGGCGTTCCGCAGCGCCTCCGAGAGCTGATCCTTCAGCAATTCGTTTCGAGGATAGATGGCGATGGCTTTCGTCCAGAAGTCCCCAGGGTGAACAAGGTCCGCCAGGCGCAGGAATACCGGCAGATAGAAGGCCAGCGTCTTGCCTGACCCGGTGCCGGCGCCGATGATGATCCCGGCGTCTCGATCCGTGGGGATGAGCAACCGCTGGGCGGCGCGCTTCTGAAACGGCGCGATCTTCGCCGGCGACAGCGCCTGCCAGACGCGTTGCTGCAGGTCCGAGAGCGCGCCCAAATCCTGCAGCACATCCGAGGTCTCGAGACTGCGCGACGGGTAACGCCGCATTCGCAGATCGATTCGATAATCGGCCACCAGCGGCGGCGCGCCCTGCCAGGCCTCGCCCGGGAAGGTCTGCCGCAGACGAGCGAGAAGGCGGACGGTCTCGGCAAAGCGCGAGCGATAGCGTTCGCCGCCGCCAGGCGGATTGAACGCCTGCACGAGCCCGCCCTCCAACAGCGCCTCGACGGCGTCCTCTGCGTCTCCGGCGAACAGCGGTTCCGCGAGGTCCAGCACCGCCTGCCGCGACAAAGACGCAGCGACGTCGCCCCACCGAAGAGACAGGAGTTCCAGGTCTTCGATGCGGTTCAGCAGATCGTCGTGGCGGAAGTCCAGGACCGTCATCAGCGCGCCCGGATCGTGAAGGAGGCGGCGAGGTTGTGCGCCTTCAACCAGGTGGACACCTCCTCAGTCAAACTATCGATATCCGCGCCCGCACGAGAGGTGGCGCTGCGGAGGAAACGGGTCACGCCGAAGGGAATACTGTCCGCGTCGAGCGCCTCCCAGGCCGCATGGCAGGCTGAGGCCGCCTGGTCCAGGGCGGCAAAGTCCGCGGCACCGGTCGGCAAGCTGTCGGCCTTGCTGAGCGCGGCGGTCTGCAAGGCCCGGAATCCCTCGACCCGCGCTTTCAGCGCCGGGACCTGCGCCAGCACCGGGAGAAGGTCGGCGCCGACACGGGGGAGCTTGCCGTCCACGTACCTGCCCCAGGCCGTGGCGCAGGCTTCGGAGAGCGCCGCGCTGAAGGCGCGAAGTGGTGTCAGGGTCTTCGGGGCGTCCTCGGTCAAGACCGACGGGTCGGCCAGTGTCGCCGCCCTCAAGACGCCGAGATGATGGACAAAGCCATCAACCGAGGACCTGTCGGTATCGACCGTGACGCCGTGCTCCTGCAACAGCGCGAATTGGCCCGCGGCGAGTCGGAGGTTGGCCAGTGCGGTCTCGAACATCTGAGCGCGCGTGCCCACGGCGGTAACGAGGTTCGCCGACTTCTTCAGGGCGTCGAGGTCCTTGGCGCCGTTGGCGAAGGTGACGGAGCGTTCGATCAGCGTCATTGGCCGGCTCCCAGCCCGCGCAGTTCCGCGTCAAGGCCGTCGATTGCTGTCGTGACCCGCGCCACATTGTGGCTGAGTTCATCAGCTCCGGCCTCCGCACGCCGGCGCTCGACATCGGCCTCGGCCGCCGTGAGGAAATCGTTCCAGGCCTTGATCAGCTTGCTTGAGGCCTCGACGGCGTCGGCGCGTCCTCGGGAATAATGAAGCAACTCGGCTTGCGGAGGATCGGCCGCCTCAATGAGTCGAACCGCCCGGACCGCGGCATCGAACTGGACACCGGTGAAGGTCTGCTGCGCATCCTCCAGGGTGCGGCTCGACACCGGAACGCCAGCGGCGCTTGCGGATTCGATCACCGTGCGCACGGCGCCTAGAACGTCCTGCTTGCCCATGCCGCCCAGGGCCTCGTCCACGGCAATGAGCCATTCGCGCCGCCCGCTGCGCTCGGCCTCGAGCGCCGGGCTCAGGTCACGCTTGACGAGATCATAGAGCGTGCCGGCCTCGGCATAGACATCGGGACGGGGCTGCGGGGATCGACCCAGGCTCCATTTGTCTCGGCGCAGCCGCCGGGCCGCCTCGCGGAGAAGCCGCGGATCAATCGAGCGTCCGACGCGGCCTCCTTTGGAGGCGGACACATGGGCGCGGACCAGATCCTGCAGCGCCGTTCGCCGCCGCTGAAGCCGATCGTAGAGGGTCCGCAGCTTCGCGTCCGCATAGGGACAGTCGGGCATGGGCTGGAACATCGCCTCAAGGAGCTTCTCGTCGCTGGCCTGGTTGGGCGAGATTGCGCCCCCCAGGGCCGCGCCAATCAGAAGGATCTCAGCCGCCCCCGCGATCGGATCCCAGTCGGAGCCGCCCCGCAGCGTCTTGAGTTGACGGCCGACCTCTGCGGCGCAGACAGCTGCAAGGTCGTCCACGGCGGCTAGGCCGACCAGTCCGTTCGATTGCGCCCAATCTCCGGTCTTCTCGAACTTCAGCAGCGACTCGAGCCCCAGCGCCGTCGTCGAGAACGATACGCCGTCGCGCTTCAGCGGTAGCTCCACCACCACAGGAGGTGACGCGCCGCCTCCGGCGCCCTGCCGCACGAACTGCAGGCTCAGATTCCGAAACGGCCGTGAGCCGGCGGTTGCGCCCGAGAAAATGGCCTGGCTGAGACCCAAGGCGTCCCAATCGATGGCGCGCTCGACCAGCGGGAAGAGCGCGGCGCGCAACCGCTGCGCAAGGTTCTGGCTCAAGGGCCCGTCATCAACCCACCTGGAGATCTCTTCCGCGTCGCGATCAATCGCCGTCGACTTCGCGACCGGCGTTGCAACCGTTGTCGGGCCCGGCGGCTGTGGCGGGGGCGAGGTGGTTGTTGCACCGCCCTCCAGTCCAGCGAGTGACTCCAAACCGAATGCGCGCATGATCCTCGGGGATGCGCCCGAAAAACGGCCCTCGTTCCAGAGTTGGAAGTAGGCGAGATACCGATCGTAGGCCGCGCCCGCCCGTTCCTGCAGGCGCCCTCGTTCGAGGTTGGTGATGGAGGGGCCGCCCATCTGCGTCAGGAACCGCGCGGTGGGAAAACGGTCGCCCTTGAGCTCTGGCGCCTCGTCGATCAGAACCGGCTTCAACACCTGCTTTTGGAACTCGCGCGGATTGAACGCCTCTCCATCGTCAGCCCCCGACCGTCGGGCCAAGGTGTTCAAGGCGCCGGTCGTGAACGGATAGAGCCCTACCTGGTCGTCCGCCGCTCCGACGGCGCCAAAGGCCTCGAAGCACTCGCCACGCCAGGTGCAATCGGTACAGGCGTTAGGCAGCGCCCGCTCGGGCGCCGCAAAGGCGCTTGCCAGTCGGTTAGCCCCGAGCCGCACCGCGTTGAGGTAGCGTCCGGAGAAGAGTCCCAAATCCGGGCGGCTTGGCGAACTCTCCATGTCGACGAGCAGGTCCATCCGGCTGCGGACCGTGTCCGGCAGCGCCCTGAAGCGTCCGGTGGTGCAGGCGAGGGCCCAGCGCACGCGGCAGAGCTTGTCGTCACCCTGCACGAGCAACGCCGCCAGCATGGCGAGGTCGTAGCCTTGGAGGCGTGCAAACTCCTCGAACAGGATCACGAGTTCCTTGCCCTCGGACTTCAACCGCTCGCGGATACGGCCGAGCAGGTCCCCTAGCTGATCGCCCGTGAAGTTTAAGGCCCGAGTGATCGCCGAGCCGAGATTGCGGTTGACCACCTGCAGGACCGCCGGAACCGTCGTGTCGGTGTCGAAGGTGAAGACCTCGAGGGCGTCACGCGCCGGCGCGGAGCAGTTCCGGGGGTCCACGCCGCTGAGCGGAAGGTTGGCAGCCGAGAACAGAACCTCCTCCTCGACGCGTTTGCCCTCGCGCGAGGAGAACAGCCGATCGACCAACTCGGGCACAACTTCAGCCGGCCTCAGGAACTTCACTTCGCGCAAGTAGGGGTCGCGGAACAGGCTGGGAAGCGTCCGCAGCAGTTCCCGTTCGAGGTCGGGATCCAGGGCGGATTGCGGATCGACGGTGTCTTCCTCGATGGCCTGGGCGAGGCCGTCGAGAAGGCTCGATTTCTGGGCGGCCGGCGTCGAGAGCGACGGACCCGCGCGCCGCAGGTCTTCGATGTAGCGCGCCTGCGCTTCGGTCGGCAGCCGCGATATGAGCTTTTCGAGGACGGCGCGGAGATTGGTCTCGAGCCGTCGGATCGGGATCACCTCGAACCCTGGCCGCCGCTCGATCTCCTGTCGCATGCGATGGATGAGGTGCGACTTGCCCGCCCCGGCGGGACCGAGGACCGCGAGTTGGAAGTGGTTGCGTTGCGGATCGAGCAGCGCATCGACGATGCCGCCAGTCGTCTGTTCGCGCAGCGGTCCGGTCTCGCCCGCCCGCGTTTGGATGGGGGTCTCGGTGTCGACCGCCCAGAAGATCGGGTCTGCGACGTGGTCGGCGTCGATGTTGATGACCTGACTGACCAGGTCCGGGCGCCAGCAGACGACATGTTTCATGCGGCGGCCTGGGGTCGGCTGACATGGGTGACCCGACCATCGTCGAAGACGCCCTCGATCTCCACGACGTCGGCGTCGTCGAAATAGTGGAATTCGAGCTCCCGATGCTGCTTCAGACGCAGGAAGGCGAGGGCGAGGCTCGATGAGACCACATTGGCGGGGGCATCGATGCCGGCGCGCGTCGCAACCTCTCGATGGACGCTGCCCCCCTCGAAGACGGGGCAGGCGCGTGACAAGGCGGTCAGGAACGCAGGCATCGTGACCTGCTGACCGCGCGGCAGGACATGGTCGAGGCGTTGCTTGAGCGCCTGCGTCGGGTCGGGCAAAACCACCTCTTCCCGGAGCTTCAGCCGGGTCACAAAACCGAGGGCGCGCGCCCAATAGACCGCGTTCTGCAGCCGGCTATCGTTCGTCATGCCATAGGGGAGAGGGGCGCCCAACTGCGCCTGAAGGCGGCTCACGGCCCCGGATCCGCTCCACGGGAGCGGCTCTCGCGGGTCCTGGCGCAGCATCCAGGTGATCGCGCCCGCCACCCAGCCGTCGACGGGTGATGCGGAGGTGACGCGATCGACCATCTGCTGACCGGCCAACTGCAGGAAGCTGCTCGGACCTGTGGGATCGACGAGTGCGACGCGATCTCCTTCCACCTTGACGAGTCCCATGTCCTGCCCGAGGGCCAGGCAGTCGGACAGGGCGTTGTCCTCACCAGGGTCCTCGGTGTTCTTGGCGAGCGAGTTCGGACCCAGGAGGGCCGCGAGATGCGTACGCTCTTCGCCTTCCGCTCCGGCCTCGCGGAGAATGCTGTAGAGGATTTCCATCCTCTGGGGCGTGGCGCCGACCGCGGTGATGGCCTTCACGTGGTGAGCCTCTCGAGCAGCATGTCCAAACTCATAATCCGACCATTATAGCGGTCGAGCAGCCCTTCGCCCGGGCGATCCGGATCGGTTGCGTTCGCCGGCAGTAGGATGACCCGCTGGTGCGCCGAAGCGGACGGCAACCGCCAGTCGCCAGCGCCGACCATGACCACTTCAGGACCGGACGGGAGCCGCGAGGTCGCGACGGAGGCCGAATGGCTGACGAATACCGGCGTGGCGGGAAACGTAGCGACGGATCGGGCGAACAGTGGCGGCTCGTCGCCGACGAAGCAAAACGCGCGGGCGCCCGCGCGAACCAGCGCCGAGACCGCGTCCGCAAAGCGCCGCTGGGCGTAACCACTCGAGGCGCTCGCATCGTAGGTCACGACGAGAACGCCCTCGACGAGGAGATCTGAGAGTGTCTCGGCCAGCGCCGGCGCCGGCCAGGCTGAGGCGGGTTCGCGAGGAAGTGAACGGGCGTGCGCTTTCGTCGGGTCAGCGCGGCAAAGGCCGCATCCGCTGCACCCGCTGACAATGCGGCTCGCCCCGTACAGCTCAACGATCAGATCCGCCGGACATTCGCCGCCGCGCATGTGACGGAGCATCAAACGGAGGTTGCGGGTGCGCGCTTGGGCGATGCGACCGCGGATTGGCTCTACGACACGGGTCCACACGTCCTCAAGCAGGTGACGGTCTTCGAGGATTTCCACCGTTTCGAAGACGCCGGTCTCACCTTCGTCTCCGCGGACGCCGCCCACCATCCTCAGCATGCCAGCACGAGCCATCAGGGTCAGCACGCGTGCGTTCCACTGCAGGCTTCGCTCGCCGACCAAGTCGATATCATCGGCGCCCGCGCCAGGCGCCACGTCCAGGCGAAGGCGAAAGCGCCGCCCGCCAAGGTGACGACGATCTGCGTGCTCGAACATCGAGCGCCATCGTACGAGGCCGCGGCGCACGGTGATGACCCGCTCACGATTGAGGCGACCGGCCAGGTGCACGTCGGCGTGCGCCGGCAATAGGAGGGAGAGACAACTGCGCCCGTCTCGTCCACCCCGTCCCACCTCCTGGTAGAAGCGATCAAAGGTCTCGGGCACGCATCCGTGCACCACGGCCCGCACATGCGGATAATCGATCCCGAGCCCGAATGCGGACGTCGCGACTACGAGGTCCAGGTCCCCCTTGCTCCAGCGCTTGAGGGTGGTTTCCCGCTCGGCGTCCGGCGTGTCGCCATGGAAGGCGGCGAAGCGGCGAAACCCTAATGCTGCGAAGCGGTGGCGCCAGGCGATCGCGTCGGCGACCTTAGTTACGTAGAGAATCGTGGGGCGCGGCAGGCGCAGGATCGCCTCCTCGATGCGCGCGTCCCGCGTCGTTGCGTCCACCTGTCCCGCGACAAGGTATTCAGGCTCCGGGCGGACTTGGGCGGCGGATAACAGCGCCAAGGGCTCGGGCGCCGAAAAGAGGACTTCGAGGGTCTCCAGGGTTTCGGCGGTGAGGGTCGCGGACAGGAGGATCGTCCTGATCCGCGCGTCTGCCCGACAGGCCGCGAAGAGTTCCGATCGCAGACCGGACAGGCTCTGAAACTCGGGGCGGAAGCCGGTGCCCCAGGCATCGACGAGATGGGCCTCGTCCAGGACCAACGCCTTGAGTCGCCCCGCACGGGCCAACGCCAGCAGCGGGTCGCGTAGAGTACCGCAGGCCGCCTCTGGGCCGCAGAACACGAGCCCGGATTGGCGAGTTGCCAGCCGCTCCAGGATCGCCGCGCGCCGAGCCGCATTGTCCCCCACATAGGCCAGGAGCTCGTCGGCCTTATGCGGCGTGTTATTCTCGTGGTCGTAAGCCAGCGCAACGGTGGGAACGACCACGAGCGTCACACCTACACTGGCGGGGACCGGTCCTGAAGCGAACCCTACGGTGTCGATGGCTTGGAAGACGGCGCTCTTGCCCTCTCCGGTCGGCAGGTCGATGGCAAGTGTGCGCCCAGCTGGCGTCAGTAGGGCGCTCCGCACCGCCGCGCGCTGGCCGACGGACCGGTAATCCGCGTAACCCAAGGTCGGAAGGAATGGATCCGGCGCGGGTCCGGCCCCCTCAAACCGCCGACGCTGCGCGGCCGCTGCGAGCCGATCAGGGTCCGGTTCGGACGAAGCCAACCAAGCCGGCCGCCAGGGTAACGCCTCGACTCTTCCGCGATCCAGGAGCGCCAGCCCGGCGAGGCGCAGTGTCGCCTCTGGAACGCCGGGTGGGTGGGGCAGACGCACCGTCGGGTCGCCGCCCTGCCGCTCGGCTTCAACGAGCAGCGCGTGCCGGAGCAGCAGCGCCAAATCGAGCGGACTGCACCCGGGATCGGTGAGGGCTCGACGGAGGCGCTCGGCGGCTGGATCGTTGAGGGAGAAATCCTCAGCCGCGCGGCGTCCCGCCAAAGCCTCGCCCATGGCCGCAAAGCCTTCCCCCTCTGCGAGCGCGGTCATCGGCGGGCGACTTGCGGAACGTAGCCGCTGACGACGAAAGCGCCGATGCAATCAAGACGGAGGCGCGGCCGCGCAACTAGATCGGAGACCAGTCCGTCCAGCGCAGCAGCGCGCGCCGACGCCGTGCCGCTGTCGAGGGAGACGCGCATGCCCCGACGCGCCGCGCGACGCTCCATTTCCAGCTGGAATCGCGTTTCCGCGCCGGAAACGCGCTGGCTGTAGTCCGTTGACGATTGCAGAGTCGCCGTCGCGCCCGCGGTGACCTGGGCGCAGAGATCCGCGAACGCCGTGCCGTCAATGACCTGACGAAGCCATTCTGGGCGGCTGCCAAGGTTGAAGTCACGACAGCCGTCGCTCGCCGCCTCAGCCTGATAGGGTCGCTCCAGGACCTCGATCCAGTGCCGGTCGTTGATGGGCTGCAGATCTGGTCCAACGTGTTGGGTAACCGTCCATGGTTGTAGGAAGCCCTCAGCCTGCCGGCGCAGACTTTCTGCATCTTCTCCTGGGTGTAGGAGCTCTGTCGGGGGGGCGCCCGGCCCAACCACCCAGCAAAGCCGGAACGCCAAGCGTTCCTCGCCAGGGCCTCCCGCGCCTGGCTGCAGCCGCCATGTTGCGAAGGCGGCGCCGCGATCGTCCCAGTCCAGAAGTCGTTCGAGGGCGTCGATGATGCTAGATCCGGGGCGGAGCAGACCGACCCCCGGACGAGCCACACTCACGCGTCTTTTCCAGGTCAAAGGCCGGCCGAGCCCGGGCGAGAAAAGCGCCCGCCAAGGTCGCTCGGGGAGCTGAGTGTTGGGCGTCCAGTTCAGCACGACGATGTCAGCGCCCTCCCGACGGACGCCCACTTGCAGGGTCGCCGTCAGAAGCCCGCCGATACGCTTCTGCAAGTCATCTTCATCGGCCTCGGCATCCTCGAATTCTTCAGCCATGGCGCGAGCGGCGTCGCGCGCCATGGCCAACTGGTCCATCGCATATTGCTCGTCGAGGCGCTCGCGGTGTTGCGCCACCACGCCGGCGAGTTCCTCGCGGAAATCGAGAAGCCCCCGTGGGCCGAGCAGCATGCGGCGTCCCACCTCGATCTCAATTTCGCTTAGCACGAACTGGATATCGCTGACCGGCCGGTCGAAGATCCCGAAGCCGTCTCGCAGCAGGTCGCACCAGGCTGTCCACGGCGTGTCGTCGTCTGCGGCTGGCACCACGACAATGTGTTTGATCGGGCCGCGGGTGCGCCCGAATCGGTCGAGACGCCCGATCCGCTGCTCTAGGCGGCTGACCGAGGCTGGGAGATCGGCATGCAGGATAGCGTCGGCGAAATGAAGGTTGAGCCCCTCTTCACCGGCCGGGCCAAAGACGCCGATCGACGCGCTGGTCGACCCCGCGAAGTCGTCCGCGACATCCTGGCCCTGCGCTGCGTCGAAGAGGGGATCGACGCCGCTATTGCGGAGAGCGTCAGCGATCGCCTCGGCGAATTCCTGGTCCGAGGAGAATACAACGAGCTTGGCTGCGCCGGCAGACGGTCGAAGGAAGCGCAATTGGCGCTGCGCCACCTCGGCGAGGAAGGCGGCGCGCCGTTGCCGTGTGTCATCTCCCATCGCCTCGGCGATCGCCTGCAGAAGATCGGCCTCGCCATCGAACATCGAGTCAAGCGACGCGGCGTCCAAAGCGCCGGTGCTGAGCGCCTGCTGCAGGTTTTGGTACCGATCCGCCACCTGTAAGGCGAGATCAGGCGCCTCTTGCAAGGCGAGCAGCGCCTGCGCACGCCAGTCTTCCATGGCCAACAGCGCCTGTTGGAGGGACGGATCGTCGTACTCCTCCGTGCGAACCGTCGCCGGCCCGCGTGGCTGGAATTCCCAACCCTCCAGGTCGGCCCGCCGGTTGCGGATGAGTCGCTGATGGATGCGGTAGGTGTCGGCGATGTGCTGGCGCAATTGGCTGCAGATGGCGATGCGTTGGGCGGCGTCCTCAGTGCTGTGAAACTGCCGCCCAAACTCGGTCACGACGGCGTCTTCCGGAAATAGCGAAAGGGCCCCGGCTACCCGCTGGCGCAGGACAAATGCGCTCGCGTCGGCGCGAAGGCCCAGCAGAAGGCGGCCATATTCCTGGCTTCGCGCGACGTGCTCGCCAAAGCGTTCGATTGTTTCGTCTGCCCAGCGTTCCGGGTCGAGCAGACGCAGCAAGGCCAAGAGCGCGGCTTCGTGGCCGATCGTCGGGGTCGCTGAAAGCAGCAACAGCTTCGGCGCCTGACCCGCCAACCGCGCTAGGTGCTGGAAGGCCTCGGAGTCCGTCTCGATCTTGTGGGCCTCATCGACGACCAAGATGGTCGGCGCGGCGAGTTCAGCACCGAGCGCGCCATGGTGGAGCACCCGGACGCGGCCGCCCCGACCGGGCGTCAGATCGAAGCGGTGGATGAGTTCGCGCTCCCACTGCCCCGTCAGGGCCGCCGGAGTCAGGATCAGCGCCGTCGTCTCGGCGTCATCCACCAACGTCTGGCGCACGATTGCGCAAGCCTCGATGGTCTTTCCGAGGCCAACCTCGTCGGCGAGCAGGTACCGCTGCAAGGGATCGTGCAGGACCCGCCTGATGGCATCGAGTTGATGGCCCACCAGTTCCACGGACGCCGAGGCGACGCCGGTTAGGCCTCGCGCCCCGGCGCGCAGGCCGACCAGCGCTTCTCGCGCCGGCCAGCGCGCATCGAACCATCGCTGCGTCTCTGAGGCGCCGAGCGCGAGAACTTCTGTTGGCTCCCACGTTCCGGCCAGCGCGCGGATCCGCAAGGCTGCCTCCGGGACGTCAATGTCTTGCTTGTTTGGAAGGCGGACCTCGTAGGTGACGGACCCGTCGTCTTCCAGGAAGAAATTTCGGACACGGCCCATGCGCCAGCGGTCATCGCTCAGTCGGAAGTAGACGCGCGTCTGAGGAGATAGGAAGGTGCGCTCGAGCTGCACCAACTGGACCTGATGTCGCTCCGAGCGGGTCGCTGAGTGAAAAAACTCCACCTCGCCGCCATCACTATCGAGCGAAAGAAGAAGCCCAACGCCCCTCGGGTCGCCAGCGACGTCGACGAAGCGGTGAGGCGCCAGCGATCGCGCGGCTGTGCGGCCAGGCGCGTCCGCGCTTACAGACACCCGGACCTCACGACGCGGTGCATCCGTATCCACGGCAGAGCCATTCGGTCGGCCGGCGCGCCGGCTTTGAGATGCGCCCCTCGCGAGACGTCTGTGTGCGCTGCGCCCCAGTCTTCAGATTCGGCCAATACCCCACCCCTCATACCACTCTGACGTGGGTCGATGCGGGGTGCAACGGTCCAGACTTCCCTGCGGAGGATAGGGGTCGCTGAAGGCCGCGAAAGCCGGATCTTGCCTTGTAAATTGAAGACCCGATGTCACTGCGTTGTCTATGATTGAGGCCACGACCGCATAGGCCTGGAAAATTCGGATGGATGACAACGTCGCCAGGGTACTCCCTGGGATGGAGCAAAAGGCGCTTTCGCTCTTGGGAAGTCGGGCGCCGTGCCCGGTGGCGACCTACAGGACGATCCTGACGAGCACGGCCGCAGACGATCTCAACACCGCTGAAGCCGAGCCCACCCGTCGACGTTTCAACGCGTACTATGGAGTTCGTCGAAATGCTGCCTGGCGGGCGTTGTTCTACGCCCAGTTCCAGGCGGCCAAACGCTCGTCGCTGGGGCCTTCAGAACTCTTCAAGGCAGTCGTCGAGAGCCTAAGCGCCCAGACCGGCCGTATAGAGGCGTCCTTTGCAAGCAAGCTTGTCGCGACCCTACGGCCCAACGGTCCAGTGATCGACTCCATCGTGCGTTCCTGGCTTGCTCGCCACTTGGAGCCGCCGCGGTTCGCCAGTGATCTGGATACTGTCGTGACCTACTACCGGTGGCTGGAGGTCATGATGCTTCAAACCGCAAAAAGCCCGCAGGCGCAGCATTGGTCCGCTGTATTCGATCAAGCGTTTCCCACGCCGACTGGAGAGATGCCCATTTCGGATATTAAGCGGCTGGACTTCCTGATCTGGGCGGGGGCGGACCGCTAGGCGGCTGCTGCCACCCAGGACGCGTAGCCGCTGGCGCGCAGGTCGCAGGCCGGACAGGCGCCGCAGCCATAGCCCCAAGGATGGCGATGCTCGCGGTCGCCCTGATAGCAGGTGTGGGTGTGCTCGATGATCAGGTCGACCAGCGCCTGGCCGCCAAGGCTGTGCGCGAGCGCCCAGGTTTGCGCCTTGTCGATCCACATCAGGGGCGTGTCGATGACGAAGCGTTTTTCCATCCCGAGGTTCAAGGCGACCTGCAGTGCCTTGATCGTGTCGTCGCGACAATCGGGGTAGCCTGAGAAGTCCGTTTCGCAGACCCCCGTGACGAGGTGCTTGATCTCTCGCCGATAGGCGACCGCGCTGGCGTAGGTCAGGAACAGCAGGTTTCGGCCGGGGACGAAGGTGTTGGGCAGGCCGCTTTCCGCGAAAGCGATGGCGGCCCCGGTGGTCAAGGCCGTGTCGCTGATGCCGCCCAGCGAGGTGAGGTTGAGCACGCGGTCCTCGCCCAGCTTCGCGGCCCAGGGCGCTGAGAAGGCCCGGAGCTGATCTAAAAACTCGGGCCGAACATCGAGTTCGACGCGATGGCGTTGGCCATAGTCGAAGCCGATAGTCTCGACCCGGTCGAAGCGATCCAGCGCCCAGGCCAAGCAGGTGGCCGAGTCCTGACCGCCGGAAAACAAAACTAGGGCTGAGGTGTTGGGCATCACGCGGCCTCCGCGCCAAAGTAGCTGCAGGCGCCATTGTCGCTGTCCCGGCGCACGGTAACACGCCACAGGTTCGGACAAATCGGCTGCAGTTTTCGCCAAATCCACGACGACAGGTTTTCCATCGTCGCGGGGCCAAGATCATTGATCTCATCCAGAAACCGGTGATCCAGCCCGTCCCGCGCTTCCTCGAGGGCACGGTCGAGCAGCCCCAGATCGACGACCATGCCGGTCTCAGGGTCCGCGCGTCCTCGCACCACCACCTCTGCGCGGTAGGAGTGGCCATGTATCCGCCGGCTCGGATCCGCGTCCACGGTACGGTGCAGGGTATGCGCGGCGTCGAACCGGAATTCCTTGCTGAGTTCGTGCATCAGCGGATGCCCATGAATTTGTGCGTCTGCAGAGACAGGCGCCACAGGGGATGGGCCAAACAGTAGGCGATGGCGGCCTGGGTGTTGGTGTCGATCTCCGGTCCGTCCATTGGCTGCAGCAGGTGATGGTGAAACGCGAGTCCCTCGAAGGCGCCAGGGTCGACGCCATCTTGAGGGAAGACGAGCTTCAGTTCGTGCCCCGTTATCTGGGCAAGGCGGGTGGAGCCCTTGGGGCTGACGGTGATCCAATCAATGGTGGCGGGCGCGCTGAGCGTGCCGTTGGTTTCGATCGCGACCTCAAAGCCTTGGTTGTGCAGGGCGTCGATCAGGGCGGCATCGACCTGAAGCAGGGGTTCGCCGCCCGTTAGGACCACGAACCGTTGTCCGCCCGCGCCACACCACATGTCGGCGATGGCGTCTGAGAGGCCGTCGGCCGTCTGGAACCGCCCGCCGCCGTCGCCGTCAGTCCCCACGTAGTCCGTGTCGCAGAACCGGCAATCGGCCGTCGCCCGATCACGCTCGCGGCCGCTCCACAGATTGCAGCCGGCGAAGCGGCAGAACACCGCTGGCCGACCCGCATGGCGACCCTCGCCTTGGAGGGAGTAGAACATCTCTTTGACGGCGTAGGCCACGTCAGGCGGCCCTCATCTGGGCCGCCAGGTCGGTCTTGATGACCTGCAGCAGGTGGAAGGTCAGTTGGCGCACATCGGCCGGGACGTTCTGCAGGCCATTCCAGCGCCGCCGCTCGGCGCCGAACACCCACTCCCCATCCGACCAGGCGGTTTTCCCTTTGAGAAGGCGCAAACCCTTAGCGAAGTCGTCGCGGGTCTCCGCCCCCGTCACACCATTCAGATAGTCCATGACATAGCCCAGAGCCACGACCCCGGTGCCGTGGATCAGGCGGGAATCCTTGGGAGTCTTGTTGTCCCAGTCGGTCGCGAAGACGGCTTGGACCGCGTGCCAAAACTCGCTGATTAGGGAAACTCCTTTGTCGAGCAGGAGCGAGTCGTCGCCGGCGTAGAGCCGCAGGGCGCCGTCGCTGAGGGAGTTCATAATCACGCGCTGAAGGACCGTGTCGCGGATCACTCCCTTTGGATTGGTCTGTTGCTTGATCAGGCCCTTTAAGGCCGAGCCAGTGCGGTAGTTCAGCGCCTCGGTCAGCAAGGCCGCCTGAGAGCGGTTCGACATGCGGGGGGGGAGATCGCTCACCTGCGGAAGCAGTTCGTAGACGAGCGCCTTGGGCAGAGGCCGAGTGTTGTTGATCAAGATGAATTGCCGCTGCAACTCCTCTTCGGTATCACAGAGGAAACCCGACACCAGAACTTCGAAGTCGCGGCCGTGCAGGCCGGCGAGGGCGGTAAAGCGCTGTTGGCCATCCACGATCCAGCCCGGCGGCCCATCGGTCACGTCAATGACCAGTCTGCGCGACGTCGCCCCGGGCTTAGCCGGGGGTTCAAGATGCGCCTTACCGAGAAAGGCGACCACGATCGGGTTCGGCAGAATGGCGCTCGGCTTCTCCAGATAGTCGCGGATCTCGCGGATATGCGCGGCGATCTGAGGCCGTTGAAAACCGGTCAGCATACCGCCGCCGTCGCGGCCGGCGCGCTCGATGCGCGCGACACGCGAAATGTCCGCGGCCTTCGCGACGAACGTGAACACCGTCATGTCGGGGTTTTGGGCCGGCGTTAAGGCGTTGAAGTAGAGAAGGGTTTTGCTCATGGCTGCCGGAATTCACTGAGGTGGGTATGGAAGACGTGGAGATTGTGGATGCCGCGACGCTTGTTGCGGTTTGAGGTGCGGAAGATCAGCGCCTCGACGCCCGCCTCGCGGCAGACGCGGCATGTGCAATGCTCCCAAGGCCGATCGGTCAGGGTGTCTGCATAAACCTTCCGCTGCTTGGCCGCGGCGTCGGCCCGGCGGCTGGGAGAGGCCTCCTCGTTCCAGTTGAGCGCCGCCCAATAGTCCATGACCGCGTCGAGCCCCTGATCGAGGGAGACGTTCCCGGCTGCATAGCCGCGCACGCCATTCAGCGCGGCGTCCTCAAGGACACGGGCGTCTTCCTGATTGAGGCTGCCCTCGAGCGCCTTCTGCTTGAGCTTGTTGTTCTCGGTCGCCTGAGGAATGCGGATGGCGGTGTAGTAGGAGAGATCGCCGGTGGGCGTGCGCATCCAGTAGTTCTTCTTCGCGTCTTTGAAGGCGCGAAGGAGCGGTGAGGTGGTGTCGAAGCTGGTGACGCCAAACTCTTCTAAGGCGCTCAGCTCTTCGATCTTGCCGAAGCCGAGGAGGTGCAGGCGCACGCGCGAGGGTAGGGCGTCCCGCATCGCGGCCAGCACCCGGCGGATTTGGTCGATCTTCAGCGGCACGGTGCCGCCGATGGCCAGGTAGTCGTAGCCCATGTCGGCGAGGCTGCGCGCCGCGTCCGCCATGCTGCTGGTGGACCAGCCTTGGATCACCCCCATCGGCGTGAAGCCGCCGCCGAGGCGACCGCCGGCGTGATAGAACTCGGCAGCGTATTGGAGGGTGATTTCGTAGCGGTTCCGCACGTCCTCGGGCACGTCGGTGATGGCCCGATCAGCGCCAGGCACATCGAAGTCGAAGATCAGGTGGTCCGGCGAGCAGCCATGGGTGAAGCCGCCATCGGCGTAGAATTCCGCGGTGTCCTCGGCGCTGTAGGGCGGCGTCGGCAGATTGCGGTAGGTGAAGGCGCCGCAGTCGCCCATCATCATACTGCCGGGGAAGCGGGTCTCCGGGTAGCGCAGGAAGCGGCGGGCGCCCTCCCGGCGAAAGCGCATCAGTTGGGCTTCCGAATATTTCCCAGGGTGCCGCGCGTCGCCGACGATCCCGCGAGAGACGAGGATGCCGTCGTAGGGCGCGTCGTCCAGAAACTCGTGGGGATATTGGTCGTCACGATGGATCGTTCGGCCGGCGCCATTTCGGTCGGCCAGGAAGTCATAAGCCGGGTCGATCGTGTCGAGGCTGTCGGCGAAAATAAACCGCATCAGGCCACCTTCGCGAAGGCGTACTGACGATCGAGGCGTGCGAGGTGGTTGGAGAGCAGCTTGATGTCGCGTGGCAGATTCTGGATCTCGTTCCAGTCCCGTCGAAGTTCGGCCCAACGGCCTGACGTCCAGCGGCAGTGCGGCGCGATGCGGCTGAGCGCATCGTAGGCATGGCCTTGCAGGTCGGCGCCCGGCGCGACGCGCGACATGATTCGGTCCATCAAGAGGCTCATGGCTTCGATGCCCGCAGAGTGCATGAGGCGGCTCTCGGTGGCGGGTAGACCCCAGGCCTCCGGGAAGGCTGCCCTCGCTGCGTTCCAGAAGGCGATCAGGATGCGGTACATTCCGTCCACATCAGCTGGGGCATCCCCATGTGCCTTCAGAGGGGCGAGGCACCCGAGGGGCCCACCAATGCTGATACGGATCGATTTGATGAGCGCGGAATCGATCACAACGGCGCGCGTCTCGTCCTCCGATAGCCGACGGATCAGTCCTCGGAAGGGCGAGTCCGACGACGACTGAAGCCGGTTAGCCAGAAGGCTAGGGATTTTCCTTGCGGTCAGGTCGCGCGGGAAGAGCGCATCGACCTCAGGCAGGAGTTCATTGATGAGTCTTGGGTCGAGCGGCTTGGCTT
Source organism: Caulobacteraceae bacterium (assembly GCA_049791955.1). Lineage (GTDB taxonomy): Bacteria > Pseudomonadota > Alphaproteobacteria > Caulobacterales > Caulobacteraceae > CAHJWH01. Next base: position 34,213 of record JBARAK010000097.1, read on the forward strand.
TGTTGACGAGGATGAACTGCTCCCGGTGGACCGCGAGTTCCTCAGACACGAAGGCCACAACCGGGACCGGAAACGTCTTGTCCTTGGCTTGCGACAGCGCGATCGACCGCTGTTGGCCGTCGACGATCCAGGCCGCCCGCGAGCCGTCTAGCGGCAACGGTATGCGGAGAGTCCCTGCTTCAGACACGCGCAGATCACCGTCGGGACGCTCGCCGCGAGCGGCGGTGAAACGTGCCCGGGGTGAGATCGCCAGGATGATGGAGTTGGGAAACAGAACCGGCCCCTGATCAAGGAAGTCGGTGATCGACTGGACGTGGCTCTTGATACCCTTGCGCTGGAAGCCTTGGAGCGATCCTTCTGCATCGCGATGCACCCTCGAGATCTCCGCGATCTTGAGCAGGTCCGCCCCGGCAATGAAGAAGGCGTAGATGGCTTTGCCCGCCTGGGTCGTCCGCACCGCCCGCACGGCCAGCATCGGTTCGGTCGTCTTCCTGGGACGCGTCATAGCGCGTCCGCTTCAGCTTTCGCCACGCGAAACAGACGTGCAAAACGCCCCTGCTCACAGGCGATGGCGTCGTAATCGCGAAGTTGTCGCAAAAGACGCGACGCGCTCGCCTTTGGCGTAAGCCGTGTCTTGATCAGCGCGAGCAGGTCACTGTCCGTCGCACTTTGGCGAACAGTCCTAATCGGGCGGTCGACCTGTGCGAGGATCCCATTGAGCAGGTCGTCAGCTTCACTGCCAGCGGCGCCTTGAGCAATGTGCTCAGCGTAGTGGACCATCGCCCGTTGTGCGAAGTCGGATCGTGTGCCCGGGAAAATGGTATCGAGCCGGTCGTCATAGGGAGCGATGGAAGCGTGGAGCGCCTTCGGCAACACTGCATCAAGGCCTGCGCCGAACAACTTCACTCGGCCCAAATGGTGCTTGGGTAGGTTAGCGAGACTTGGACCAACCATTTCCGCGTAGGGTCTGGTGAGCGCGATCAGCACCAGACCATGACCTTCGCTGAGAACTTCGGACCATCCAGCGGAGCGGGGCCCAGCCAACATTTCCCCGAACCAGCGATCCGACGTGAACGCGCCCTGGACTTTGGCCTGAATCGACTCGGGGGCGTTCGGCGTAACGGTGAGTCCGTACGCCGGGGACTGGGTGCTCCCGGCGACCAGCCCGAGCCCGGCTGAGATAACGTAAAGGCGATAGCCGAGGCGCTGCGCCGTATCGCGCGCCAGTCCGAACGCCCGTCCCGCGTAGAGGTCCGCCGCGGGTGCCACCGTCTGGCGAGACCTAATAATCCCCCGCCATTGCCGGGCGACGGCAGATAATGGCGCCGTCTTCAAAGCGATGGGCGTCGCATCGGGGCTCGGTTTATAACGCTTCTGCTGAGCGCAAATGGTGACCAGGGCGTCCACCGGAGCCGTCGCCCGATTCTGAACTGTCCCCATAAATGTGGTCTGTCTCGACAATAACTGCGCCCCAAAATGTCATATGCCTGCTCGGCAGTGCTTCGGCGAGCCCCACATGTTGGGGTGCTGACACTGTCAGCCACTAGGGCTGGACCCTAGCATGGGGATGATTCCGCAGCTAGGCCAAGAATGCGCCTTTGGGATTTTTGAGTGTTGATAACTGTGGGTTTCGGGTCGGTTGCGACGGGCTGGTCCGCAGTTATTGGGACGCCGCGTCGGGCGCTCTCCAGAGCTAGGCGGCCTTCCAGTCGTATCGCATCGTCGACGGCAAGCTGGTTGAGGCCTGGCTGTTCATGCGGCGCTCGGACCGGCATGGCCTGACAAGGGTCGCGCAGCCGCATTGGACGAGCCCGACGCCAGCTTCAGGCTGAAAGGGCGATAAGCAAGGAAAGCGTTTGAATTCAGCCCTATTCACTCACCATGGGTGAGCGGATGCCCGACCATTCACAACGCCGTAGACGGCGCAGGCAACCCTCGACGTGAGGCACTACTAAAATTCAGCTCGCCCCCAGGAAGTGAAGGCCGCGCTGGCGCACGGGCGCGTTTGCGACGCTACAACCGCTTCTCCCGAAACAGAGGAACTCTCCGTGCAAGTCGTTTCTCGCGAGACGCTCTACAAGCAGGTCTGGTCCCGTCCGATGATGAAGGTGGCCGTCGACTATGGCGTCACCGGCACGGCGCTGAAGAAGACCTGCGACCGCCACCAGATTCCGACGCCCGAACGGGGCTACTGGGCCAAGCTCCAGCACGGCAAACGCGTCGCAGAGGTAACCCTGCCCAAGTTAAAACAGGCAGACTTGGCGACGGTGCGGATCTCTGTGCCACAGCCCCGATTCCTGCCAGACTCGGTCGTCGATGCAGGCGCTGCGGTCCGCGAGAAGTTGAGCGCGTCGCCAACCGAGACCACGCCCCCTCCGAGCCTTGACGTTGGCGACCATCCCGCCTTGACTGCCACTCGCAAGGCCCTGACGCGGGCGAAACTAGACGATCAGGGCTTCGCGTCGATCCAGGGCCGTGGGCTGATCGCGATGAAGATCGCGCCGGCCTCGGCCGACCGCGCCATCGCGTTGGCGGGCCAACTGCTGCGCCTGGCCGAGGCGCAGGGGTTCGCCCGAGAGATCAGCGAAACTGGGCTCGCCCTCGTGGTCGACGAAGAGAAGGTCGCCTTTTCGCTGGAGGAGCGTTCCGACCAGCCTCCGCACATACCGACCGAGGAGGAACTGAAGCGCAAGGCAGAGAATGAGCGCTGGGGCTATGGGTCGACTACGCCCTGGCCCAAGTACGACCACGTCCCGTCCGGCCGCCTTGCGCTCCTCCTCAACATGATCGCCTACCCAGGGCTTCCTCGCTCCTGGTCGGATCGCAAGCACAAGCGCCTGGAGGGCTGCGCCGCGGAGATTCTGACCGCCTGCGCCGGTCACGCCGCTATGAACAAAGCGAACCGCCGAAAGGCCGAAGAATCGCGCCGGCAGGCCGAGATGGAAGAGGCGCGTCGCCGGCGCGAGGCGGCCTACGAGGTGCGCCAGAAGCGCCGGATGGAGTTCGTTGACGCCATTGATGGAGTGATAACGGAACGCGCTAAAGTAGCCCGCGTGGTGGCTCATCTGGAAAGCGCCGGCGAAAAGGACGCTCCGGCGCTCCGCGCCATGATCATCTGGCTGAGGCTGCGGCTGCAGCAGTTGGACGCGCTCCTCAGCCCGACATTCATTGAGGTGTCATCGCGCGCCTCGGAGGTTGAGTTCGACGAGGCGAGGGCCGCCCGCGGCCCCAATGGGGAGAGCCAATACCGCTACTACGGCCATCCGGCCGCGTTAGACTGCTGGTCGCTCGATAGTCAAGCGGATCGCTGGCGTCGCCGTTCGGCCACCGAGTGGGCCGTGGAGGCCGGCCTCCTGCCAGACGTCGGCGCAATCCCCGGTGGGGAGCCGGCGGCCGCTTCCGACTAGAAGTGATTAGCCACTCATAACGTCCATTATGGAACCCCGCTGTTGCGCCTTAGCGTTCGGCTAGCGTCCTGGTTAGGTATCGGCTGCGGCTATGTTGGGTAAATTGGGGTCTGTGATCACGATGGGTGACCACCTATAGTCGAGCCTCCGGATGGGCCCCAACATGACCAAATTCACTGTTCGCATCGAGCTGCACAAAACCGACGATTACGAGCCCTTGCATAAGGAGATGGCGAATCGAGGGTTCACGCGCACGATTGAGTCAAACACGGGATCCGTCTACCACCTCCCGCCGGGCGAATATAACGAGATCAGCACTCGGACCGGTCCGGAAGTTCGGGCTGAAGCGGTCGCGGCTATTCGAGCGATAAAGAAGAAGGGCGCCGTCTTGATCACACCGTCGGGCGGTCGCTTTTGGCAAGGCCTTGACGAGATCGAGTACGACGAGGATGATTGATATCCACCGCCCTCAGCGGGCTGTAACCGGCAAATAACACGCGATAAGAAGCCTTCTCGCGTGTTATTTTCAGGTTAATCCTGGTGCTGGCAGAATCGGAATGCGCGCGAGCATTTCGGCCTTGTCGCGACCACAAGAAGCCGGTTGATGACTGCCGGGCTTCGCAGGAGCGGTTCTTCGCACTTCCGTTGCCCATCAGGAGGCCGCGCGATCCATCCTTCTCAGGCCGAGCCACATCTCAAAGTCGCCATAAAGCTCGTCGAATGTCACAAGCGTGAGCGTGAAGCTGTCCGCCTTGACCTTATTCCGCCTCCACTCCCACCGATCTCTGCGAACCGCTGTCGATAGCGAGGTGGAGCGTCCAATGACGAGCACGCCCACGATATTGGGTCGCTCGCCGCCGAAGGCGTCCACATAGTCGCCAGTCTTGCGGTAATGATCCAACGCCCAAGTCCAGTCGACCACCTGGCTGAACCCTTTCTCGAACGCGCGCGCCCACGTGTCGATGCCGCGCTCGCTATCTTCGAAAATATGCCGATCGGACGCGCCCTCAAACTCGATCAAGCAGATATTGTCAGTACCGGCGCGGCGGACGGTGAGATCGGTCCTGAAGTGGGGTAGGATCCGAAACTCACGCCTGATCAGATCACCAATGCCAAGGCGGATATTGTACTGCCCCATCATGGCGCAAAGATTGGGCCACTTCTTGAAATTTGCGAGCACCTGATCGCGCTCGGCCAGATCGGTGTTGGTGCTCAGGAGGGTCTTGAATTCGGCGAGTTCGGCGTCCGCATCTGTCAGGTCGAAGACGTGGTCGTCGAAATAGCGCTTCGCCATTAAGCCTGCGTAATCACCGAGGTAATGATGACCGAATCGCCTTCATTCTTAAAGACCACCCGCAGATCGCCAGCACGTGCGACGAAGGCATTGTCGACGCCAACAATCTTCTTGACCTTCGTCTGGTCGAGCACGCTCGACTTGATATTCGCTAGCGCGACGTTGGCCTTGGTTTTGTTGAACGGGTACAAAGACGAGATCATATTCGCCGCAGTGTTGCTGACGAGCACGCGCCGACCGCTTCGGCGAAGCTCCTGTCGTTGCGCTGTAGCCATCGTCAACTCCCACGCCCGATTAGGCCAGCCGAATATAGAGGCTGCCGACTTTACCGTCCACTGCGCTCATTCGTTCCGAGCCCGCTCAGGGGGCATGGGGGGCGATTTGGCGCATGGCGGCCGCTAGCCGACTTAGCGTCCCCCACCCTGTCGCCAGTTACATAATGGACGTTATGTGTGGTGATTGGCGGGCAGCGAGACGGCTTGGCCGCCAAGAAGCGTTATCACAAGCTGGCGCCTTCGTGGATGCGGGACGGACGCTACTGCGGATCCCAGCCCCGGCGCCGATCGACAGCGAATAGCGCGATCTCTGTATCGAGATGGAGCTGGCACCGGGTGTCGCTCTGGCCAAGGTCTTCCTCAGTGAGGGCTTCGTTACAGACTTCACACCGGAGTTCGTAACCGCCGCGACCGCAGGCTGCACAGGTGCCTTCATCGACCACGACGGCCAGCTCCCCGCAGTCGCTGCACTTGAAGAGGGGAGGCACGCCGCCCTGCGTCGCCGCCTCGTAGAGATCTTGGCCGAAATGGCGGCGCAGCGTGTTCCAGATGAAGGCCTTTGCAGGCCTTCTTGCGGTGCAGGCGCGGCAGGTCAGCCAGGCGCCTTCCTGTTCGGCCTCCGCCGGATCTTCAAGCGTTAGGAGTTCAGAATGGCAGGACTCGCACGCTAGTTCTTCTGACGCCGCGAGCGTCATGGTCGGCGACCACCATTGTATGGTTTTGCTAGATGCCTTGCAGGCCGCGAATTCCCCCCCGAATACGGCCTCGTTCTCCAGCAGGAACTCCCAGCAATCGAGCTCGAGCTGCTCGACCGGATCCATCCCGAGAACATCGAAGAGCTGCCGGATCATGATAGCGGATTGGGCCACGACCTCGCGCAGTTCCTCCCGGCTCCCAGCAAACCTGTAGTGCTCGAGCACATTCCTGTGGCGGGTGAGCTTACGAAGCGGGGTCCAGTCTAGGTGGAGGCCCAGCTGCGTGAACCGCTCGATGACCTGGTTTTCGTCGACCGTTTTGTCGCCCTGGCCCTTGAAGATGAGCTGACCCGCTGCGTCGAGTTCGGGGACGATCCGCTGTTTGATCAGCACCTCGTCGCTGTCAGGCGGCGATATTTGCCTGAGCTTCTCCTTGCAGAGAAGCAAGATGCCGGCCTGCACGTTGCGAACCGCCGAGACTAGCCGTCGAGGATCGGTCGACCGAAAGTCTTCGACGCCCATCTCGATCGAATGGACGGCGTTGGTCAGCAAGGTATCGATGGCAGCCTCCTATGCTCCGCCGCTGGCGCCCAGATACGAAGGTGGTAGGCCAGACCTGCCGTTGGCAGGGCTAGCCGCCATGGTAGCTGCAATAGCCGCCGCGCTCCTTGGCGGCTTTCCAGCTCCTGATGCCCATCTGACTCCGGGAGCCCTTTACGCCCAGCTTACAGGGCTCTCCCTTTTTGGTCCTGGCTTCGCAGCCCACAGACCCCGCGCTCGAGAGCCATTCCACAAACTGTTCGCGAGTGAGGTTGACCCGCGCGGCCAAGGCGCCCGTAGGATCGGCCAGATAGGCCTTCGCCTGGTCCGGCCTTAGATCGACCCGCAGGTTTCCCCACCCAAGCGCGGCGTCGACCACATAGGGCTCCCCATGGGCGATATGCGAGGTGATGATCTCGCGCTCCAAGGCGTCAGGAGCGGGCCACTCCGTCATTTCCGACGATTCTACGACCGTCCCGGCTGGCCACGAACCCTTCGGCTGGTAAGTCATCCTGCCAGCGCGAACCAGGAAACCTGACACAGCATTCTTGCCCGGTCGGCCTGTCGCCGCTTCGGCGAGTTGCAGGCTCAAGCCCTCTCCGAACTCGCGGTAAGCGATGAGGGCGGCCTGCCAGCGTTCGTCCTCATCTACAATTTCAGCGAGCCCTAGCGCCGCCTGCAGACGGGCCGAATGGGCGTCGGCAAGCGCGCGTTTGGCTTCTTCATGAGCAGCGTTGGCCTCGATGAGGCGCTTGAGGGCGAGGTGCATTGGGCTAGACCGAATCGGCTGAAGGGCCAGGATAGCGCGCGAGTAAGCGGACTCCGTGCAGCGACTTATGCAGCGTGACTAATGCCGCCGGCTCTTTGGCAAGAGCGCAACCGCGTCATCAAGGCCACGGTCGCTACCGCAGGCTTCAAGAGGGCTCCGCCGGCCAAGCTCGGATCTAACATTTTCAAGGAAGAACGCGGCCTGGGCCTCCGGCAGCACCGCGTGCGCCTTCCGCCGTAAAACGCCCTGGCGTCGCGCCTTCGCCTCCGCTTCCTCCTCGACGATGCGTCGGTCATCGGCGACCTTGTCGACCCCGCGCCTGACACGCTCGTAGCCCTCATCGCTGGCGCCAGCGATGGCGAGGCGGGTGACGGCCGCAGCGCCTGGCGTTTGATCAAGCCACTCCTGGCCCGTCCAGCCCAGCGCCGCCAGCGCGTAAGCTGTGATCCGGTCGATGCGGGTAAGACGAACCCTCTCGGCCAGAGCCTGCCGGGCGGTCTCGGCCGCTTCTTCGGCGAGCCGAGCCATTTCGGCCTCGCGCTCAAGGTGACGGTCGACAGGCAGACCCACGGTGTCCGTCGGAATCGACCTGCTCCAAGGCAGCGGCTGCAGACAGTAGAGGGCCGAGTTCAGCCGGTCGAACTCCTCGCCGCCCGCCTCGATCAGCTCGGCTGGCGCCCTTGAAAAGCCTGGCTGAGCCGTCTGCATCCAATTATCGCGACGAAAACGAGCCAGCTCGTCCTCGTCGGCCAGCTTGAGGATGGCGTCGACTTTCTCCCCGATCTCCTTGGACCGCTGAGCTCGGGCCGTGATCGCCTCGGCGCCTGCGCGCAAAGCTTCGCGATGGTGTTTCGGCACGGAATAGTCGCCCTTGGCGTAGGCCAGCAGGCCGTCCTGCAGTAGCACCTCCATGAAGGCCCTGACCGCATCGACCGGGTGGACGATCGAGGGGGCCTGGCGCGACAGTGCGCGCAGGACACTGGGCTCGATTTTGGGCCGGAAGGGGAGGGCCCAAAGGTCGCGGACCTTTTCCGCGGCCTCGTCGAGATCCACCTTGGGCTGCCACCATGTGTCGCCGGGCGCTGTAGCGGGGTAGATCACGCGAAGGATCACCGCTGCGCGCCAGGTTCGTGTCGAGACGGCGAAACCGGACGGGGTCGGCTCAGGTCCATCCAGGAGGTGGCCTAGCCCGAGATCCTCCACCGCCTTGACCATCGACTGATACGGCGTTTCCGACATCTTGGGCGCGTCGGTCAGCCGGCGCCGCAGGTCGGTAGCCTCCGCCTCAGCCGCGCGACGCTTTTCAGCATCGAGCTCGGCCGCCTTTTGGCGAGCCGCCTCCTTCGCTGCCGCGAGCTTGGGGTTCACCAGCCAGGACCGAGGGGCCGTCGTAAGGATCGCCTTGCGGACTTTCGCCTCGTCTTCACAGGTGCGGTAGGCGCTGAGGTCGACTTCCAGCGTGGATGCGCCGGCCGCCTCCAGCTTGGCGATCTTTTCCGGGCCGCAGGCGTGGGTCACCTTCACCTCGACTACTAGGTCGTGGCCGGCCTTCGACAACACCACGTCGGGGACCACCTCGCCCATTCGGGCCTCCAGCCGGACGGCGTCGAACTTGAACCGCTGCTTGGGAAAGAGGGTGACTGTGACGCCCTTGACCGTCGCCTGGATCGCGGGAAGCCAGATCGCCTTTTCCTGCTCAAGCACCTGCTTGGCCCAGATGTGCGCACTCGTCTCCGCGCCTGAACAACCGACGGCGCCGCTGGCGTGGCGGAAATGGTGGGCGACCTTCTCGCCCTTGCTGGCGATCAGCGGTTGGGCGCAGTCGATGGCCGGACAGACACAGTCGCAGGCCAGCCCGCTCGGAACGTCCTCGATGCGAACCATGGAGCCGTCCGGCCTGCGGCCGAAGATCAGCCGGGCACCGAGACCCGCGAAGGGGCGATGGTCGACGTATCCAAGCGCAGTAGGCATTGAGGTCGATTCGAAACGAATTCGGAACCTACCATACCGCTACGCTTGCGGGCCAAACACGAAAACTCAACCGCCCACCCCTAGACTGCACACGTCAGAGGCGTAGGGTCGTCATGGGGACAGGGCCATGCGATCTGCGACATTACTACTGCTTTGCGCCGGCGTGATGCTGGCTGGATGTTCGACGATCACGCCCGACATCGGCGCACTAGCCTAAAGGCGCCGCAGCGGTGGCTGAGCGAGCGCCAGCTGATCGACCACGTCCAGTGCCAGCTGGGCCAGGCTATTCGAACTGCGGCCAAGGAAGACGAGCACAATCTCTCAACGACCGACCCAAAGTATAGGGCAACCTGGCTAAGGGGCTGGGGCGCGAAGGTCAGCCTGGCGATAGCTGTCGACGACAAGGCCGGGTTCACGCCCGGGGTCACGTTGAACGATCCCCTGGAAAATGCTGTGTCGGTCTTCGCCAAGAACGGCAACGTCACAACAGGGCAAAGCCGGAGCCTTGGGTTCGGCGCAACGCTGTCTTCCGAAGCGACGCGGACCGAGACCATCGGCTTCTTCTACCCCTTCGCCGACATGATCGACGACAAGGTGATCGACTACGAGGCCTGTTCAAAGTCGCAGGGCCATTTCCTGTCGAGCGACCTGAAGATCGACGACTTTGTCGGCAAGGGCATGAGCGTCGCCAACACGTCCGGCGTCCTCTACCGCAAACCTGGAGAGTCGCCGTATCAGACCTTCACCTATGAGGTGAAGTTCATCGTGATCCAAGGTGCGAGCATCACTCCGGCCTGGAAACTGTTGCGGGTGTCCGCCGACCAATCCGGCACCCTGTTCGCCGGCCAGAAGATGCGAACTGACGATCTGACAATCACAATGGGCAAGGTCGATAAGGGTCCGGTCACCTCCGCGACGACCCCGTCGTCAGCGCTCGATCAACAACATCTCGCCAATCTCATTGGCCAGTCCGTGGCGAACGCTCTACAGGGCCGGCCGCAGCAATAGGAGGGCCCGATGGCCGATCAACAGGGTCCCATCAGGAGCCTAAAAGAGGCCTTGGAACGCGGCTTCAAGCCGATCAGCGACCTCACGCCAGAGTTTCAGGCCAGGGTCGAGGCGGCGAAGGCGGCAAAACGCCATGAATTTGCCGCGCAGGTTTCGCCGTGCGGGCCAGGTCATGATCCTAAGACGCCATGTAGGGATTTCTGTTACTCTAATGGGGTGCGAGGGGTCTGCTTCTGCAGCGCTGCGAACCAGTGTGAAGACAATTGCGTCTACAGCACGTGCCCGCCATACTGAGCATCTCAAGGCATCATTTCGCATAATACCAAAGACGGAAAACCTCTAAAACTCCTTATGTCATAAGGAAAGCCGGGCTCTAATTTCTGATAAGATACCTTATGCGCGATTTTCCGTGTAGATCACCGATAGAGATGTCACCGGCCTCACCGATTGAGATGGCACAACCGTCCCTTTTGGCTTCGGCGTTGAGGGTGACGGCGGATGACGGTGATTACGATGAGCCGCAAGGAGCTCAACCGGCTACAGACGCTGATCGAGCTGGAGGACGGCAAGCTCGGGTTCGATGACGCCATGGCGGCCCTGAGCCTTGGGCGCCGCCAGCTCTACAGGCTTCGTGGCGCGTTCCGCGCCGACGGCGCCGACGCCCTCGTCTCGAAGCGCCGCGGCCGGCCGAGCAACCGGGCTCACGGCGAGGTTTTCCGCAAGACCGTCCTTTCGATCGTGCGGGACCGCTACACCGATTTTGGGCCGACCCTGGCGGCGGAGAAGCTCCAGGAGCTCTACGGCCTGCCTGTGGGCGTGGAGACGCTTCGGCAGTGGATGCTGGATGATGGAATCTGGGTGCGCCGGCGCGACCGGATCAAGCGGATCCACCAGCCGCGCCACCGGCGGGACTGCCTAGGCGAGTTGATCCAGATCGACGGCTGCGAGCACTGGTGGTTCGAGGAGCGCGGACCCCAGTGCACTTTGCTGGTGTTCGTGGACGATGCGACCAGCCGGTTGATGCTGCTGCAGTTCGTTCCGAGCGAGAGTGCTTTCGCTTACTTCCAGGCGGCTAAAGCCTACATGGGTCTGCACGGCAAGCCGATCGCCTTTTACAGCGATAAGCACTCAGTGTTTAGGACCAACAAGCCTGAGGCGGCTGAAGGCGGCATGACCCAGTTCGGCCGCGCCCTGCACGAGCTCAACATCGATATCCTTTGCGCGAACGCGCCCCAGGCAAAGGGCCGCGTCGAGCGCGCTCACAAGACCCTACAGGACCGGCTCGTTAAGGAGTTGCGTCTTGCCGGGATCAACGACGCCGAGGCGGGCAACGCAATGCTCCCAGCGTTCACGGCCGCTTACAACGCCCGCTTTGGCAAGCCAGCGCGGAACGACAAGGATCTTCACCGGCCCCTCGCCCCACATGACGACCTGGACGGCTCGTTCGCCTGGCGGGTCGAGCGCACCGTCACCCATACGCTCACGGTTCAGTACGACCGGGTCATGTTCATCCTCGAGCCCAGCGACGTCACCCGGGCCCTGGTCCGCAAAAAGGTGACGATCTTCGATTTCCCCGATGGTCGGATCGAGGTCCGCCACGGGGGGCTGTCCCTCCCCTATCGCACCTTCGACCGGGTTGCCCGGGTCAGCCAGGGCGCGGTCGTGGAGAACAAGCGGCTGAGCGAGGCGCTGGAGATGTGCCGCACCATCCAGGCTCAACTCCCGGTCAAGACGCGCAGTGGCAACGCCCCCGCACGCACTGGGCAGCGAGGCCATATGTTTCCCCCGGCCGAGATCTCCTCGGCGCCTCCGACCACTGGAGAGGCTGGGGTGCACGCGCCCAGTCACGCAGAGAACGACCGCATCGCCTCGGCCCTGGAACTATGCCGTTCGATCGCTGCCGAGCTGCCGCCTAGAGGCGCCGGCCGCGGGGTCCCGAAGCAGCGCAGGCGCTCGACCGACGCTGTCTATTCCACGTAGAGAGTTGTACGGCCCGTCTACTTCACGATCCTGGCCGGCTGCGCGCGCCGTCCGCTTTCGGGCGGAGAGCCAGCGCGAAAGAACACCCGAGGCGGACGTTGGTCAGCCTGGTCCACCATAGACATCGAACGATAGGTCCAGCTTCAGTTCGGCAAGGCGCTGAAGCAGTTCGAAGCTCAGGACGTCGCCGCTGTTACCGTCATCGAAAAACCACCCGATGAAGAGTTCAGATCGCCCACCTTCTTCAGCCAACTCGCGCAGGAACACCGCCCCGACCTTGAGCCGTTCGACCGCGTCCGACAGCGCCACCGGGAGCGAGCGTGTTGCGGAGCTTCCGTCCTCTAACCGCGCCGTCCAGAAGCTGTCTGACCTGATCCCCTCAAGCAAGGCGCCTTTCGGCGTCTTCCGACGCTCCCCCAACCGCCATGCGCTCGATGCACCAAGTCCGAACACTTCTGCCGCCCTGCTCAGATCGAGGTGCGGGTGCCGGATGCGCAAACTGATCGAGTATTGATAGTCCAGCCGAAAGCCCTCTCTTGTTCGCGGGCAATCATAGCTGATCGCTTGAGCGATCCGAAGGGCTAGTCTGCTTCCACCCTTCGCACGCATTCGAACGTCCGCTCCTCGGCCATCAGCCTGGTCGCAGGCGAGGGGGAAGTTTCTAGACGAGGCTTGCCGGCAGAAAGCGACGCTTCCCTGTCATAGCCAGCGTGCGCTTCAGGCTGTTCTACGAGCCGGGCGAGCCTGGCGGCTCGCCCGGTTCAAGGATCGGATTCGAAGCTGACGTGGCAGCGCCAGGCGGGGTCGGTCGGGCGTCTGCGCGGTGTGATAGCTTCGCGCCCGCCCGCCCCCTACCTGCAGGTCAGTGTCATCTCTAACGGTGACAGAAAGTGTCTTCTCTAACCGGCGTAGACATTTCCGTAGGCGGAATGATGCCACTTTCAAGTGGTCCACCTACTCGCCATGGAATGGTGTTTTCGGAGCGCTCCAAGCCACCGCTCCCGCCGTTGGGTACGGCCAAATCTGACGCAATCGCCAGCTAGCTTGCTCGCGGTAGTCGGAGGCCACATGACCCTTTTGCACCGTCGCGATCCGATGAAAAACCTCGCTCGCTTCTACGCCATCAGCCTTGAACCCTCGCTGTTCGGTGGGATTCTGCTTGTCCGGGTCTGGGGTCGCATTGGGACCCGCGGTCGGGCGCGTACTGAGGCGTTTTCCGATGAAAGCGCAGCCTCAGCCGCCGGTGAGCGCCTGGTCGAGCTTAAGCGGCATCGAGGGTATCTGGAGGTGCCAAGCGCGGTCTGATGACCGTGTGTTCGCGACACCGCATCTCAATGCCCAGTTTGAGCCCCTATAGCCGTGACGACCTCGCTAGATCCCTGACCGGCTTCAGGCGCCACGTCGGCGAAATCTGGTCGTTGCAGATCATCCCTGAAAGGGGGATGTCATCGTAGATGGCGACCGCTCCAGCAATGCTGATCGTTTTCTCTGGCCTACCAGGAACAGGCAAGACGACCGTGGCGCGCGCTGTCGCTGTACGCCTTGGCGCAAGCTTCATACGCTTGGACGTGATCGAGCAAGCGATGCTGCGCGCCCTCCCCGACGGCGTTGAGGTTGGTGCCGCGGGTTACGCTGTGGCCAACATGGTGGCGGAGTCGAACCTAGCTCTCGGCGGCTGCGTGGTCGCTGATTGCGTAAATCCGGTCGAGGAGAGCCGCGCAGCATGGCGGGCCGCCGCTGGACGAGCGTCCGTTCGCATCTTGGAGGTGGAGGTGATCTGTTCCGATCATGCCGAGCATCGACGACGCGTAGAGGAGCGGCAGGCTGACATTCCTGGCCATACCGTGCCGTCCTGGGAGGCGATCAGCCGCCTGAAATACGAACCGTGGAAGAAGCCGCACCTCGTTATCGATACGGCCTTCCTTTCCCCGGACGACGCCGTCGAGCTAGTGGTTGGCGTCCGCGCCTGAGGAACGGTGGGTTTCTGGAGCCGAGCCGATACGTGCTGGCGACCCAAGGCGGACGCCGGATGGACCCTCCTAAAGGAGCGCGCTATTCACGTCGGCCATGGACAAACCCCAGATCATCCTTCTGAACGGCGTGGGAAGTGTCGGTAAAACGTCCGTGGCTCGGGCGGTTCAGGAAATCGCTGCTACCCCGCTGCTGCACGTCTCTATGGACGCTTTTATGGATATGGTCCCAGCGAAGCTGATCGGTCACCTGGACGGGATAACCTTCGAGACCAGCTTCACTCAGGGAGCGGCATCGACATCTATACGTACCGGGGACGTAGTTGAGCGAGCGCTCTCCGGTATGCGCCACGCTATAGTTGCGCTGGCTGGGCAGGGAAATCGGCTGATCGTCGATGATGTTTGGCTTGGCTGCGGAGAAGCTGCTGAATATCACTCTCTTCTTGCCGCATACGAAGTCCGGGTAGTTGGCCTCTTCGCGCCGTTGGACGTTATTGAGGAGCGAGAGCGATCACGTAAAGATCGCACTCTGGGTCTGGCGCGTTGGGAGTTCGACCGGGTCCACGTGGGTGTGAACTACGACTTAGAGATTGAGACGACGTCCGCTTCGCCGAGCGACATCGCTTGGATCATCTGCCGGACGTTCAGGCTGTAGAGCCCCTCCCCACCCTTGAAACGTCGTCCTCAGAGTCCGCCCCGGGGACGCGGCCCTCCCCCGCCTAACGGCAGCCTCCGGTCGAGGCCAAGCGGCATCTTGCCGGAGTTGCCCTGTCCAGTACGGAGTGGCTAGTCGCAGCCATTTCGGGAAAAGATGGGCACCGACCATGCGACTCGCATTGATTTCGAAACTCGACAACTGGATAGAGTTTGAGTCCCAGCTTCCGCCAAGCCCTGGGGAAAGCTATCCTCTTTTGGTCGATGGCGGACGACGAGGTCCGCCGGAGGACGTAGGCGGCCCGCACGGGTATGAGGAATTCCTTGCCTCTTGGTCTGACCCAAGGCACGAAGACCATAGGAGTAGTCGAAGGTGGGCCGGCCGCGCTTTTAACCCTGAGATATTTGATCTCGATAAGACGCAAAGGGCAATAAACATCGCACTTCGTAAGTGCCGAAATGGGTATCGTTTTAGATTGGAAGTTGACGGTTAAATTTCTTCGTCATTCCCTTTTCTTTTACAGGATCAAAAACATATTAAGTCACCGGCCTGCTGCGCGAGTCAATTGATAGAAGGCCGTTTCTACCACTCAGCTTCTTCCGAAAGGCGGTTGCCTCCCGTTATTTCTGTGAAACGTCAGCTGTTCGAATGATAATGCCGCCGTCCGGCTCGAGCTGGGCACGCCCATATTTTCGGTTAGCGAGTTCTTCGATCTCTGCGCGATGGGTTTTGAAGGCCTCATCCGGCCGGAGCCTGTCCCCGTCGGAAAAATGATCGTCGAGGGCTTCCCGGCTGATGATCAAACGGACGCGCCGCTCTCCGTCTTCGCCCCAGAAGATTGCCCCACGCGCGCTGTCAGTGCGATGTTCCCTGTCGGGGAATTTGAGGGAGCGTCGCTGGCCCGGCTCAACCAGGCAATAGCTTGTGCTGCGGCCACCAGCTGGCTCCTTGGCGAGGATGCTTTGGCTGATCAGGTCGTCGATGTCGCGGGAAGCCGTGTCCTGGGAACATTTTGTGAGAGTGGCGTATTTCGATGAGGTCAGCTTGCCCTCGAAGCCATCGAGCAGCCGGTTCACGATCACCCGTTGCCGATCATTGAGCTTGGCGGCGGCGTTCTTTTCCCAGAACGTCGCCTTTGCGAGGACCGAGCCCAGGGTTATTTCAGCGCGGTCGAACGCCCGGTCAAGGCAGCCAAGAAACCAGATTAGCCAAGCGGTGATGTCGAGGTCGCCCTTTTGGCTCGCTTCAAGGATGTCGTAATAGGCGTTCCGCTCGGCGCGGATCTGGGCCGACATGCTGTAGAAACGCCAAGACGTCTGTTCGGACCGGGCCAGCGCCATATCGGCGATCGCACGCGCGATACGGCCGTTGCCATCCTCGAACGGATGGATGGTGACGAACCAGAGGTGAGCGAGGGCGGCATCGATCACGGGGTCGAGCCGGTCCTCGCCGTTGAACCACTCAAGGAAGCAATGCACCTCGCCGTCGAGGCGCTCGGCGGCTGGAGCTTCGTAGTGGAGGCGCTCTTTGCCGACATAGCCCGAGGTGACTTGCATCGGGCCGTCCTTGTCGCTGCGCCAGCGGCCGATCTCGATCTTGTTCATCCCGCTACGCCCTGTCGGGAACAGCGCGGCATGCCAGCCGAACAGGCGCTCTTCAGTGAGGGGCAGATCGAACTTCTGGGTGGCGTCGAGCATCATGTCGACGACGCCCTCAACGCTGCGATCAACAGGCGCGAGTCCGCCGGCCTCCATGCCGAAGCGGCGAGCGATCGAGGAGCGGACCTGGTCGCGATCGAGCACTTCGCCTTCGATTTCGCTGGACTTGATGACCTCGTCGGTAAGTGACGGAAGGATGGCTTCGGCGCGCAGCTTGAAGCCGAGCCCCTCCATGCGCCCAATGAGACGACCTTGGTGATGGCGCACGGCAGCCAGCTTCGCGGCTAGCAAATCGTCGCTCCATCGGAATTTGGGCCAGGCCTCCAGTTCATGGATATAGGTCGACATTCTCCGCACCTCCTGCGGATATAATTCTCTGCAATCTCCGCAAGGCGCAAGATAATTCTCCGCGTAAAATGCGGAGAATGAGGCGGGCAACCTCCGCATTGGCGTTGCGGGCTCTTCCTCACGCGAGGTGCCCTGTTGACCTTTCTTGGCTCACAATGCTCTATAAGCCCGATTTGTATTCTCACCGGAGTATACTAAGCTATTGGAATAACTCTATAATTTCAGATAAAATACCATGCGCGATTCTCCGTGGGCGGAATGATGCCACTTTCAAGCGGTCCACCTACTCGCCATGGAATGGTGTTTTCGGAGCGCTCCAGCCACCGCTCCCGCCGTTGGGTACGGCCAAATCTGACGCACTCACCGGCTAGGGTGTTCGCGGGAGTCGGAGGCCGAATGACCCTTTTGCATCGCCGCGATCCGATGAGAAACCTCGCTCGGTTCTACGCCATCAGCTTTGAACCTTCGCTGTTCGGCGGGATCCTGCTTGTGCGGGTCTGGGGTCGCATTGGGACCCGCGGCCGGGCGCGCTCCGAGGCGTTTCCGATGAAGGCGCAGCCTCAGCCGCCGGCGAGCGCCTGGTCGAGCTTAAGCGGCACCGAGGGTATCTGGAGGTGCCAGGCGCGGTCTGATGGCCGTGTGTTCGCGGCACCGCATCTCAATGCCCAGTTGGAGCCCCTATAGCCGTGACGACCTCGAAAATCCCTGACCGGCTTCAGGCGCCACGTCGGCAGAATCTGGTCGTTGCAGATCATCCCTGAAAGGGGGATGTCATCGTAGATGGCGACCGCCCCTGCAATGCTGATCGTGTTCTCTGGCCTACCAGGAACAGGCAAGACGACCGTGGCGCGCGCTGTCGCTGTACGCCTTGGCGCATGCTTCATACGCCTGGACGTGATCGAGCAAGCAATGCTGCGCGCCCTCCCCGACGGCGCTGAGGTCGGTGCCGCAGGTTACGCTGTGGCCAACATGGTGGCGGAGTCGAACCTAGCTCTAGGCGGCTGCGTGGTCGCCGATTGCGTAAGTCCGGTCGAGGAGAGCCGCGCAGCATTGCGGGCCGCCGCTGGACGGGCGTCCGTTCGCATCATGGAGGTGGAGGTAATCTGCTCCGATCACGCCGAGCATCGAAGACGCGTAGAGGAGCGGCAGGCTGACATTCCTGGCCATATCGTGCCGTCCTGGGAGGCGGTCAGCCGCCTGAAATACGAACCGTGGATGAAGCCGCACCTCGTTATCGATACGGCCTTCCTTTCCTCGGACGACGCCGTTGAGCTAGTGGTTGGCACCCGCACCTGAGGAACGGTGAGTTTCTGGAGTCGACTCGATACGTGCTTTCGACCCAAGGCAGACCCGGCGCGCTCACGAGCCGAGCCGCTTCTCCATGCGGTAGTTGTGGATTAGGACGCCCTTGAGCACGAAGTCGCGCCGTTGGACGACAAGGAAGCCTCGCTTTTTGAAGAAACTACGCGCAAGCTCGCTGGCGTTCGTGGAGAGCAGGTTGATATTCTGTTGTATGGCAGCATGCTCAAGCTGCAAATACAACGCTTTAACAATGCCAGTTCTTGTTGCCTCAGGTTCGCAATATAGATATTCGATATGACCAACTGGTGTGAGGTCGCCGTAAGCTATTGGCCTATCATGCACATTGACGGCGACTAGGAAGACGCGACCGTCATTGGCTCGTTGAAGGTAGGACTCCTCGGATGGTACGGCGGGTGCCCAAACTTCAACCTGAGACGGCGAATAGCGGGCAGACCCGACCTCGTGCACGGACCTGTATTCCACTCGCCCGAGATCGGCTGCGTCGCGCGGCTGAAATGGGCGGACGAGCATGCTTTAAACCTACTGCGCTGCTGGGTCAGGGGCAACGGCTGACTTCCACTCCGTGCGGTCGATCATCAGGTTCGCTTCTGGATATGAGGCCCGACGGCGGGCGGTGAGTTTCTGGAGCCGAGCCGATACGTGCTAGCGACCCTGAACCGTCGTCCTCAGTCTGGCCCGGTGACATGGCGCCTCCCCGCCTAACGGTAGCCTCCGTTCGAGTTCAAATGGCGTCTTGCCGGAGTCGCCCTGTCCAGCACGGGGTGGCTAGTCGCGGCCTTTTCGGAAAAAGACGGGCGCCCACCGTGCGACTCGCATCGATTTCGAACTTGACAGTGTGCTCGCGGTAGTCGGAGCCTACATGACCCACCGGAAGGGTAAGCCCTTACGGGATGCGCCTGTAAGTGTAGTCCTTGCCGTCCTGATGAAGCACGACTGATGGGGGCGGGCCTTCAACGGCACGACTGAAGTCGTACTGCAAGTCTCCGAATTTGGAAAAGAAGTGTGTTGAGCTTTCAGGATAGATCACGAACTGACCTTGGCCGGTGTCGACGATGAGGCCTGTCAGGCCGCGCGTGATCACAAATTTATCGTCCGGCGAGTATTGATAGGTTCCAAGAAGCCGATTCATCGCGATCTCAGGCAATCCGATTTGGTGGTGTATGGGCGGTACCGTCCGATTAACCGGAAGCGCCGGATCGAGAACATGGCGTCCGATATCATCCAATCCCTCGGCGCTCGCGGCATTGGCTAGAGCCACGACGGCGACGCCCCTGGCGGGATTGAAACCCATGAAGGTGCGTGAGCCGTCTCCGCTGCCATTGCTCCAATAAAAGGTCTCACGCCCGATGACGCTGCGTCTCCAGCCCAGCGCCATCCGGGTGTCCTTGTCGTCGCCAGGACGATCAATCGTCAGCATCAGGCGCGCTGCTCTAGGCAACTCTCCCTGACTGCTATCCAAGAATATGCCGAGAAATCGCAATAGATCATCCGCCGTGGACTTTAGGCCACCTGCTGGGTTGAGTGCGCCATTGTCGGTGGGCCCGATTGGCTTCAAATCGATATCGTGGCCTCGGGCGAGCCGGTCCATTGAGGCCGCGTCTACCCCCTGCCTTGTATCTCGCAGACCTAGTGGGGCTGTGATCCGATCACGAAGGAGGTGCGCGTAGGTAGTTTTTTGGCGCAACGCCAGCGCTTGACCCAATAAGGCGACGCCGACATTCGAATATCCGAACTGGGTTCCGGGTGGCCAAGCAAGTTTATAGCGCGGCAAACCAGCATAGAGCTGGTCGAGTGTGTAACCGGCGTATTTGTTGGTTGCGTCGGGCAGCGCATCCAGATTGATAGGCCGAAGTGGAAGGCCGGAGGTGTGGGTCGCAAGGTCGGTCAGGGTGATGGAACGGTCCCCGAATTTCGGGGCTGCGACGCCCGGCGGTAAATAAGCGGCTAAAGGATCATCGAGAGCCGCTTCGCCGCGCACTACGGCCTCAGCCAGCAGCATGTCCGTAAATATTTTGGAGAGCGAGGCGATGTCGAAAATCGTATCGCCGCGCATTTTCCGAACGGCTTTCCCATCGGGCGGTCCGTAGGCGACCACACTGGAGCCAGATGGGCGGATGATGCCAATGACCATTCCAGTTGCCCGGTGCTGCGTTTCGGCCCGCAAGCGGAGCAACTGCTCAATCTCGGCGTTGCTAATCGGCGTAATGGTCAGCGATTGAGCAAAAGCGGGTGCCTGGATAACGGCTGGCACGAGCATCAAGAGGTTCCCTTCGAGCAACCTGTGGAGAAGGTGGACCGAGTTTCCAGGCGCAACACCACTTAAACTTTGGTCATTTTAGAAAGGCGCGGGGTACCACCACACCTTACTGAGCACTTTTGAATAGCTGGTAGTGGGCTGAGGTCATTGCAGACTCAGCGATGGGCCTTCAGGCGCAACGCTGATGACCGGTTTCCACCCCCTGCGGTCGAATGGACCGTCCGCTTCCCGGCAAGAGGGCCGATGGCGCGCGAATGGTGAGTTTCGGGAGCCATGCCGATACGTGCTGGCGACCCAAACCGGACGTACCGCTATTCTCGACCGCCTTTCGCACCTTGTTGAGCGGCCTCGATGTGATGGTGAAGAATATTGACAACGACATCCGACAGGTAGCCGTTGACACCTACGCGCTTGCATTCCGCGTCAACCTCTCCGAGTAACTGCTCCTCGGAAAGGCGGTATTCCTCTCCCACTCTCGGGTCCCAGCCGAAATTTAACCCCGAGGCGAAACCAAATACCCATCCCTCCTCAGCTGCTGCCTGTCTTTCAGCCCTTTTAGCCACCCACCGGGTGCAACTTAACTTATCGCCACTATTCATAAATCCTTTGAAAGTTCCCTCCGCGCGTGAAGGTGCGGCGGATAGCATTATCAGAGTCGAGGCGAGTATTACCAGGTAGGTGCTTTTAGGCATCTGACAGCTCGCCTCAGATGGAAACCGGTAGGTGCAACCTACGTTGGCTTGCGACCGGCTTCCACCCTAAACGGTCCAGCCTGGCGTCAGCTTATTGGATGACAGCGATCCAAGGCTGCCGCTTTCGCTTCGTTCGGGTAGCGGCCTGTCGGACGCCTCGTCGGTCACATCAGTCGTCATCCCGGAGGCCATCTGCCGAGCCTCTAAATCTCGCGCCAGTACCGAAGGGCGGTCTCTCTCTCGACGAATAGCGGCCTATTCGCTTACCCTTCGCCATGACTGAAGCGCCTCTCGGCAATCAGGCTGCCCCAGCCGCCCTTCGGCGCGGCGAGGCGCACTGGCGCGAGGATCTGCTGGCCTACGATCTCCTGCCCGAAGAGCTCCGTCTGGCTATCCAGGAAGCCCCCTTCGAGGCGGTCGCCATCGGCGTGCTTCTGGCCTATCGCGCAAACCTCGGCCGCTTCGGCTCGCCCTTCATGGCGCTGGCGGCGACCGCGGGCGAGTTTAGCCGCTTCATGGACAGTGCGCTTCTATCGGTCAGGCAAATACGCGCGGCCCACGACAACAGCGTTCTAGGCAGCCTCCCGGTTCAGCGGCTCGGCGAGCTTCACGAGCAACGCTAGCGACGGTGGGGCGGCTTGAACCCTCGTCCTCGGTTCGGTCCGAGGGTGCCTCCCCTCCCCGCTGGACGGTGGCTCCCAGGGCGTGGCCTAGCGACGTCTAGCCGGCGCCCATCTGTTCAGAGCAGGTGGCCGGTCTCAGCGATTTCGTAAAAAGCTGACCGCCCAGGATGCGACTCGCATCGATTTCGAAAATCGACACCAAGGCCTGAACATCAATGTGCAGTCGCCGTTGGTCGGCACTCTGGAGAGCATCGAGGACGTGGAAGCGAGCATTTTTGCACTGCTCCTCCTCATGCCCGATTGCTGACTCGAAACCGATCTCGGCGGGGCTGTGCTGGATTTTTCAGATGATCGCCGGTTCCGCTAGCTCGCCGATCGCTACGCCGTGCCCCTCGCATTCATCGCTTTGCGGCTGCTTTTGCTATCTGAGAAATCGTAGGTGGTGCACCTGTCGCGCGTGCTGAGCGAGCGCAGTACTGAGCGAACCTCGAGGACATTGGCTTTCCGAGCTTGAGGCGCTATAGCCCTGCGGCCAAGGACAGCCACAAGCTAGGCGGTGCTCGGCGCGTACCCCGCCAGGAATAGACGCACCGTGGCGACGACATGGGCCTCCCGCGTGTCCGCCGCCAGCGGCGGCTCGTCGATAAAGAACATCGCCCGGGCGACCGGCTCGCCCATGATCAGCCAGTTGAACTGGGTCGCTGCGACCAGCGGGTCGGCGATCGTAAGAAGGCCGCGGTCCGCCCAACAGCCCAACAAGCTGGCCAGGCCCGCAATGGCCCGCCCTGGGCCGCCCTCATAGAGCGCCTTGCCCAGCTCCGGAAACCGGCCGGCCTCGCCGATCACGAGGCGCCGCAGTTGCATCAACTCCGGCGTAAACGCGATCGCCATCAGGCGCTCGCCGTAACTCTGCAACGCCGTCGCGAGCTGCGCTTGGTCCATTGGATCGGGGATTTCGATCTGGACGCGGTCGGACCCCGCCCCGGTCATGCGCTCGACGATCCCAAGGAAAAGCACCTCCTTGCTGGCGAACTGCTTGTAGACGGTCTGCTTGGACACCGTCGCGATCGCCGCGACCTCGTCCATGCTCGTGCTCACAAATCCCTTGCGCAGGAAAAGGTCGGCTGCCGCGTCCAAGATCGCCTGCCGCTTGACCGCCGTCCGCCCGAGCACCCGCTTGGGCTCCTCCCCCGCCTCGCCGTCCTGATCCAAAAGTCCTCGCCCTCTCGACGCCGAGCCCACCAACGGCACTGCACCGTCCAGTCCCAATGTCCCCACAGTTTACCGGAGATCACCGTGACCGAGACTTGTTCCTGTCAGTGTGGTCGCGTTATGGCGGTGGTCACCGGCAAGCCGATCCTGCACGCTGTGTGCTACTGTACAAGTTGTCGGATCGCTGGCCTGGCCCTCGCCACGGCTCCAGGCGCTCCATCGGTGGTCGGAAGCGACGGCGGCACCGATCTCGTGCTCTTCCGCAAGGATCGGGTCGGCCGCTTCAAGGGCGGGGAATTGCTGCAGGAGCACCGGCTGACGCCAGCCTCGCCTACCCGACGGGTCGTGGCCACCTGTTGCAATGCGCCGATGTTCCTTGACTTCACCAAGGGCCATTGGCTGAGCCTCTATGGGGACCGCCTGTCTGGGAACCTTCCCCCGCTGGACGCGCGGATCATGACGGTTGATCGGGTCGACCAAACCGCCCTGCTGGAGGATGTGCCCAGCTACCCCGCCCATGCGCCGCGGCTCATCTTGAAACTGCTGGCGGCCTGGGCGGCCATGGGGTTCCACCGGCCGAAGGTCGCCTGGTGACGGCGGAGTCCGAGAGGATCGGCATGGAGAAAGTTAACCACCCAGGCCGGCGGGTGCGCGTCTACGCGGACAAATACCAGGCCGTCCCCGCCGCGGATCTTTCCGTCCTTCCGCCATCCGAGAGGCGCTGGACATCTTGGCCCGGCGGTTCTCCGTAGAAGGTCGCACGATGAGCCGCCACCTTGAACGGCGATCACGTCGGCAAGGTATCCGCGAGCACTTCAGCCCGCAGGATCTTAGGCGGCTCGGCGAGCAATTCGTCCGCGCGTCCCGATAGGGCGGCTGCGATCGGCCCGTCAAGGTGCGCCTCAAGGCCTTGATCATCAGCGAAGGCGTCGAAAATAGCAAAGGTGTCAGGCGTGAAGCGGATGGCGAACCAAGCCAGAGTGCCCGTCTCGGCCTCGGCGAGCGGTCGCGCGCTGGTGAGGAAGGACGCAAGCTCGCCTTCCTTGCCAGGTTTGGCCTTCAATTGAACCAAAAGAGCAGGTTTCGTCATTGGCCATCTCCGTGCGGGCCGGGGCTTAGGCGGTGTAATTGGAGGGGAACAGGGCGCGTAGCGCCTGTTCGTCGATCTCCGTCTTGAATGGGTGGTCCTGGCCGACAGCCCGAGCGCGCGCCGCGGCTGGACGGGCATCCACCTTTTCGAACAAACGCTTTAGGTTGGGATACGCCGCCAAGGGGTCGGATTCGACGCCCAGCACGTAGCCTGCCCGGTCGAGCCAGCCCCAAGCGGACATGTCGGCGATGGTGTAGTTCTCGCCCACGAACCACTCGCGCGAAGCCATATGGTCCTCGAGCACCTGATAGTGGCGCTGAGCCTCGCGCAGATAGCGATTGATGGCGTACGGGATTTTCTCCGGCGCCGAGCGCTGGAAATGCACCGACTGTCCAGAGAACGGCCCTACCCCAGTGCCGATGAAGAACAGCCAGGAGAGCAGCTCCCCGCGGTCCTTAGCCGAGCCGATGAACTTGCCCGTCTTGTCGCCGAGGTAGAGCAGGATGGCGCTGGAGTCGAACACCCGCGTCTCGCCGCCCGCCCCTTCGGTGTCGACGATCGCCGGGACCTTGCCGTTGGGATTTACAGAGAGAAAGGCGGCCGCGTGTTGTTCGCCCTTCCGCGTATCCACGGGGACGACTTCGTAAGGTACACCCGCCTCCTCGAGGAAAAGCGCGACCTTCGCCGGGTTGGGTGTCGGGTGAAAATAAAAGCGGATCATCGGATTTCCTGGATCGAGAGAGGATAGTCTGGGGCGCTCGACTGGCGCTCTGGCCTATTGCCGCGAACTCAGCCTCGCCTGCGCACTGGAACAGCGCCACCTCGGACGCTAGTCGGACGCTAGTCGGACGCTGGTCGGACGATGAGGCGGCTGAAAGTCCGCCTCCGCCCCTAGCGCCCATTTAGTAAGCTCAAGCTTGGCGGAGCGCGACGGCCTTCTTTGGCAGGGAGGCCAGAAAGAGCACCAGGCAAACGCATAGAAGGACAATATCCTTGTAGAGGAATTCTCCCTTCAGGTTCCAAGCAATTGGGTCGACGGAAAGGCTCCACTTCACCACGCCTGGCGTAGTGAAGAAGAATGACCACGTGACAATGAAGGTCCCGATCCCCATCAACGAGCCTACGGCCGATATTAAGGGTACAAAAGCGCCAGTTGCTAGAAGAGCTGCAGTGGTCAGTTCGATCGCGCCAAGGATATAGGCCTCGCCGCGCTCTCCAAACACACCTAGCCAGAATACGAAAGGGCTGCTTCCGATATATTCGGCGATGCCGTGCGCTGATTGCGGGGTAAATTTCTGAATTCCAAATGAGACGAAAATCAACACCATAACCCATCGCAAGATCGCAAGTGGCCAATACGCACCGCCGCCCTTCTCGGCAATGTTGAAGCCCGCGAATAGATTTCGGTTCGTCATTGTGGGGCCCAAGGACTTAGAGAGGAGGAAAGGGACCAGAACGGTCGGTTCAGGAGCGATGTACCCGCAGCGACGCGACCAACCGTGAAAAGTCGATGTCGGTGGATGACTGTTTGAGAATGCGACCGCCTGCCACCAGAGTCGGCGTGCCGGGCGCACGGATCGCGCGGCCGAGCGCCAAGTTTGCCTGGATTTCTGCAGCGATGGCGGGGGACGCCATGTCCCTTCGCAATTGCGTCAGATCCAACTTCATCTCCCGAGCCACACCGAAGATCACTGCTTCGGTCAGCGGCCCCCGATAATTCAGCAAGGCTTGATGGTAGGCCGCGTAGTGGTCTTGGCGGGCGGCGGCGAGGGCCGCGCGGGCAGCAATCAGCGACTGGGGCGACAGCATCGGGTATTCTTTCGCGATGATCCTGACGCGTGGATCGCTCCGGAGCAAAGCGTCGATGCGGGGCTCCGTCGCCCGGCATGTCGGGCACGCGTAGTCGAAGAACTCGATCAGGGTGACATCGCCCTTCGGGTCGCCCAGAGTCGGGGAACGCGCATCGTGCAGCAGAGCCTTATCCTGCCTCACCACCAGGGGATCGGCGTCCCTAGGCTCCGCCGCCAGCAGATGCGTCGCTCCAAGCGCCAGCGCTGCAACGATCGGCACAAGGAAAAAGGCCCTGGAGCGGCTGCGGAGCGCTTGCACGGTCTTTTCCTCACGCTTGACGATGGCATGACCAAGTTCGCTGCTGAGGGCGCGCAGGTTACATGATGGCCGTCTGCGAAGCCGCCTCGGGCTGCCACGGGCTGCCTGTTCGATTGACGTCCTCAGCGGCACCCATGCGCCCGTAGTCCTCGCGACCACTTCCCAGTTCGTCCGACAGGCGACAAGGCGGCCGGATGGATCGCCCAGCTTGGCCCCGCACGGGCGCGAAAGACGTGCGCGCTGCCCTGAAACCACTCGCCGCGGCCATCAGATCGGCAGGGCGGTGGTGTACTTCGTCATGTCGAGGACGAAGTGCGAAGAGGCGCCCGAGACCGAAGCGTGACCCAGCAGGACACGCATGAGAAAATCGTTGTAGTCGGCCACATCGGCTACGACGACGCGGAGTAGATAGTCCCAGTCGCCGGACGTCGAGAAGCACTCGACGATCTCCGGCCGGTCCCCGATGAAGCTCTCGAAGGCGTCTCGCGGCTCCTTGGCGTGGCTGCGCATCCGGACGTTGCAGAGCACGTTGACCCCGCGCCCGACCCGCTGGGGATCGACCAGCCGCACCGTCTTGGTGAAATAGCCTGCCGCCTCCAGCGCCTTGACTCGCCGCCAACATGCTGCGGTGGATGCGCCGACCCGCTCGGCCAGATCGGCGTGGCTGATCGTGGCGTCCTGTTGGAGCAGCGCGAGGATTCTTCTGTCCACACCGTCCAGATCGCGATCCCATTTCATAATTTCGGCAATAACCGAAATTCAATTACGCAGAAAACCGATTTCAGCGGATTGAATGGAATCTGCTCTCTCACAGCCTATGCGAGAGTCCGCCAATGGCCAGTGCCGCGACCCAAGGCGGACTCCGGATGTACGACGCGGAAAGCCTCCCGACCGCCTTTGCAGGCCTGCAGCCGCAGGCCGCCGATTCCTTGCTCTCGCTCATCGCGCTTTTCCGCGACGATCCACGACCCATGAAGATCGACCTGGGCGTCGGCGTCTACCGTGACGCCTGGGGCGCGACGCCAGTGTTCGTTTCGGTGAAGGTCGCAGAGGAACTGTTGCTGCGTGAACAGAACACCAAGGCCTATCTCGGCCCCGAAGGCGACGTGGGCTTTCTGGAGCGGCTGATCCCGATCGTGTTCGGCGGCAGCAGCCGACCGTCCGAATTGGTCTCCGTCCAGACGCCCGGGGGAACACGGGCGCTCCGCCTCGCCGCCGACCTGATCGCCGCCGGCCGCCCCGGATCGAGTGTCTGGATCAGGGTGCCGTCGGGGCCGATCCATGCCGGCATCTTTCGTCAGGCGGGGCTGAAGGTCGAGCATGTCCCCTATTTCGACCAAGCCTCGCAAAGGCTCGCCTTTGAGCGCTTCGTCGCCGATCTCGAAGCGGCCGAGGCGGGCGACGTGGTCCTGCTGCATGGCGCCTGCCACAATCCCAGCGGCGCGGACCTGTCGCTGGATCAATGGGCCAAGGTCGCCGATCTTCTTCAACGCCGCGCCGCGATCCCGCTAGTCGACCTCGCCTACCAGGGCCTCGGCCTTGGCCTGGACGAAGACGCCGCGGGATTGCGGCAGCTGATGGCGTCCTGCGACACCGTCATCGTCGCGCAATCCTGCGACAAGAACTTCGGCCTCTACCGGGAGCGAACCGGCGCCTTGTTTGTGCGGGCGCCGCGACGGGTGCGCGAGCTCGTGCGCTCGAACGTGCTGCAGCTCGCGCGCGTGCTTTGGGCGATGCCGCCGGACCACGGTGCGGCGGTGGTCCGCGCCATCCTCGAGTCTGAAGATCTCGTAGGGACATGGCAGGCCGAATTGACCCGCATGCGCGACCGCCTGGACGCGGTCCGCACGGACCTGGCCGCTGCGCTGCCACGCGTGGATAGCCTGCGCGACCGGCGGGGCCTTTTCGCCCTGTTGCCGCTGACGGCCGCCGCGATCGAGAGCCTGCGCCGGGATCATGCGGTCTACATGGCCGGATCAGGCCGCATCAACCTCGCGGGGCTCAGCACTGTCGAGATGCGCGCGCAGGGCCTCTCCGCCCATCGCCTGAGCCGCGGCGACGCGCGCCACATGTACTGGACAGTGGCCCAGATGATCGCCCACCACACCTCGAACGGCTGCAACCTGAGGCCGGGCGACCTTCTTGGAACGGGCACCCTCTCGGCCCCGACCGAGGACGGCTACGGCAGCCTGCTCGAGATCAGCCGCGGGGGAGTCGCCCCCATCGCGCTTCCCTCCGGCGAGACCCGCGCCTTCCTTGAGGATGGCCACGAGATCGCCCTGACCGGCCGGCTCAGCGCAGACGGTTATGTCGGGATCGGATTCGGTCCGTGCAGCGGCATGGTGCGCCGAGCCTTGGCCGGCTGATGCGGCTGCACGACCGTTGGCCCTCTTGCGCGGCCTACTGGGTCAGGATCGTGCTGAACCTCAAGGGTCTCGGCTATGACGAGGCGCAGCACGATCTGCGGACCGGGGCGCAGCGGTGCGCCGAGTACGCAAGGCTCAATTCCCGAATGCCGCTCCCCAGCCCGGCCGCTCCTGAGCTGGCAGCGACGGCGGCGGCGCATCCCGACCACCAGTCCGGCGCCGCTCAGCGATGAGCGAGACGGCGCGCATCTGGTCGACCCCTGCGGGGGTGAACCTGGGTCGGCTGGAGATCGTGCCCGACGGCGGAGCCCGGAACTTCGTGCTGGAGATGAAGGCGGGCCGGTTCCATGGCTTCGTCGTTCGGCGTGGCGAGGCGGTGTACGGCTACGTCGACCGCTGTCGCAGACGCTCGACGCGTACCTCACTCCCCGTGGCGACCATATCGCATGCGCGTGGCACGGCGCCCTCTTCGAGCCGCGAACCGGCGCCTGCCCCGCCTGTCCCTGCGCCGGGCGAGCGCTCAGCCCCTGGCCGGTGGCGGTGGTCGACGGACGTCTCTTGACGGCGTGAAGCGGACAGCGCGCGCAGGCCCCTCGCCCGGATGAGGTTTTCGCCGTTCAGTGGGCGCAAAAGAGATCGCATACGAGGCAACGATGCCGTCGTTTTCGGACCCGTTGAGGGAGGCCGTGCGTATTGCGGGCGAAATGGTCGATGCCGTGTTCACTCCGCCCTTGGCGAAGCGGCGATCGGCATGATGGCTGGCTGTTCCCGAGCCGGCTTCGCCGGGCCGATCGCTCGGCGCAGGGTCATGGCTTGGCGCTACGAAGGCTGGCCTGCGCGGCGCGGTAGTCGGAGTTGGCGGCGAAGCCGGGTCTCTCCTGGCTGTCCGCCATCTGGCGGCCCAGAGCGTAATAGAGCTCGAGATCGGCGGCCTGGCCGCTAAAGTCCATGGCCGGCGTCCACACGTCCTCGGGATGGTGATAGCGGTGGTCGTAATAGTCCTTCTCGAAGGCCTCGCCAGCCGCCGTGCCGCCGTCCAGCATGTTCAGGCCCGACCCCAAGGTGAGCGCCGGGACGCCCGCCTGGGCGAAGGCGAAGTGATCCGCGCGGAAATAGTAGCCGCTCTCGAACCGCGGATTGACCACCAAAACCCGTCCAGCGCGCTGGGCGATCGCGGCCAGGTCCTGCTCGAGGCCGACATGACCGTGACCCCAGAGGCTTACGTCGCGGGTCGGGCCCTTGATGTCGAGGCAGTCGAGGTTGAGGTCGGCGATGGTGTCGGCGAGCGGGAACGGCGGGTGCGCCACATAGTATTTGGAGCCGAGCAGCGCGTTTTCCTCCCCCGTGAAGGCGGCGAAGACGACCGTCCGCTGCGGCGGCGGCGCCTGGGCGAAAATGCGGGCGAGGGCGATGATGTCGGCGACCCCCGAGGCGTTGTCCTGGGCGCCGTGGTAGATGCGCTGGCGCCCGTCGACCTGCACGACGCCCATATGGTCCCAGTGGGCTGAGTAGACGACAGTCTCGTTCGGCCGGGTGCGGCCAGGGACTTGGCCGACCGCGTTATGGCTCAGGATCGGTTCGCGCTTCACCCCGATCGACCCCGAGAGCGTGACCCTGGCCAGGATGAAGGGCGCGAAGGCACGGGAAGCGGCGCGTCGCTTCTCGGCGCTGTAGTCCCGGCCCGACCGCTGGAACAGCTGCGCGGCCGCCTCATGGGTGATCCATCCCTCGACCAGGGTCTTGCCGTCGCCGGCGTTGGCCACGGTCGTCCGCGGCAACGGGAAGAAGCCGAGGATAGTCTCCCAGCGCATGGTGGCGGCAGCGTCCTCGTGGACGACCAGCACGCCGAGTGCGCCGCGCCGCTCGAGCTCGGCGTATTTGTAATCCCAGCGCCCGAAATAGGTCATGGTGCGGCCCTCGAACAGGCCGCCCATGTCGGTCTCGAAGTCGGGATCGTTGACCAGGACCACGGCGATCTTGCCGTGAAGGTCCGCGCCCTTGAAGTCGTCCCAATGGCGGCTGGGGTCGAAGACGCCGTAGCCGACGAAGACGAGCGGCGCGTTGCCGAAGTGGATTGTATTGACCGGCGCGTCGGTGGAAATGGCAATGTCGCGCCCCTGCTCCAGCTGGAGCGGCCCGTCGCGGGTCGCAGCCGTGAGCGCGACCGGAGCCTGCAGGGTGAAGCGCTCGAGCGGCACGGCCTGCAGCCAGGTGCGCCGGCCCTGGGGGTCCCGATCTCCGGCGGGCTCGAGGCCGGCCGCTTTGAACTGGTCGACAATATAGTTGAGCGCCGCCGGCTCCGCGGGCCCGCCCGGCGCCCGGCCGAGCATGGTGTCGCCCGCGAGGACCCGTACGGTCGCAGACAAGGCCTGTGGGTCGATCTGGGGTGAGGCGGCGCGCACGCCGGTCCCGATCAGACACAGGCCCACTAGGCAAAAGGCTAGGCCGCGACGACACAGCATCGACAGGCTCTCCGACTGAGGTACTCAACCGTCGATCGGTGAGCTCAGATAACACTGCCAGCCACGATTTGTCCTGCCTAGTGCCAACCAGGCAACAGAATGTCTGTTACGGCCAACTGCGCATCACAACTATAACTAGCTTCTCAAGCTCAACGAAGAAAACAAGGAGGAAGCTGGGATGACTTACCGGCGAGGTATTGGAGCGCGCAACCATCGGCTTTGCGTGAAGGCGGCGGCGCTTCTCTCTGCAAGCTTGGCCCCATTGGGGATCGCATGTGCGCAGGACGCGCCGAAGCCGGCGGCGTCGGCGAGCTCGGACACTCCGGCGACGCTCAACGAAGTCGTCGTCACCGCCAACAAACGCTCAGAGAACATCCTCAAAGTCCCCGAGACCCTGACGAGCCTGAGCGGCGCGCAGCTACAGAGCCAGGGCGTCAAGGACTTCGCCGACCTGGTGGCCGCCGTGCCCAGCCTCTCGGCCATCAATGCCGGAGCCCCCGGCCACGGGACGCCGATCATCCGGGGCATCACCACCGGCAGCGGGCAGAGCGCCCCAACCGTCAGCATCTACCTCGACGAGGTTCCCTTCACCTCCACCAGCCCCATCAATGGCGCCGGGGCGCTGATCACGTTCGATCCGGCTCTCGCCGACATCGATCACGTCGAGGTGCTCGAGGGGCCGCAATCGACGCTCTATGGCGCGAGCGCCATGGGCGGCATCATCAAGTATGTGAGCAAGCAACCTTCGATGACCACCTACGGCGGCGACGTCAGCGTCTCCGGCGACTCGGTCGACGGCGGCGGCGCCGGCTATGCGCTCAAGGGCACGGTCAATATTCCGCTCGTCGACGACAAGGCCGGCCTTCGGGTCACCGTCATCGACCGCAGCGATCCGGGTTGGGTCGACAATGTGCTCACCCACCAGTCCGATGTGAACGCCTCCCGCACCCAAGGCGTGCGCGCCGCGCTCAAGGTCCAGCCCATCGAGAACCTCACCTCGACCTTCAGCTTCCTCTATCAGAAGATCGACGGCAGCGAATTCTCCTATGAGTATGTAAACCCGACCACTCAGCAGCCGCTCTATGGCCCGCACGAGACGTCCGACTATTTCAACTCCCCGTACAAGACAACCTATTTGTCGGCGGCGAACACAACGACCGCGACCCTGCCGATGATGACCATCGTCAACGCGATCAGCTATGCCCGGACCAGCGACAACGAGGTCAAGGACTACTCGCCCTCATGGAGCTATCTGATCCCGGCGGCGTATCAGCCCGCCGCGGTCGAATACAACGCCGCTCCCCTGTCCAACCGCCTCACCGATGAAATCCGCTTCTCGTCGAAGCCAGGCGCGCTCGAATGGATGGTCGGCGGCTTCTTCACCCATGAATGGGACACCTACAACGTCCTGATCAGCGGCCTCAGCGTTCCTACCCTGGCCATGCTGCCGGGCACGGCGGGCAACATCTATACCTACCACGCGACCCCGACCTTCGATGAGGAGTCCGGCTTCGGCGATCTGACCTACCATTTCGGGCGCCAGTTCGACATCTCGGCCGGCGTTCGCTACAGCACCAACCAGCAGGAGTACAACGTGGTCCGCTCCGGCCTGCTCGGCGCTTCGCCACTTGCCGGGACGAGCGGCGACTCCGCAGCGACCTATTCGTTCACGGGCAGCTATCACCCGACCGAGCAGGTAACCCTCTACCTGCGGGCGGCCAGCGCCTACCGCCCGGGCAGCACCCAGCCGGTGAACACCCCTTCCGTCCCCGCCGAGTACGGCCCGGACAAGCTGTGGAACTACGAGGGCGGCGTCAAAGGCCGCTGGTGGGACGGGCGCATCACCGCCAGTGCTTCGGTCTACCACATCGATTGGAGCGATATTCAACTGACCGCGCGCGTCGGCGGCTTCAACGTCATCTCCAATGCCGGCAACGCCACGGTGGACGGCGGCGAAATCAACTTCGTGATCCAGCCCATCGAAGGCCTGACCCTACACTATGCGGGGGCGCTTACCGACGCCGTCCTACACAGCGATGATGCGGCCATCGGCGCCTCCGCGGGCGACCCCCTCCCCTTTACATCGCGCTACAACCACACCGTCGGCGCCGACTATAACTTCAGCCTGCCCCGCAGCGCGGAGGGCGTGGCCGGTGTAACCTGGACCTACCAGGGCTCGCGGCACACCTCCTTCCCCGGCGACCCGTTGAACACCGATGAGCGCCTGCCCGCCTACCAGACGGCCGGCGCGCACATCGGCGCCAACTTTGACCGCTACACGGTCGACCTTCGCGTCGACAACCTCACCAACTCCGACGCGTTCACTTCGGAGTCCATCCTGCGGCGGCTTGCGGGCCAGGATGTGCCGGCGATCGCCACCACCCTGCAGCCACGGACGGTGACCTTCACCGTGGGCGCTCGCTTCTAGAGTCCCAGCAGGCCCGCGCCAGATTCGGCCGGCGCCTCGTCCTGGGCAGCGCTCAGGGGAGCGTCGGCCGATCGCTGAGTCGTGGAGGCCGGCCACAGAGCAAGGCTCAGCTCCAGTCGCCGGCGGAGGCATCAAGATCGGCCGGGTCAAAAGCGGTAAGGTCGCCGCGACGCGGGCCCACGGCGATCGGCGGATGCGCCGGCTGTTGCGGGACGCAGACGTGGTTCACGGCGACGCGCCGATCGCCGCCGCTCGGCCGCCCCCCCGCTGACCGGCGCCGAGGCGACACTCCACAACGACAGATTGTAGCAATAGCTACTTAATCAGCCCTCTGATTTCGATAAAAAAACCCGCCGTGAGGCGGGCAGGTTCATAGGGTTTAGACGCCCCGAAGGGCTAGCAGGTTCTAGGGCTATGCCACGGAAACTGCAAACAAAAACCCTCATGATATTACAGGCGACGTGGCGTTTTTGGCTCCCAACGGCGTGTGCCGGGGGGCTAGGCCCGAAGTGCGCGCGGCTAGCGCCAGACCGCTTCGGCGATCCGCAGATAGTTCTCGCCAAGAATGCCGGCCCGCTGCGCATCGCTGAGCCCAATCCCGGACAAGGCCTCGATCAGGCCGTCCATCTGTTCAGGGGCGAAGTAATGCCAAGGCGGGGGCGGATAGCCCTTCGGCCAGCGGTCCGGATGGGCGGCGACCTTGCGATAGTGCTGCTCGAGGAAGAAGACGTTGTCGATGCCGAGCCCCACATGGTCGGGCCCGACCAAGTCGACGAAGTGGCGGATGTGGGGCATGAGATCCTCCACCTCGGCGGCGCCTTTCTCGGACAGGAACTTGCCAACGCCGGTGACCCCTACAAGGCCGCCGGTGCGGGCGGCCGCCAAGGCCTGCTCGTCGGTGATGTTGCGCTCATGGTCCCACAGCGCCCGCGCATTCGAATGGCTGAAGATGACCGGCGTCGTGGACAGCTCCATGATCTCCATGCCGGCTCGATAGCCGGTGTGGGTGCAGTCCAGGATCATGCCGACCCGGTTGCATTCGCGGACCAGCTTCTGGCCATAGCGGCTGAGCCCGGCGTCGACCCGTTCGTGACATCCCGTGGCCGCCGCGTTCATCTCGTTGTAGACGAGCAGCATGTGGCGTACGCCGAGCTCGTAGAAGAGCGCGACCATGTCCGGGTCGGCCTCCAGCGCGCCGATGCCCTGGAAGTGGAAGCCGACCGCGAGCTTGCCCTCCGCCTTCGCCGCCCGGATCTCGGCGACCGTCTTGCAGAACACCATCCGGTCGCTGCGCTTGCGGAGCATCTCCCGGACCCCCGCGATATTGTGGACCACATCGCCGGTGTCGGTCGAGTCGACGCCCATGGTCAGGCTGACGAAATCGATCGGGCTCTGGACGAACCGGTCCAAGATCGCCTCCCGACCTTCAAGTTCGGGCTGAAACGGCAGCGTCAGGTCGCAGATCACGGTTGAGCTCATGGGACCGGTCCTTTGCGCGATTTCGAGGGGACAGACGAAGAGTCAGGCGGTGACGGGCGATGCGGTTCGGCGAAGGCGCGCGCGCATGTCTGCGCTCGCCGACGAGTCCACCCGCCCGTCGGGGGAGATGACGCAGCCGTATTCCGCCTCGGCGAAGGCGGGACTGACATAGTCGCCGTCGAGGTCCGCCTGTATCGCGGCGAGGTCGCGCTCCAGCGGATCGCCAAAGCCGTATCCGCCCGCCGTGTGGATCTCGAGCCGCTCATCCTGGGAGAGCCGGCCGAGCTCGGCCATGGCGAGCTCCGTGCGCCCGCCATCCGCGCCGACCACATGGGCGAAGACCGACCCGCCGGGCTCGCCGTTCTGCATGCGAGGGACCGTGAGCTTCATGCCCGACAAGGCCTGCTTGAACAGCACCGAGCGGTTGTCGCCGGGGATGCGGCTGAAGACGATGACCTGGCCGAGGCCGCCGCGGTGGCGGCCCGGGCCGCCGGAGTCGGTGTCGAACTGCTTCTCCTCCACCACCACGTTCACGCGGACCTCGAAGAGCTCGGTGGACACCGTCGTCCCGCCGATCGGAAAGAGCAGGCCAGAGCGGCCGTCGTCGCGGGCCGAAGCGCCCTGCCCGCCCCCGGCTATGACATGGCCGATCGAGGTCTCCTCGTTGTTCGACAGGTCGAAGAAGGCTCCCAGCGCCGGCTGTCCGCTGTAGGCGCGGACCTTGTCTGGCAGGGCGTCGCGCAGGGCCGAGAAGATGTTCGGCCCGAGGAACCAGCCGGTGACTTGGCGTGAGTTCACCGGAGCCGGCTTGCGGCAATTCATGATGCTGCCCTCGGGCGCGCGCACCTCGAACGGCTTGTAGCAGCCGGCGTTGCCACGCACGCCCGGGGTCAGCAGGCACTTCATCGGGAACAGCGAGTGCGACTTGGTGTAGTTGAGGGTGCAGTTGTAGCCGCCGCGCGGCGACTGGCCCGGCGCGCCCTCGTGGTCGATCACGACCTGATCGCCTGAGACCTCGATGCGGAGGGGGATCGTCAGGAAGTCCTCGCCGATCTGACCGGAGGCCTGGCTGCGATAGACGCCGTCGGGAACCGCGCGAATGGCCTCGCGCATGGCGGCTTCGGACCGGTTCTGGAAGATGTGCGCCAGCGGCGTGAGGTCCGGGAGGCCGTATTCCGCCAGGAAACTGTGCAGGCGCGCGGCCGCCAGATGCGACGCCGCGATCAGCGCGTGCAGGTCGCCCACCACCAGGTCGGCGGTGCGGACATTTTCGCGGATCAGGGCGAACAGATCCGCATTCGGCCGGCCCGCGCGCATCAGCTTCATCGGCGGGATCTGCAGGCCTTCCTCGTAGATTTCGCTGGCGGTCTGCTGGTCCATGGTGCCGCCGATGTCGCTCACATGGCCGATTGTCCCGATGTAGGCGACGATCCGGCCGTCGTGGAACACCGGGGTGACCAGGGCGACGTCGAACAGATGGCCTGAGGCCAGCCAGGGGTCGTTGGTCACCAGCACATCGCCAGGCTCTAGCGAGGCCTCGGGAATCCGGGCGAGCACCGCCTTGATCGCCAGCGGCAGGCTGAGGTTGAAGACCGGTTGGGCGCGGGGACTATGCACCAGGATCTCACCGCGGCTGTCGAACACGGCCAACGAGAAGTCCTGAGCATCGGCGATGATGAGGGAGAAGGCGGTGCGCACGACCGCGTCCCAGCCTTCGTCGATGATGTTGGCGAGCCGCCCCCACATGATCTCCAGCCCGACCGGATCCGCCTCGATGCGCGCGACGATCTCTTCGAAGCTGGCGTCAGGTCGGAAGCCGAGGACAGCCTTGTCGGACTGGGCGACCTGGAGCCTGAGATTGAATCCGTCGTCGACGGTCACACGGTCGCCAGGGTGCAGGACGGTGGTCGATTCCCGTTCTTCGATGACGGCGGGCCCGATCACCGCCTCGCCCGGCCGCAGGGCGTAGCGGTCGTAGACCTTCGCCTCCACGAAGCCATCGCCGAAGTAGAGCGGGCGGACGCCCTTGAGCGGGTTTGGCGCGCGCGCGTCCGGAGTGAACGGCCGCATGTCGATCTGCGGCGCGGGGCCCGACACCCGCACACGCCAGCTCAGGGCCTCGATCACCGCGCCCTCGGGCACGGCGTGGAACAGCTGCTCATAGACCCGGATGAACTCGGCGCGGAGGGCCGACAGAGACGCGGCGGTGAGGACCCCGCCCGGCGCCGCCACCGAGATCTCGTTCATCTGCCCCTTGATGCGCATGTCGGCCATGCGCTCGACGCGGATCTCCGCCGCCCGCAGGCCGGACTGGGGCAGATTCGCGCGCGATTCCGCCTCGATCTCCTCGAGCAGGCCGTTCAGGGCTCCAAAGTCGAGATCGCTCTGCAGGCCGAAGACGGCGCTGCGGACGGTCTCGAAGCTGGCCGGCGCGGTGAGGAAGCCGATCGCGGAGGCGGCGCCCGACGCCGGCGGGATGATGACCTCGCCGACTCCGAGAATCCGCGCCACCTTGGCCGCGTGCAGGGGTCCGGCCCCGCCGAACGCCACCATGGCGAAGGCGCGCGGGTCGCATCCCTTCTCGACGATGTGCGAGCGGGCGGCCGCGGCCATGTTCTCGCAGACGATGGTGTAGACGCCCCAGGCGGCCGCGACGGCGTCCAGGCCGATCGGCGCGCCCAGCCCCTCCAGCGCCCGCCGGGAGGCCGAGGCGTCCAGCGCCATCCGCCCGCCGAGGAAGGCGGCGGGGTCGAGATAGCCGAGGACCAGGTTGGCGTCGGTCACGGTCGGCGCCTCGCCGCCGAGCCCGTAGCAGACTGGGCCCGGATTGGAGCTGGCGCTCTCGGGGCCGACCTTTAGCAACCGCACCTCGTCCAGCCGCGCGACCGACCCGCCGCCGGCGCCGATCTCGATCATGTCGACCACCGGGGAACGCACGGGCAGGCCGCTGCCCTTCTTGAACCGATGAACCCGCGCCACCTCCATCATCGGCGCCACCGGCACCGCGTGGTCGCGCACCATGGCCGTCTTGGCGGTGGTGCCGCCCATGTCGAAGCTGATCAGGTCCGGACGCTCCAGGGTGCGGCTGATCAGGCCGGTGGCCAGGGCGCCGCCCGCCGGGCCCGACTCGAGCAGGCGGATCGGGAAGCGGCGCGCCACCTCGGGGCTCGCCAGCCCGCCCGAGCTCAGCATCAGGAACAGCCGCCCCGCAAAGCCGCGCTCGCGCAGCTTGGCCTCGAGCGTCTGCAGGTAGTTGTCCATCAGCGGCCGGACGAAGGCGTTCGCCGCCGTGGTGCAGACGCGCTCGTATTCACGGATCTCAGGCGCCACCTCGCTCGACAGGGAGACGGAGAAGTCCGGGAACTCAGCCTCGAGCAGGGCGCCGACCTCGCGCTCGTGCTCCGGATTGCGGTAGCTGTGCAGGAAGCACACCGCCAGGGAGGTCACGCCTGCAAGCCGCAGCTGCTCGGCCTCCCGGCGGACCTCGTCCGGATCGACCGGGCGCAGCGGCGTTCCGGAGGCGAGCATGCGCTCGCCGATGACCCGGCGGAATTTCCGGGGCACCAAGCCCTCGGGGTACTTCAGGAACAGGTCGTAGATGTCGTAGCGCTGCTCGCGGCCGGACTCCATCACGTCCCGGAAGCCGCGCGTGGTCAAAAGCCCGGTCTTCGCCCCCTTGCCCTCGATCAGGGCGTTGGTGACCAGGGTCGTGCCATGCACGATCTCGGCGACATCCGAGAACGCCAGGCCGGCGTTGGCCAGCAGAGTGTGGATGCCCTCGATCGCGCCGCGCCAGGGGTCGGCCGGGGTGGTCAGGGCCTTGTGGATCTGAATCCGTCCCTGAGCGCCGTCATAGAGAGCGAAGTCGGTGAAGGTGCCGCCGATGTCGAAGCCGACGCGGTAACGTTCGCTGGTCATGTCGAACCCGTGTGTCCGGCCTCTGGCAGGAGGCCCCGTCGCTGCAGTGTGCGGCGGAGGGACGGCTCCCGTTTGACCTTGAAGGACACAAGTTTTTCATTTTCCGCCAATTACGCCCTCGCGCCCGCTGTCGGCGCGCTCATCGCTTGGCGATCGGTCGAAGCGGGCCCGGAAGGCCCGCGAGAAGTAGCTGAGGCTGGAGAAGCCCGAGGCGAGGGCGATCTGGCCGATCGGCCGACTGGTGAACCTGAGCAGCTGGCGAGCGTGGTCGAGGCGCAGATTCCGGTAGTGATCGGCGATGGTGCTGTGGAACTGACGGCGGAACAGCCGCTCGAGCTGGCGCACGGACAGCCCGGCCGCGGCCGCCAGCCCCTCGCGCGACAAAGGATCCTCGAGTTTGGCCTCCATCGCTTCCACCGCGCGGGCGAGGCTCGGCCGGCGGGCGGCGAGCTTCTCTCCGATCGGCCGACGCTGGGGCGCGTCCTGCGGGCGCAGGCCATGGGTCAGCCATTCGTTGACGTCGAAGGCGAAGCGCCGGCCATGATGGGCCTCGATGATGGCGTGGAACAGGTCCGCCGACGCGCCGCTGCCGGCGCAGGTGATCCGCGGCCCGTCGATCACATAGAGGTCGGGCTGGATTAGGAGATCGGGGAACTCCTCGAGCAGGCCCGGCGCATGCGCCCAGTGGACCGCACATCGGCGGCCCTGGAGCAGGCCCGCCCTGGCCATCAGATAGACGCCGCCGGCGATGCCCGCCATCCGCACGCCCTGGCGCGACAGCCGGCGCAGCCAGGCCAGCAGCGGTTCGCTATCGACCATCCGAGTGGTGGAGGCGATGACCAGCAGGTCGAGCTTGAGATCGTCGCCGACCTTGCCGTCCGCCTGGATCTCCGCCCGGGTCAGGGACTGCACCGCCTCCCCGTCCAGGGTCAGATTCCTCCACGCGTAGAGCGGCCGCTGCGCCAGCTGGTTGGCCGCGCGCAGCGTCTCCACCGCCGCGGCGTAGGACAGCAGGATGAACTCAGGCAGCAGCAGGAAGCCGACCACCCATGGCGGATCGCCGGGCCCGCGCGGCGGAAGCTCCCGAAGGGGGTCGAGGGCGGGCTCAGCCGAGGGTCTGGGCGACATGCCCAAAGCTCCGCTGGCGAGGCAGGCCGGTCGGGCGACCGACGTCCGCGACGACGATAGCGGTCACCCACAGGTTCGACTTCACCCGGATGGCCCCACGGCGCCTTCAGCGGTCGACAGGGTCTTAGGGGCGGCCGCCGAATCGGGCCTGGGGCGCGACGACGCCCGGGCGGCGAAGGCCAGGATGCTAGCACCGCTGACCAGCAGCAGGCCGAAGCCGATGATTTGGAGATGGCTGATCCCCGCCCTCTCCGACCCTGCGGTCCGGATCAGCAGGCCCGCGCCGGCCGGGCCGAGCGCATAGGCGACGTTGTTCATCACCATCACCACGGCGTTGAGCCGGCCGCCGGGGTCCAGTTTGGAAAGGACCCCGTAGATGATCGGGAAGCCGCCCAGCCAGCCGAAGACGTAGAGCCAAGCCGAGGCGCTGAAGCTCGCCTCGGTAATCGGACCGACGATCAGCAAGGCCACGGCGACCAGCTGCAGGGCGATGCAGATGCACAGCGGGAGGAAGGAGCGGAAGCGGTCGCCGATGAGGATCGACGCCCCGACGCCGGCGAGGCCGAACAGCTGGCCGATCCCGAGAATGCGGCTGCGCGCATCGAAGGGGAGCCCGGCCTTGGCCCCGATCTCTCCCATGTAGGGCCAGTAGCCGCCGATGCTGACGTACCAAAGCAGCATGACCGCGCTGACGCCGATCGTAAGCGCCAGGGCCAGGCGCGGGCCGTCCTTCATCGCATGCGGATCGTCGGGCTTGAGCGAAGGGAACCAGCGCAGGGCCAGCATGGCCGGGACGGCGGCGAGGGCCAGCATGAGGAACAGGGCGTGCGGTCCGAGCGCGTGTTTCAAGGCCGGCAGGTAGAAGCCGCACAGCGACGAGGGCAGGAGGTAGGCCAGACAATAGAATCCCGTCAGCCGCTGGGGGTCGTGCACCGAGGCGACGCCGCCGGCGAGGCGGCCGATGGCGAAGCCGTGGCCCAGGCCCGCCAGCACTTGCCAGCCAAAGGGGGCGGTCCCGGTGCTGGTCAGGGCGGTGCCCGCGTCGCCGACCAGGATCGCCGCCAGGGCGACCAGCAAGGCGAGGCGGCCCGCGATCAGCGTCGAGCCGATGGTGCCCGCGGACGCCGCGATCATCTCGGTGCTGAGCAGATAGCCGGCGAGCGGCGTCGACAGCTGGTAGTCGGTGACGTAGGAGCTGATGATGATCGCCTTCATCGACGCCAGGGCGATGCCGGCGACGCCGACCAGCACTACCGCCACATAGCGCTTGGCCATCTCGGCCTGATGCGGGCTCATCAGCATCCGCTCCGGTCCCGAGCGGACCTGGCCGCCGCGCCGGCGTGGCAAGCGGCGTACCTGACTCTGGCGTCGGGCGTCATAGTGTCGTCCATGCGACCATGATTGGCTCCAAAGCGACAATCCAAGTTTCCCCACGCCGACGTTCCGGTGGCGTACAGGGACAGCGCCGCCGCCTCAGGCGCCCGCGACGAACCCGAGGGCGCCGGTCTCGCCGCACCGGGCGGACTTCAGCCGAGATTTGCTCATGGATATTTGGCCGTCAGCGCCAGACCCGTCTCGGTCGGTCGGGTGGTTGGGAGATGAGGGCGGATTCGCCCGTCGTGCCCTTACAATCGTCGCAGCGGCACGGCCGCCGACCTAACGGAGGCC
>JBARAK010000098.1:0-1957 GCA_049791955.1 Caulobacteraceae bacterium
GGAAGGGCGCCGCGGTGATCGCCCACAGCCACACGGGCGTCCCACCCGAGCCCCCCTGCCCGCCGCGCCCGGCCATGCCGGCCACATAGGCGTCGTCGAGGTCCAGCACCGTGACCGGCGTCGGCGCCCAGACGTCGCGGACCCGCGCGTTCCAGACCCCCAGGGTCGGATACTGGAACAGGAACAGGTTCACCGCGTCGGAGGCGATCTGGCGCTGGACGTCGCCGAGCAGGGCCGTGCGGTGGACGGGGTCCACGGTGTCCTCG
This sequence comes from Caulobacteraceae bacterium, assembly GCA_049791955.1. Lineage (GTDB taxonomy): Bacteria > Pseudomonadota > Alphaproteobacteria > Caulobacterales > Caulobacteraceae > CAHJWH01. The sequence continues at coordinate 267 of JBARAK010000098.1, forward strand.
ACGGCGGCGAGCAGCGCCTTGGTGTGGGGGTTCGCGTAGCCGAAGTAGTAGTCGTCACGGCCGTAGATATCGTAGTCCAGCGGCTCGACGTGGTCGACGATGGTCATGTCGTAGGCGTGGCGGCCGAACACCTGGGCCAGCCACTGCGCCCACTCGATGTCGACGATCTTCACCCGCACCCCGGCCTGGGCGAGTTGGGCGGCGATGATCTCGCCGCTGCGACGGGCGTAGGGCGGCGGGGGCAGCGTCAGGGTCAGCGACAGGTGCGGATAGCCCGCCTCGGCCAGCAGGGCGCGGGCCTTGGCCGGGTCATGCGGATAGAGCCCGGTCAGGTCGACATAGCCTGGGTCCTGCGGCGGATAATGGCTGCCGATCGGCGCGCCATAGCCGTACATCGCCCCCTCGATCACCGCCCGGCGGTCGATAGCGTAGGACAGCGCCCGCCGCACCCGCAGGTCGGCCAGCGGCTTCACCCGCTCGTTGAGGGCGACCAGGGTCTCGCCTTCGCTGGGGACCGAACGGACCACGAAGCGCGGATCGGCGGCTAGCCGCTTGAGCCCCTCGGGGGCGGGATAGTTGGGGAACACGTCCACGTCGCCCGCCCGCAGCGCGGCCTCGGCGGCGGAGGGGTCGGCGATGAAGGCGAAGGTCACCCGCGCCAGCCGCGCCGGCCGGCCCCAGTAGTCGGGATTGCGCTTCAGGGTCGTGGAATAGCCGCGCCGCCAGCTCTCGAACACGTAGGGGCCGGTGCCGACCGGGCGGGTGATGTTGGTCGTCGCCGACCTGGGCGCAACCATCACCGCGTCGCCCCAGCCCAGCACCTGCAGCAGGGTCGCCGAGCGCCGCTTCAGCCGCAGCTCGACCACATAGGGATCGAGCACGCGCACCTGGTCGATCACCTCGAACCGGCTGCGCTGGCCGTTGGTGGAGCCGGGCGCGCGGGCGCGGTCGAGGCTGAACTTCACCGTCTCGGCGTCGAACGGCTCCCCGTCCGAGAACCGCACGCCACGGCGCAGGTGGAAGGTGTAGCTCAGCCCGTCCGGCGAGAGGGTCCAGTCGGTGGCCAGCAGCGGATGCACGCTGCCTCCCGGACCGAGCTTGACCAGTCCTTCGAAGAGGGTCGGGAAGGCCACGTTCTTGATCGCGTCCGCCGCCCCGGAGGTGGGGTCCAGGGTCGGCGGTTCGAGCTGCAGGCCGACGGTGATGGCGTCGCCGGTGGCGCCGTGGGCGGCGATGGGCGGGACGAGGAGGAGCAGGGCGAGGAGCAAGCCCAGGCCGCTCTCGCGTAAGAGCGTGAGGGGATCAGGTACGCGCCACAGATTTCCATAAATCCGCTCATCCTTCCCACGCAGGGAGAGAAGACCCAAAAGCCGCCCCCTCACCGCCGGGCCCGCGCCGCCGCCACAGCGCTCTCGCGCGGCAGGCCGAGGTCGGCGTAGACCTTGGCGAGCGCGCGGTTGACCGGAACGCCCGTCGGGTCGCTGGAACGGCGCAGCTCCAGCATCTGCTGGGCATGCTCCAGGCGGTCGCTGCGGATCACCGCGTCGAGCAGGATGAGTTCGAACAGGTCGCGCTGGGCGTGGCTGCCGCCGAGGTCGATCAGGCGCGGCAGGGCCGAGGTCAGGCGCTGGACCGCGGTCTCCATGTCGCCGCGGGCGTGGGCGAGCAGGCCCTGCGCCACCGGCGCCGCC
>JBARAK010000099.1:0-16495 GCA_049791955.1 Caulobacteraceae bacterium
ACACCGTGCTGGTCTTCCACGGCTATCTCGGCGACCAGACCCGCGCGGAGACCGAGGTGGGCGAGTTGCGCCGGATCATGGAGGTCAACGCCGTCAGCGCGATGGAACTGCTGGTCGCCGGCGCGGCGCGGGTGCAGGCCAGCGCCCATCCGCGCCCGGTGGTGCTCGTGGTCGGCAGCGTGGCCGGCGACCGTGGCCGAGCTTCGAACTTCGTCTATGGCGCCGCCAAGGCGGCGGTGGCGGCGACCGTCCAGGGCCTGGCCCAGCGCTTCGCCCAGAGTGGATCGCGCGCGCAGGCGATCGTGGTCAAGGCCGGCCTGACCGACACGCCGATGACGGCGGATATCGCGAAGGGCGGGCCGCTATGGTCCAGCGCCGATCAGGTCGCGGCCGTGATCGTCAAGGCGATCGATCGCGGCGGCCCAGTGGTTTACGCCCCGTGGTTCTGGCGGCTGATCGTGCTGATCATCCGCCTGCTGCCCCAGCCGATCATGAACCGCCTGCGGATGTAGGCCTCTGGAGCTGGCCGTGCGGTAAGCCGCCCGGATCAGCGGCCAGCGCGATAATCGCCGAACATCACCGGCTTGCGCGGATCGGCTTTCGTGACGTGGTCCCCGTCCAGCACCAGCGCCTCGCCTTCGGGATCGTTTCCGAACTTCCAGTTCTGGGAAATCTCCTTCCAGAACAGGAAGCGCTGCTTCAGCGGGTCGTAGCGGAAGGTGATGAAATCGGTCCAATGGGTCCCGCACGCGGCCCCGTTCTCGACTGTGAAGTAGCGGCCCTTGATGACCAGTCCGTCGTAGGTCGAGGTGAAGGGGTCGCACTGCCAGTCGGAGTCCAGGTTCGCCACCACCTCGTCATTGCGACCCGCCAGGACATAGCCACCGCCTGGGCGGCTGGCGAACAGCAGCAGCGGCCGCCTGGGCGCCCGCTGCTGGCGTTTGTAGACGGCCGCCTCGTCGACCTTGGCCAGGGCGACAAGGTAGTCATCGACGCCATCCCCGTTCAGGTCGCCGCTTTCGACCTGCAGGATCTCGTATCCGGGCGGGAGCTGGCGCGTGACCTCGCTGGGCGGCGACGGCTCAGCCGCTGCGCCCGTAGCCAGCGCTAGCAAGATGGGAACGACGACAGCTCTCATCGACCGGCCTCTTCTCCCGAACGGTCAGGACCGTCCGCCCCGAAATCTCACCAGATGTGGACCCGCTGGTCGGCCGGCAGATAGTAGGTGTCGCCGGGCTTGACGCCGAAGGCGCTGTACCAGGCATCGACGTTGCGGGTCGGGCCGATCACGCGGAAGGCGCGCGGCGAGTGGGGATCGCTCACCACCTGTTTGCGCAGATAGTCCTCGCGCGCCTTGCCCCGCCAGGCCTGCGCCCAACCCAGGAACACCCGCTGGTCGCCGGTGAGGCCGCCGACGACCGGGGCCGGTTTGCCGTGCAGCGAGCGGTGATAAGCCTCCAGCGCCACATTGATCCCGCCCAGGTCGGCGATGTTCTCGCCCATGGTCAGGTCGCCGTTGATATGCGCGCCCTGCGCCGGCTCGTAGCTCGAATACTGCCCGCCCAGCCGCTTGGCCCGTTCCTCGAACGCCTTGGCGTCGGCGGCGGTCCACCAGTCGCGCAGCTCGCCGGCCGCGTCCAGCTTGCGCCCCTCGTCGTCGAAGCCGTGGGTTAGCTCGTGGCCGATCACCGCGCCGATGGCGCCGTAGTTGATGGCCGGATCGGCGGCCGGGTCGAACATCGGCGGCTGCAGGATGCCGGCGGGGAACACGATATCGCGCAGGGAGCCGTTGTAGGCGTCGTTGGTCTGGGGCGTCATCGCCCAGTCGCCGCGGTCGACCGGACCGTTCAGGCGAGCGACATAGAACCGCCAGTCCCAGGCGCCCGCCCGCCGGACATCGCCCACCAGATCGTCCGAGCGGACCACCAGCCCCGAGTAATCGCGCGGATGGTCGGGATAGCCGACCTTGATCTGGTAGGTGTCGAGCTTCTTCAGCGCCTCGACCCTGGTGGCGGGCGTCATCCAGTCCAGCCGTTCCAGCCGCACGCGCATGGCCGCCTTCACATTGGCCACCAGCGCCTCGATCTTGGCCTTGGACGAGGGAGGGAAGTATCGCGCGGCGTAGACCTGCCCGACCCCGAAGCCCATGTTTCCGAAGCAGTCCACCCGATCGGCCCCGACGCAGTCGCCACCGCCAACGGCCCTGATCGCCCGTTTCCAACGGACCTGCTCTTCGGGCTGGCCCGACAGGGTCTTGTCGCGGAACTCGAACCGCGCCTCGGAGAAGGGCCGCGACAGATAGAAGGCGGCGTTATCGGCGACGGTGAACGCCTGCCAGGCCTTCAGCACCTCCAGCGGCGTCGCCTGGTAGACGGCCGCGATCCGCGGAAAGGCGCTCTTCTCGGCCACGATCAGACGGCCGGCGCCGCCGAGGTCTGCACCCACGAGGAACCTGTCCCAGGCGAAGCCAGGCGTGAGCGCGGCCAGTTCGGCCGGGGTCTCGGGATTGTAGGTCTTGTCGACGTCGCGCTGCTCGGCCTTGGTCCAGCTCGCTTCGGCGATACGGGTCTCGAACTCGACCACCGCCCTGGCGTTCGCATCGGGATCGGCCCAGCCGGCGAGGGCCAGCAATCGGGCGACATAGGCCTGGTAGGCCGCCTTCTGCGCCGCAAAGGACGGCTTCAGATAGTAGTCGCGATCCGGCAGGCCGAGCCCGGCCTGCCCCGCATAGACGGCGTAGCGGCTGACGTTCTTCAGGTCGACGTCGGTGTTCAGGCCGAAGATGGTCCCGTAGAAATCGACGGTATTGCGCCCCATCAGGGCGGCGATGTCGTCCCGCGTCCCGGCGGCGCGGATGGCGGAGAGCTCCGGTCCGATCGGAGCGGCGCCGAGCGCATCCACCCGGCCCTGGTCCACGAACGCCTTGTAGAAAGCCCCGACCTTGCCCTCGAGCGTGGCCGGCTGTTCAGGGACGCTAACGGCGGCGGCCTGCATCGCGTCGTGCAGCCGGGCCTCGATGCGGTCGCTCATCAGGTAGCGGAGCGAGGCGATCGGCTTGTCGGCGGGAATCTGCGTGCGCGCCAGCCACGCGCCGCTGGCGTAACAGTTGAAGTCGTCCCCCGGCTTGACGCTGCGATCCATCGCCGTGAGATCGAAGCCCCAAGCCCCATACTGGGGCTTGCCCGCGTCCTGAGCCCCGGTCGCGCCGATCCCCGCCAGGGCGGCGACCGCACCCCCCGCCCGCAAGGCCCGCTTCCAGTCCATCCGCCCCTCCCCTTTTCACCAGGGGTAGCCGGACGGCGCGGGCAAGGTCAACGCAGACCTGGAGGGATACGCGCAGACGACCGGACGCGGAAGGCGCATCCCCCGCCCTGAAGACCTGGCCAGTATTGCAATCAAGCAGGAACTAGACGAGTCAAGCCCGGCGAAGGCGACATGGATTCAGATTTGGCGCCATCAAGTTTACTTGTAGTCAGAAAGCCGATCCGCATCCAATATTCGAGGTATCGTTGCAGAAGAGCGCGGTCGAGACATGGGAATTCGACGCCGCCCGACGCCGCAAGAGCGCGTTCGGTGTTGGCCGTGTCGTAGACAGGCATGCCTTCATACACTTCCCAGCGCGTCAGCTGACCGTACACCGGTTCGGCCAGCATCGGCAGGAGTGGCATCAGCGGATTCTGCTCGAGATCGCGATCCTCGCCCAACACCCGGATCCATTGCTGGTAAGGCGACGGCTCAAGCTGATACCCACAGTCGGTCAGGAGGCTGAAAAACCCCATCAGATCGACCTGGGCGTCGGCGCTGGGCGGCGTCAGATGGTAGGCTCGGCCAAGATTGGCCTGGTCGCTTGCGATACGCAGCATCGCCTTGCTGACAAAGTCGACCGGTACGAATTGCTTGCCCTGGCGCGGCAGCACCGGATAAGCGCCGATTGCGATACATCCCTTGACTAGGCGCGCTACGAAATCATTCGGATTGCCCGCGCCCGTGCGGCTGTCGCCCATGATGAAGCCAGGACGGTAAACGGCCACCGGAACGCCGCGCCGAACCGCTTGCCAGACCAATTGCTCGACGACCCATTGGCTTTGCGAATAGCCAGAGTCGAATTTGAGCCCGGTGAGAAAGGCCTGCATGTCATCGTCTTCATAGACGACTGCGGTTGGCGAGACCAAACCCGCAGGGCCAAAGGCCGCGATGGTCGAAGAATAGTGTAGCGGCTTGATTTTCCCGGTGGTCGCGAAACGCAAGATATTGATGGTCCCGGTGACATTGGCGGGTCTGTGGGTGGAATAAGGCTGGATGTAATTGACGTGCGCCGCGAGGTGGAAGATCACATCGCTGCACTTCGACAATTCATCGAAACGCGCCCGGCCCAAGCCCAGGTCAGCTTGCTCCAGATCGCCGGCCAGCGGAAGCAGGCGATCGGAAAAGCTCTCCTCCCATAATCCGTATTTCGTCATGTTATTGCGGATACGGACCAGCACATCGGCGTCGTTAGCGGCCCGCACCAGACAGGCGACCTGCCGGACTTCGGGCATCTGGAGCAAGTCCCGCAGCACGAAGGCGCCGAGAAAGCCTGTGGCGCCGGTCAGGACCACGCGACCCGCTGTAAGCCACGCGCCAACCGTTTCCGGCAGCGGCTGGATATCCTCCGGCAGGCGCGAGTCTGCAAGCAATGCCGCGATCTGATCGCCGGTGGCGAGGCCGCCGTTCAACTGGGCGCGACTGTCAAGGTGGCGGGCCAGTCCAGCCGGCGTCGGATGATCGTACAGGACCTGTACGGGCAACGGATAGTTGAAGCGCCTGCTCACCTGCAGCACCAGGCTCGCCGCCCGCAGGGAATCGCCGCCCAGCTGAAAGAAATCGTCATCGGCGCCCACGGTCCCGATATCGAGCGTGCGCCGCCAGATGGCGCTCAGGACAGCTTGCGTACCGGTGGGCCCGAGCGGACTGTCCGGGTTTTGATCCGCGCCGGGAACGCCCGCCTCCCCGGCGTCCAGGTCCCCGACCTCTGCTTCCTCCGCATAGTGCTGGATCAGGGCGCGTCGGTCGATCTTACCGTTCGCATTCATCGGCAGCGCCGGCACGAGGCGCAGGCGCGGACGCATATAGGTCGGAAGCCGTTCCGCGACGTGGCGCGCCAGCCGGTCGAGAAGATCGCGATCGTCGACCTCCGCTGTCCCCTCCCCTGCCGAAGGGGATGTCGATGTCGCCTGGATCTGACAAGGCGTGACGAACGCCATCAGATACTTATCGCCGAGCTTGGTCTGCGGCACGGTCACGGCGGCGTCTCGCAGCAGGCCGCTCGCCAGCAGCACGGCCTCGATCTCCTCGATCTCGATGCGATGGCCGTGAATCTTTACCTGATTGTCGTTGCGCCCATGGAAGTAGAGGGTGTTCCCAGCGTCCCAGCTCCCCAGATCGCCCGTCCTGTAGAGCCGCGTCGGCCGCCCATCTATGGGACTGCTGGCCTCGACAAAGCGCTCCGCATTCAATTCGGGGCGGTTCCAATATCCGCGGGCAAGACCATCTCCGCCGATATAAATTTCACCAACCTCTCCCTCCGGTACGGGAAGTCGCGCTTCGTCCAGCAAGAATATCTGCGTCTTATCGATCGGCTTGCCGATCGGTATCGTCTTAGCCTCGACATCTTCCAGGCTGACCTCGTGGAAGGATGTGAACGTAGTGCTCTCGGTCGGGCCGTAAGCATTGAGTAATCGTTGCGGCGGAGCAGCCTGAAGCACTGCACGCAGCGTGCGTGGATTTAGCGCCTCGCCGCCAACGAGAAGTTGCCGCAGGCCGCGGAACGCATCAGGACATGCGTAAACAGTCTGATTGAACAGCGCCGCCGTCATGAACATTGTGGTGATACGTTGCACACATAGGCTGTGGCGAAGGGCGTACGGATCGATGAACGTCTGCTTGGGAAGCACAATGACCGTGCCGCCGTTGAGAAGGGCGCCCCAGATTTCGAATAGCGAAGCATCGAACGTCGGATTGGCGATTGTGGCGATACGATCGTCCGGCCCAAGCGAGACGTAATCCGTATCCACAGTCAGCCGGATGATACCACGGGCGAGAATCTCTACGCCCTTTGGCCGCCCCGTGGTTCCAGACGTGAAAAGAACGTGTGTCCTGTGCTCAGCGCCAGGGGTGTCGCCAGTACGCACGTCTTGCCATGTCATCGGCGACGGCCAGGAATCACGATCTTCCATAAGTATGCATTCCAACTGAGCAACGCGCGGGCCCCACGCAGCCGTCGTCAGCACAATGCTGGTCTGCAGGTCGGTAAGCATGAACTTCAAGCGTTCGTCGGGCGCTTCCGGATCGAGAGGCAAGCAACTACCGCCCGCTCGGATTACCGCGAGCTGGCAGATAATCTGATCCGGGCCCGGATCGACCAAAATGCCGATGGGTTGCTCGCGATTGACCATCCTCTGCACGAGTTGGGCTGCGAGGTAATTGGCCCGTCGATCGAGTTCAGCATAGGAAATTTCCTGCGCCCCGTAGATAATTGCAATGGCTGCGGGACGTCGATCGGCTTGCCGCCGAAAGATGGCGTCAATGCCAATTCCATCTGGACGTTGCGATCCAGAGCCAAAATTCGCGTCGAACTGGATGTTCATCCTTACCTCGGAACAATAATTCACCGAAGAATTGGATATTTTCGCATTTATCCAAGAAGATCGAACCGCATACGCGACCAAAATACGTTATAATTAGACAACTCAATCTTCGTATATCTAAAAATTACGCAGCTCGTTCCCGGTTTTGGAAAGAGCTAAACCGAAACGATATAAGTTTTATTCCAGCGCTCCAATGCCAATGACAAAGGAGCATTAAACACGCTGAGATTTAATATTCGCGCAAATCTTAGACATCGATACTCTGATACAAAAACAATTTTAAACACGGTGGCAAATATCAATGGCCGAATATTTAGTCAACTCGAAATTGTTTCTCATGGTTAATCGGCATTATTTATAACTATTGTGACTTATTTTTGTAGATACTGCTGGAACACCAGCTTCCCACGTCACGGCCCGTGGATCGCGGGAATGCGTCCGGACCAATAGGAGCGGCGCTGGTCGGCGCTTAAGTCCGAAAGCCAGCTTCGCGCCGTTAGCCACTGACCCCGTGGACTTCTTCGGACGCCGCAGACGGAAGAGAACTCATGCGACACCGCCCCTGCGCCCGATCGTCTTTTTTAACAGGTCACAGACGGACATGGGCTTGCGGGCAAGGGGACGCTCGGTATATTCCGCGCCCTTCGCTGGCCACTCGGGGCCGGTGAAGCCGCCCTAGGGCGTGTATGTCCCAGCGGTGGGGTGGCCGAGTGGTTGAAGGCGCACGCCTGGAACGCGTGTATACGGGAAACCGTATCGAGGGTTCGAATCCCTCTCCCACCGCCAGACATTCCGAGCGGGAAATCTTCCCCGTCATTCGAACGATCGCCGGCTCATTTGGGCGAGAAGCAGATCTGTTCCCCACCTTCCCGGATCGCGACTGGCGACCTGGATCGGAGACCTGAAATGGCCTTTCGCCGGATCGTGCGGCAGCATCAGGCTTTTCGCGACGACATCGGCGACCTCGTCACCCGCAGGCCCCTGCCCGGTCCCGCGCTCGCCCATCTCGATCCCTTCCTGTTCCTCAACCACCATGGCCCGCAGGTCTATCCGCCCGGCAACCGCGGCCTGCCCTTCGGCCCGCATCCCCACCGCGGGTTCGAGACCGTGACCTTCATCCTGTCCGGCGAGTTGGCGCACCGCGACAGCGGCGGCCATGAGAGCGTCATCCACGCCGGGGGCGCCCAGTGGATGACCGCCGGAGCCGGCCTGGTGCATTCGGAGCTCTCGCCCGCCAGCTTCATGCGCACGGGCGGCCCGCTGGAAATCCTCCAGCTCTGGGTGAACCTGCCGGCGCGCCTGAAGATGGCCAAGCCCGCCTACATCGGCCTGGAGGCGAGCGACCTCGCCGCGATCCGGGGCTCCGACGACCGGGTCACAGTCGAGCTGGTGTCCGGAACCCTCGATGGGCGGGCAGGCCCCATCCAGTCCCTGACCGACATCCACCTGATGGTGGTGAAGGCCAAGGCCGGAGGCGCCATCGACCTGCCGGTCGCGCCCGGCCGGGCGGTGTTCCTCTACGTGGTCGGCGGCGACATCACCGTGGACGGTGCGCCGGCCAGCGCCCAGCACCTGATCGAACTGGACCAGGAGGGCGACGCCGTGCGGATCGCCGCCACCTCCGACGCCGTGGCGTTGTTCGGCCACGGCCTTGCCTATGGGGAGCCAATCGTCTCCCACGGCCCGTTCGTGATGAACACGCGCGAGGAGATCGTCCGGGCGATCGAGGACTATCAGGCCGGCCGCTTCCCCGGCCTGTAGCCCCGCTAAGTCTTTCTCGTCAGTCCACCGCTTCGACGATCACGGCTTCGAACACCGGCCCTTCCAGCAACGCGGGCGGGGCTGGCGGCGGTTGATGCTCTTCTGCCTCAGCGGCGGGAAGGCGCTGGGATCGGCCTTCGAACACCGCACCGGCGTCGATGGAGAGCTGATGGTGCAGGACATCGCCCTCAACGTGGGCGGTCTCGTAGATCTTGACCACGTTGGCGTGGATGTCGCCCTTCACCCGGCCGCGAATCTCGACGGTCTCGCAGCGGATCGTGCCTTCGATCCGGGCGCTGTGGGCCACCAGCAGCCGGCGCGCCTCGATATCGCCGGAGAAGGCGCCGTCGATCTGGATTTCGCCCTTTCCGCGCACGTGGCCCTCGAACACCAGGTCGGACGCCAGGACCGAGGCCGGCCGCGGGGTGGTGCGCCGCTGGCTCGAGGGCTCCGGCTGGGGCGTCGGAGCGGGCTCCGGCGCCGAAGTGCGGGGTTCGTTATTGCGCGAGAACATGTCGCCTCCTGCATGCCCACCCCGAGCACCCTAGCTGAGCGTTGTGACACACAGACGTCGGTCAGACCGACGCCCGCGCGAGGTCGATTTCCCCCTAGACGCCCCCGCCGTCATGCAGGGTCACCACCGCGCGGGTCACCGCGGCCATCAGGGCCTGCCGCTGGGGGATCGGCCGGCGGGTGCTGCCGATCATGACGGCGACCGCATAGACATGCCCATCCGGCGCGGTCAGCAGCCCGACGTCGTTGTAGCCCGTCGACAGGGCTCCCAGGTCCTGTCCCGTGCCGGTCTTGTGGGCGATCGACCAGCCCGGTCCCAGTCCCGCCTTCAGGCGCATCGGGCCGGTCTCGGTCGAGGTCAGGATCTGCAGGAAGCGCCTGGAACCCGCAGGCGACAGCAGTTCACCCCGCTGCAGCCGGCACAGCCCGTCCGTCAGCGCCACCGGCGTCGCCCCGTCTTCCGGATCGACCACATAGGCGTCGAGCCGGGCGCTGCGCACCGGTAGCGGAACCCTCTCGCGCGCGGTCCAGAAGGCCCGGCCGAACGAGTACTCGGGCCGCCAGCTCACCCCCGCGATCCGGCTCTCCAGCACCCGCTCCTCCTCGCCGGCCCGCAACGCCCCCAGGTGGAAGTCGGCGAGCGTGCGCCGGACGGAGGCCGGACCGCCCAATATACGCACCAGGATGTCGTTGGCGGCGTTGTCGCTCTTGGCGATGGCGTCGGTGAGCAACCCGTCGACGGTGGTGGCGAAACCGTTCGGACCCAGCCGCTTCTGGATCGGCTGGTTGAAGACGCTCATGTCCTTGCGGCGCACCACCACGGGGTCGGACAGGCCAAGCCTGCCGCTGTCTGCGGCCTTGAACACCGCCAGCGCGACCCAGAGCTTGGCGACGCTCTGCTGGGGAAACAGCGTCGAACCGTTATAACTCGCGATCCATCCCTGCCGGGTGTCCTCGACCGCGATCCCGACCCGGCCGCCGAAAGCTTCGCTCAAAGCCTGGAGCCGCGCGGCCAGCGCGGGCGGCGGCGTCATGTCGTTCGAATAGGCGCAGGATGGAGACGACGCGCCCAGCAGCAGCAACAGGATCGCAGCCCCGAACACGCCGGCGCTGCGCCTGGAGCGGGGTCGCGGAGTTCGATCTGCTCGACGATCTGGCATGTCGAATGAGTTGCAGGAGTCGCCGCGGCGCGCCACCCCGACGGCGCTCCAGGTCCAAATCGCCTGACAGGCCCGCTCGTCCCACCTAAGATTGAGGCCATGCCAGACGCACTGACCGCCAACATCGTCTTCGACTCCGGTCTCGGCCGGGTCGGTCCCGAGCGGATCGGCGTACTGGACGCCATCGACCGCACCGGCTCGATCACCGGGGCCGGCAAGCTGCTGGGGCTGAGTTATCGGGGTTGCTGGGACGCGGTGCAGGCGTTGAACAACCTGTTCGGCGAGCCGCTGGTGGCCACCAGCCCGGGTGGCCAGGCCACGCGGGGCGCGACCCTGACCGAGGCTGGCCGCCGCCTGCTGTCGGACTATCACGAGCTCCAGCAGGAGATGGCCGAGGTGGTCGACCGGCTGAGGGCGCGTCTGGGGCCGAGGGCGGACAAGGTTTCGGCCCTGCCCCTGGTCTCCGTGCGCTCCACGGCCCGCAATGTCTGGCGGGTGGTGATCTCCTCGGTCATCGAGGGGCCGATCGTGGCGGAGGTCTGTCTCGCCCTCACGCCCGAGGTGTCGCTGATCGCCATGATACCGATGCGCAGCCTGGCGGACCTGGGCCTCGCCCAGGGCTCATCGGTGCTGGCGCTGGTGAACCCCCACGCCATCATCCTGGCCGAACCCGACGTGGACCGGACCTCGGCCCGCAACCACCTCACCGGCGTGATCATCAACCGGGAAGACAGTCCCGCCGGCGCGGAGCTCACCATCGACCTCGGCGGAGGCAAGACCCTGTTCGCCACCATGGGCGCGGTGAGCGCAAAGGAACTGGGCTTCGCCGAGGGTGATCGCGCCTGCGCCCTGATCAAGGCCACCCACGTGACGCTGTTCGCCACCTGATCCCTTACGCTTCACAATTGTTTCAATCTGGAAACGCCCGGACATGGTCATGACCGTCCGCGCGGCGTGCGGTGTGGTGAAAAACCCAGCCTGACGCCTTCCCTTGCATGGGAAACCGCGACGGTTTAGCCGAACTGCGACGGCGATCACGAGTTTGTCGCAATCATGGCCCAGCAGGCGATGTCGTTCAGCTTTTCATGCTCCGGAGCCAGACTTGACCGTGACGCCCCCGTCGACGCGGCCGCCGCGGCGCTTGCCGCCCTCCGCGCAGATCGTCCTGCTCGTCGTCGGCGCGGCGGCCCTCATCCTCCTGCTCGTGGTGCTGCCAGCGGTGCTGAAGGCCGCCGCAAACAAGCCTGAAGCGCCCGAGGCGCCGCCCCCGCCCGGAACATTCCGCCCGACGACCGAGCAATGGCGCGGCCTGGGCTTCGCCACCGCCGAGCCGATGGACTTCGCCGAAGAGGTCTCCGCCGATGGCAAGATCGCCGTGGACGACGACGCCAGCGTCCAGATCACCCCGCCGTTCTCCGGGCGGGTGGTCGCCGTCGCCGTACGGGCCGGCGACCGGGTGGCGCGCGGCCAGACCCTGCTGACGGCTGAGGCGAACGATCTCGCCCAGGCCAAGGCCGACCTCGCCGCCGCCGAGGCCGCGCTCTCCACGGCCCACGCCCAACTGACCCTGACCTCCGCCGCCGACGAGCGGCAGCACGCCCTGCTCAAGATCCAGGGCGCGGCCCAGAAGGACGTCCAGCAGGCCGACAGCGACCTGGCGACCGCCCAGGCCGCGGTCCACAACGACGAGGCCGCCGTCGGCGCGGTCAGGAACCGGCTCTCGATCCTCAACGTCGCCCCCTCGGCCCTGGGCCGCGCGGACGCGCTTGCGGCGGTCAAGGCTCCGGTCGCCGGCGTGGTGACCCAGCGCCAGGTCGGCCCTGGCCAGTACCTCAACGCCACCTCCAACGGCGGGGTGACGCCGATCTTCACCGTCAGCGACCTGTCCAAGGTCTGGCTGCTCGCCAACGTCCGCGAAGCCGATGCGGACCGCATGCGCGTGGGCCTGCCGATCCACGTGCGGGTCGGAGGGCTGCCGGGCCGGACGCTCGACGCCAGGATCGACTACGTCTCGCCCACGCTCGACCCCGCCACGCGACGCCTGCCGGTGCGCGCGACCCTGCCCAACGCCGACGGCGCGCTGAAGCCCGAGATGTTCGCGGACTTCGCCATCGTCGCCGGCCCCGGCGAGCAGGCGCTGGGGGTTCCCACGGCTTCGGTGATCTACGAGGGCGACGCCGCCCGCGTCTGGGTCGCCCGCCCCGACCACACCCTGGCGCTGCGGCAGGTCAAGACCGGCCGCACGCATAACGGCGAGGTGGAGATACTCGACGGGCTCAAGGCCCAGGACCGGGTGGTCGCCTCGGGCGCCATCTTCATCGACCGCGCCGCCAAGGCCGACTGAGCGAACGGACGCCCCACCGTGAACAAGCTCGTCGCCTTCTCGCTCCGCCATCGCGGCCTGGTCCTTGTGGCCATGGCGGTGCTCTTCGCCGTCGGCGTCGCAGCCTTCCTCAAACTCAACATCGAGGCCTATCCCGACCCGGTCCCGCCACTGGTGGAGGTCGTCACCCAGAACAGCGGGCAGTCGGCCGAGGAGATCGAGCGCTACATCACCATCCCGATCGAGATCCAGCTCGCCGGGATCCCGCACGTCACCAGCGTCCGCACCATCTCGCTGTTCGGCCTGTCCGACGTGAAGGTGCAGTTCACCTACGACTTCAGCTACGACGAGGCCGAGCAGCGGGTCATCAATCGCCTGACCCAGCTCGGCAGCCTGCCCAACAACGCCCAGCCTCAAATCTCGCCGGAAAGCCCGATCGGGGAGATCTACCGCTACCGCGTGCTCGGCCCGCCCGGCTATTCGGTCACCGACCTGAAGACCCTGCAGGACTGGGTGCTGCAGCGCCGCTTCAAGGCGGTGCCCGGCGTGATCGACGTGACCGGCTGGGGCGGCAAGACCAAAGCCTATGAGGTCGATGTCGACCGCTCCAAGCTGGTCGCCTTCGGCGTCTCGCTGAACCAGCTGCTCACCGCCCTCAACAACGCCAACATCAACGTCGGCGGCCAGACCCTCAACATCGGACCCCAGGCCGCCATCGTGCGCGGCGTCGGCCTGATCCACTCGATGGACCAGATCCGCGACACCCTGATCGCGGCCCCCAACGGCTCGCCCGTGCTGATCGGCGACGTGGCCAAGGTCGAGGTCGGCCACCAGCCGCGCCTGGGCATCGCCGGACAGGACAAAGACAACGACGTCGTGGAGGGCATCGTGCTGATGCACCGCGGCGAGAAGAGCATGCCGACCATCAAGGCGGTGGAGGCCGAGGTCCAGAAGATCAACTCGGACGGCATCCTGCCGCCGGGCGTCCACATCGAGAAGATCTACGACCGCTCCGACCTGATCGCCGTCACCACCCACACGGTGCTGCACAATATGCTCGAAGGCATGGCCCTGATCTTCGTGATCCAGTGGCTGTTCCTGGGCGACCTGCGCAGCGCGGTGATCGTGGCCCTGACCATCCCGTTCGCCCTGTTCTTCGCCATCCTGGTCATGACCCTGCGGGGGGAATCCGCCAACCTGCTGTCGGTGGGCGCCATCGACTTCGGGCTGGTGGTCGACGCCACCGTGATCATGGTCGAGAGCATCTACCGCCACCTGGCGGAGCACAGCGGCCTGCAGCCGGCGCCCAACCGGCAGAAGACCGCCCGGCTCGCGGGCATCGCCGACGCGGCGGCCCAGGTCAGCCGCTCGATCTTCTTCTCGGCCGCCATCATCATCGCCAGCTTCGTGCCGCTGTTCACCATGACCGGGGTCGAGGGCCACATCTTCGGCCCGATGGCGCGCACCTACGCCTACGCCATCGCCGGCGGCCTGATCGCCACCTTCACTGTCACGCCCGCGCTATCGGCCATGCTGCTGCCCAACGACCTGAAGGAGACTGACACCTTCCTGGTCAAGCATCTGCGCCGGCTCTACGTGCCGGCGGTGGAGTTCGCCCTGGCCAACCGTGTGCTGGCGCTCGGCGGGGTCACCGTCCTGATCCTGCTGACCGGGATCGCGGCCAGCTCGCTCGGCACCGAGTTCCTACCCCACCTGGAAGAGGGTAACTTCTGGATCCGCGCCACCATGCCCCAGTCGGTCTCGCTCGAAGAGGGCGACAGCTACGTCAACCGTATGCGCGCCCTGATCAAGAGCTATCCAGAGGTGCAGACGGTGGTGTCCCAGCACGGCCGCCCGGACGACGGCACCGACGCCACCGGCTTCTTCAACGCCGAGTTCTTCGTGCCGCTGAAGCCGTTCGGGACCTGGCCCGGCCACATCACCAAGGAGAAGCTGACCGAACAGCTCTCCAACGACATGCAGCGCCACTTCCCGGGCGTGGAGTTCAACTTCTCCCAGAACATCGAGGACAACGTCGAGGAAGCCGCCTCGGGCGTGAAGGGCGAGAACTCGGTGAAGCTGTTCGGCCCCGACCTTGAGGTGCTGCAGGCCACCGCCGACAAGATCGGCGCTGCCATGAAGGGCGTGCCGGGCGTCACCGACCTGCAGGTGCTGAGCGCGCTGGGCCAGCCCACCGTGCGCATCGACGTGGACCGGGTGCGCGCCGCGCGCTACGGCCTGCAGCCGGGCGACGTCAACGCGGTGGTCTCCACCGCCGTGGGCGGCCAGGCGGCGGGGAACCTCTATGAGGAGGGCGGCGACCGCAACTTCCCGATCCTGGTGCGCCTGTCGCAGCAAAATCGCGACAGCCTGGACTCGATCAAGAACCTGATGATCGCCGCGCCGACCACTGCGGTCGGCGGCTCCAGCGTGGTGCAGGTTCCGCTCAGCGCGGTGGCCGACGTCAGGCTCGTCTCCGGCGCCGCCTTCGTCTACCGCGAGCAGCAGCAGCGCTACATCCCGATCGAATTCAGCGTCCGCGGCCGTGACCTGGGCGGCGCGGTCACCGACGCCCAGGCCACCGTGGCCCGCAAGGTGCAGCTGCCGAGCGGCTACCGCCTGGAATGGGTGGGCGAACTGGGCGAGCTGAAGGAGGCCATCGGCCGGCTGGAGGTGGCGGTCCCCGTCAGCCTGGCCCTGATCGGCTTCCTCCTGTTCATCAACTTCTCCTCCATCACCGACACCCTGCTGGCGCTCAGCGTCATGCCCATGGCCATGGTCGGGGGCATCTTCGCCCTGTCGCTGACCGGCACGCCGCTCAGCGTCTCGGCGGCCATCGGCTTCATCGGCCTGTTCGGGATCTCGGTGATGAACGGCATCATCGTGCTGTCTTCGTTCAACCACCTGATGTTCAGCGGCTGGGAGCGGATGGACGCCATCCGGCGCGCCTGCGAGACCCAGTTGCGTCCCGTGGCCATGACCTGCTTCGCCGCCTGCGTGGGCCTGCTGCCCGCCGCCCTGTCGAACGGCATCGGCTCCCAGGTGCAGAGACCTCTGGCGCTGGTGGTGGTGGGCGGCATCCTGCTGGCGCCGGTGCTGACGCTGTTGATCCTGCCGGTGCTGATCGACCTGTTCTCCCATCGCGGCCGCACTGGCCGACCCACCTCCGACCCGACGCCGAATGAGCTGAACCCGGAGGCGGCGCAATGATCCGCATCCTTCGCCAACTCGCCGCCGGCGCTGGCGTGCTCGCGCTCGCCGCCTGCGCCGTCGGGCCGAACTTCCATCGCCCGACCCTGGCTGGACCCGAAGGCTACGGACCCGCCCTGCCCGCCGACGCCGGCGCCCAGGGCCTGGCGCCCGGCGTGGACCTGCCGGCGCAGTGGTGGGAGATGTTCCACGCCAAGGCGCTGGACGACCTGATCGCCCAGGCTATCCACGCCAATCCGGACCTGGACGCCGCCCGCGCCGCGCTTCGCGCCGCCCATAACCAGGTGCGGGTGCAGCAGGCCGGACTGCTGCCCACCGCCGACCTCAACGGCCAGGCCAGCCGGGAAAAGGACAGCGAAACCCTGTCCCCCACCCTGAACCAGCCGCTGCAGCTATTCAGCCTCTACACCGCCCAACTCGCCATCGCCTATTCGCCCGACGTGTTCGGAGGGGTGCGGCGCAGCGTCGAGAACGCCCAGGCCCAGGCCGAGCAGCAGCGTTTCGAGCTCGAAGCCAGCTATCTCACCATCACCTCCAACCTGGCCAATGCGGTCATCCTGGAGGCAGGGCTCAAGGCCCAGGTGGACGCCAACACCCGCCTGGTCGAGATCGCCCGCCATACCCTGGCGCTCGACCAGCAGGAAAAGGCCCTGGGCCAGCTCGCCCAGTCCGACGTGGCCGCCCAGGCCCAGATTCTTGCCCAGGCCGAGGCCAACCTGCCGCCGCTGCGCCGCCAGCTCGCCCAGGCCCGCGACCTGATCGCGGCCCTCTGCGGCAAGACCCCGTCCGAGCTGGAGATCCCCGACGTCGACCTCGACGCCCTGGCCACGCCGTCGCCGCTGCCGGTCAGCCTGCCCTCCAGGCTGGTGGACCAGCGTCCCGACATCCGCGCGGCGGAGGCC
>JBARAK010000100.1:0-3369 GCA_049791955.1 Caulobacteraceae bacterium
ACCCAGCCGACCGACGCGGACTACGACCGCGCGCTGGGCCTGCGGGACCGCTGGATGTGGCTGACCGAGAACGTCGCGGACCCGGCCACCTGGGTGGAGAAGAGCAACCGGTTCCACTACCGCAAGACCGTTCCCGGCGGCTTCCAGTTCGTCATCACCGACACCACCAGCCTGCAGAAGCAGCCAGCCTTCGACCAGGACCGCCTCGCCGCCGCGCTGAGCAAGGCGGCCGGCGAGGACTACACCGGCCTGCGCCTGCCCTTCGACAGCTTCCACTTCACCGACGACGGCAAGGCGATGGAGTTCACCTGGGACGAGGCCACCTGGACCTGCCGGCTCAGCGACTACGCCTGCACCCTGCAGAAGCCCGGCCACGGCCACCAGCCGCGCGGTTTCGGCGTGGTCCGCGACCTCGCCATTCCCGCCAACAACCATCCGAAGCGCTCGCCCGACGGCAAGTGGGAGGCCTTCGTCCAGAACCACAACGTGGTGGTGCGCGCCGCCGGGGCGCCCGTGGTGACGACGCTCAGCACCGACGGCAGCGACGGCGACTTCTACGATCCGGAATCCATCGCCTGGTCGCCCGACTCGCTGAAGCTCGCCGCCTATCGCGTCCGTCCGGGCTATCGCCGGCAGGTCCACCACGTGGTCTCCTCGCCCAAGGACCAGGTGCAGCCGGAACTGAAGGACCAGCTCTATCCCAAGCCCGGCGACGAGGTGGACCTGAACCAGCCCGTGCTGTTCCACGTCTCGCCGGCCAGGCAGGTGGTGACCGAGAACGCCCTGTTCCCGGACCCCTACCTGATGTCGCGCTTCGAATGGCGCGACGACAGCGCCACGGTCACCTTCGAATACACCCGCCGGGGCCACCAGATGGTGCGCCTGATCGAGATCGACGCGGAAACCGGCGCGCCCCGCGCGGTGATCACCGAGACCTCGCCCACCTTCGTCAACAACGAGCGCCGCTTCCGCCACGACGTGAAGAAGGGCTCGGCCGAGGTTATCTGGATCTCCGAGCGCGACGGCTGGAGCCACCTGTACCTGGTCGACGGCAAGACCGGGAAGGTGAAGAACCGCATCACCAAGGGCGACTGGATCGTGCGCGGCGTGGCCAAGGTCGATGACGACAAGCGCCAGATCTACTTCGCCGCCGGCGGCATGCGGCCGGGCGAGGACCCCTATTTCCAGCACTACTACCGCATCGACTTCGATGGCCGGAACCTGACGCCCCTGACCACGGTGGACGCCTACCACGACGTCAGCGTCTCGCCGGACATCGCCTACTACGTCGACGTCTATTCCCGCATCGACATGGCCCCGGTGGCCGAACTGCGCCGCACCGCGGACGGCTCCCTGGTCACCGTGCTGGAGAAGGGCGACATCTCCAGGCTGCTCGACGCCGGCTTCAAGCCGCCCGAGGTGTTCAAGGCCAAGGGCCGCGACAGCAAGACCGACATCTGGGGGATCATCGTCCGCCCCCTGAACTTCGATCCCAACCGGCGCTATCCGGTGATCGAGAACATCTACGCCGGGCCGCACAGCTCGTTCACGCCCAAGACCTTCTGGCCTTTCGGCCTGCATTCCGGCGGCGACAAGGTGATCGGCATGCAGGCCCAGGCCGAGATGGGCTTCGTGGTGGCGCAGCTGGACGGCATGGGCACCATGAACCGCTCCAAGGCCTTCCACGACGTATGCTGGAAGAACATCAAGGACGCCGGCTTCCCCGACCGCATCGCCTGGTGGAAGGCGGCCGCAGCCAGATATCCCCAGCTCGACGTCAGCCGCGCGGGCATCTACGGCGGCTCGGCCGGCGGACAGAATTCGCTGGCGGCCCTGTTGTTCCACCCGGACTTCTACAAGGTCGCGGTCTGCTACGCCGGCTGCCACGACAACCGGATGGACAAGATCAGCTGGAACGAACAGTGGATGGGCTGGCCGCTGGACGAGAGCTATTCCGCCTCCTCCAATGTCGACAACGCCTGGCGGCTGAAGGGCCAGGTCGCGCTGCTGGTCGGCGAACTGGACGAGAACGTCGACCCGTCCTCGACCCTGCAGGTGGTCAACGCCCTGATCAACGCCGACAAGACCTTCGACCTGCTGGTGGTTCCGGGCTTCGGCCATACCGCCGGACGCTCCAGCGGCCCGATCCGCTACGCCTTGCGCCGCCAGTACGGCTTCTTCCTCAGGCACCTGGCCAGCGCCGATGCGCCAGATTGGAACAACCTGTCCAACGCCTCGCCGCCACCGCTGGAGGCGGCCCCTGCCTAGAGCAGGCTCGCCCGGCGCGATCGATCCCGCCCGCAACCCCCTTCGAAACATGACGTGACGGCCGCCGTAACCGGCGCGCGCTTCCGGCCGTCACGCTCTAGTTAACATGTATTAGGGTTTCCCCCGCTTCTTGCATGGACGGCGGATGCAACCCCGTAGCGTCCCAAAGCGGTCCAGCACCATGTCACCCGCGTCTGCGAACGTGAGCTGCCGAGAAATGAGCGCCGACGACATCCCGGTCGTCGCCGATCTCATGACCGCCGAATTCTGCTGGTCCCACGCCCAATGGCTGAACGCCCTCGCCGCGATGCGCGAGCGGGAAAGTCCCGCCGGCTATCCGCGTTTCGGCTATGTGCTCGAGCTCGACGGCAAGGTGGCCGGCGTCATCCTGACCATCTTCGCCACCACCCGCCACGACGGGTCGGAGAACGTCCGCTGCAACGTTTCGAGCTGGTACGTGACGCCCGAAGCGCGCGGCTACGGCCTTCGCCTGACCCGGCGGGTGCTGCAGCATCGCGAGGTGACCCTCATCGACGTCTCACCCATGCCCCACACCCGCCGCTTCATCGAGACCTGCGGCTTCCAGCGCTACACCCAGGGCCAGTTCGCCTGCCTGCCCGCCCTGCAGTTCGGCCTGTCCAGGCTCCGGCGCGGCCGGACGCGCGTGCGATCCTACACGGATCGGGACGTCGCGGGTCTGGATGCGGCGGAGGCGACCCTGCTGGCGGACCATGCGGCCTATGGCTGCCTGAGCCTGGTGTGCGAGACGGACGAGGGACTGACCCCGTTCGTGTTCGCCCTGCGCCGGCTGAAGAAGACGCCCCTCAGCTACGCTCAACTGGTCTACTGCCGCGACACCGTCGACTTCGTGCGGCTCGCCGGCCCGCTCGGCCGCCATCTGCTGCGGCGGGGCGCGATCATGGCGGTGATCGACGGCGACGGCCCGGAGAGGGGCCTGGCCGGCCGCTTCATGAAGGACCGCTGGCCACGCTACTACCTCGGCCCCGATCGCCCGCGCGCCAACGACCTGGCCTATACCGAAGCGGTGGTGCTGGGGGTCTAAAGCGGAATAATTTCATACGAAAACAATGAGATAATTCC
>JBARAK010000101.1:0-4932 GCA_049791955.1 Caulobacteraceae bacterium
GCGGCGATCAGGGTCGCGCAGCCGGCGCCCTGGGCGATGCGGGCGGCGATCAGCTTGGTGGCCATGCCGCCCGTTCCCACGCCCGCGTGGCTGTTGGCGCCCCCGGCCATGGCCTCGATCTCCGGCGTCAGGGCGGAGACCAGCGGCAGGTGGCGCGCGGTGGGATCGCGGCGGGGATCAGCGGTGTAAAGGCCGTCGACGTCGGACAGCAGCACCAGCAGCTCCGCCCGGATCATCTGCGCCACGCGCGCGGCGAGGCGGTCGTTGTCGCCGTAACGGATCTCGCCGGTGGCGACGGCGTCGTTCTCGTTGACCACCGGGACCGCGCCCAGTTCGAGCAACCGCTCCAGGGTGGCGCGGCCGTTCAGCCAGCGACGGCGCACCTCGGTATCGTCGCGGGTCAGCAGCACCTGGGCCGCGGGCAGATTGTGGGGCTCCAGCGCCTCTTCCCAGGCGCGCATCAGCAGGCTCTGACCCGCGCTGGCGGCGGCCTGCTTGGTCTGCAGATCGAGCTTTTCACCCGCCTCCAGACCCAGCCGCCGACGCCCCAGGGCGATAGAGCCGGAGGAGACCACCAGCACCTTGCGCCCCTCGTCGACCAGCATCGCCAGGTCGGCGGCCAGGCCGGCGATCCAGTCCCGGTCCACGCGTCCGGCCGGGTCCAGCAGCAGGGCTGAACCGACCTTGACGACGACGCGCCGGGCCTGGATCAGGGCGCTCATCGTCCCATCCTAGCTTTCCACCACGGTGTCGGCCGACAGCGAGAAGCTGGGCGCCCGGCCGATCACGCCGCGGTAGCGATCCATCGCGCTCACCTCGTCCGGGGCGCGATCCACCGCATACAGCCGCCAGCCCTCGTCCAGGCCGAGCAGCCGGCGGGAAGGCTCGCCACCGCCCGCGTCGCCGCCTGCGGAGATGACGAAGGTCTGCCCGCCGGCCAGGGCGGCCGGATCGATGCGGGCCACCGCCAGGGCGCCCGGCTCACGGCCGCCTTGCGGATCGTCGATGGCGTCGAACACCCACAGGTCGCGGTACTGCGCGCCCAGCCGGGTCCACCAGGCCGTCTTCGGGTCGATCCCGAGCACGGCCACGGCGTTGCGGGTCGCGGCGCCGGCCAGGGCCTCGGCGGCGGTCTCGACCACGATGTAGGTCGGCGAGGAGCCGAAGCGGCGGCGGGCGGAATCGAGCACGTGGGCCGGATGCGGGCCGCCCCACACCAGCACCTCGAGCTCGCCCTGGCGGGCCAGACCGGCGGCCATGATCTCGCGCCAGACGCCAAGCGCCAGCTTGCGGCAGGCCGGCTCGGCCTGGGACAGGATGCGCGAGATCACCGTCGCCTCCCGGTCCGGGCGCAGCTTCAGCGCATTGAGCTGGCCGGACGCCTTCAGGTGGCCGATGCCGCTGGCCAGCGCCATGCGCCGCTGCAGCAGCTCGAGGATGGTGTCGTCGATATGGTCGATCTCCGAACGCAGGTTCTCTAGGCTGGAGGGGGGCTGCTCGGAGGGGGACTCGGGATCGTTCATGGCGTCCAACGCCGCGGAAGACTGGTTCATGATCGTGGCTTTCGATGGGAGGTCGGGCGCGCTGCCCGGAAGAGGTCGCGCGTAGGGCCGCTGGCCGCTCTTTCCAGAGACGGTCGCCGGCGAGGGATCGAGGGAAAGGGTCCCTAGTGAGCGATCACCTCAGCCGGCGTATCGAAAGCCGTAATAATAAAACGGGAGCGCCCGAACGGTAAGTTCGTTCATTGGGAGGCCACGCGAAGGCATGGTCATGCTCCAGAAGGGCGCTTAGGCAGGATTGCCAGCACGATCCTTTCTCAGACCGGCCCTCGGCTGTCAAGGAATCCATGGCCGCGGGGCGGCCAGGGGCGGAAAAGTGCGGCGCGTCGGTAACGTCGCCGCGAGCGCCATCGAACTTTCGTGCACAGGAGCCCTCAGGCTTCGAAGGAGATGCACGATGACTCCGCGTTCTCTCGCCTTGTGCCTTGGCGGCGCCGTTTCCGCCGCAGCTGTCGGCATGGCGATCATCGGCGGCGTGACCGCCTCACCCGGCAAGGCCATGGCCGCCGACCGGGATCACCCGGTGGTGGTGGAGCTGTTCCAGAGCCAGGGCTGCTCGTCCTGCCCGCCGGCCAACGCCAATGTCCTGGCCATAGCCGACCGCCCCGAGATCCTGGCCCTGAGCTGGCAGGTGACCTACTGGGACCAGCTCGGCTGGAAGGACACCTTCGGCAGCCCGGCCTTCACCTCACGCCAATGGGACTACGCCCGCGCCTTCCATCGCGGCGAAGTCGCCACGCCCGAGGTGGTGGTCAACGGCCGCGCCGATGTGGTCGGCGTGCGCCGCGACGAGCTGGAGGCCCTGATCCGGCGCGAGGACCGCGGCGCGACCGGGCCCCAGGTCACCATCTCGGACCAGCGCGTGCAGGTGGGTGCGAGCAACGGGCGGGGCGAGGTGCTGTTGGTCCGCTATGACCCGAACATCATCCAGGTGCCGATCCAGCGCGGCGAGAACGGCGGCCTGACCCTGCCGCACCGCAATGTCGTGCGCGAGGTGGTGCGCCTCGGGGACTGGAGCGGCGCGGCCCAGACCTACACCCTCCCCGCGCCTAGCCGCGCGGGCCTGAAGACTGCGGTGCTGGTACAGGACGGCGTCGGCGGCCCGATCCTGGCGGCTGGAAGAGGCTGAAGCTGAGGCGAAGCCCTCTCCCCGATCGTGGGAGAGGGCGCGTTCAGATGCCCGCGTACCATTCGTAGCCGCGGTCTTCCCAGTAGCCGCCCCGCCCACCGTGCACACCGCTCAGGGTGTCGGTGATGTGGATGCGCTGCAGGTACTTGGCGTGCTTGTAGCCGAGTTGGCGCTCCACCCGCAGGCGCAGCGGCGCGCCATAGGGCACGCCGAGCGGCTGGCCGTTCATGGCGTAGGCCACGATGGTCTGGGGATGGAAGGCGTCCACCAGGCCCAGGCTTTCGTAATACTGCCCCGGCGACTGCTGGCCGCCCTTGCCGGGCTCGCCGCTCAGGTTGTCGGCGCAGTAGAAGATCGCGTACTTGGCCCCCGGCGCCGCGCCCGCCGCCTTCAGTATCAGGCCAAGCGGCGCGCCGCTCCACTGGGCGATGGCGCTCCAGCCTTCCACGCAGTCGTGGCGGGTGATCTGGGTGCGGGCGGGCAGCCGGCGGATTTCGGCCACCGACAGCGACAGCGGCCGCGCCACCATGCCGTCGATGCGCAGCCGCCAGTTGGCGAAGTTCTCCTCGACGTGACGCGCATACTCCTCGCCGCCAGGGCTGGTGGAGCCGTTGGCCTTGAAGTTGTGCGATATGTCGGAGGGCTTGTACTCGTGCGCCAGAGCGCCGCCCGACAGCAGGAAGCGCTGGCTGGTCAGGGTCCAGGCCTCGCCCATCGCCAGGACGCGCTGGAAGCTGGCGCTGCTGTTCAGATGGTCGCCCTGCAGGATGCGGTCGCAGCCGGCCAGGAGCAGGCCGGAGCCCGCCAGACCCCCTGACAGTGTCATGCGCCGGGTAATGCGTGACATGTCAGTGGTGCTCCTGCGGCACGCGGTAGCGTCCGCTGATCATCGACCAGACCTCGTTCAGCGGCCCGGCCAGCACCACCTCGGCCAGGTGGATGACCACGAAGGCGACGATGGAGGAGGCGAAGATGAAGTGCAGCGTCCGCGCCGACTGCCGCCCCCCGAACAGGTCGAGCAGCCAGGGGGCGAAGGCGTCGAAACCCGGCGACATGGTCAGGCCGGTGGCCACCATGCCGGCCACCAGCAGGATCACCGCCAGGTAGGCCAGCCGCTGCAGCACATTGTAGCGCTTGGCCGCCTCCCCGGTCGGATGCCTGAGCCGGACGTGGTCGAGCACCGAGCGCGGAATCGACCTGAGGTCGGCCAGGGTCGGCCAGATGTCGCGCTGCACGTGGCGGATCGACAGGCTCCACAGGAGATAGACCAGCCCGTTCGTCGCCAGCACCCAGGCGAAGAAGAAGTGCCAATGCCGGGCGTCGGCCAGGTCGACGAAGCTGGGGATGGTGATCCAGGACGGCCAGGCGCGTCCGGCCCAGTGGCCGTGCATCTTCGACCAGCCGAGCACGCCGGTGGTGTCGATGTGCAGCGGGCCGATGGTGGTCAGGCCATGGACGCCATGAGGCGTTCCCACCGCGTGGATGGCGACGAACGGGTGGTCGCCCGAATTGCCGGCCAGGCCCCAGTACAGCTGAGGGTGCGCGCAGAAGATGTTCAGCCCCGTCCCGATCAGGACGAAGATGGTCAGGGCGTTGACCCAATGGGTCAGCCGCACCAGGAAGGTGTGACGATAGATCGTTTCGCGCCGCTTCGCCTCGCCTTGTCGCATGCTGAAATCCATCCGCTTCTGATCGCCGACCAGGGTCTCGCCGCCGCCAGCGTCAACAGGCCGCAAGCATATGTCCGCCGGCCGAACCCGCGCAGTCGCGTTCCATTCAGCGTTCGGCCTTAAGTCCCGGATGGTTACAGCCGCGGGGGTCCGAGACCCACAATCCGGCCGCCCCGGCGCCCGCGCAATATGCAGGCGAAATGCAGGGTGGGACGGGCAAATTCTTAGCGCTCCATGGCGTAACCTGAGCTACCGATCGTGCGAAGACACCCAGGCAGGCTGGCGGGCTTGATCATGGCGCTGGAAGGCGCCCGGCTTTGACCCCATCCGGCGCGGCAGGTCCGCCGCATCGCGTGGGATGGAGGATTTGGTGCGAGACACGCTAGCCGCGATCCATAGCGAACGAGGGAAGCCCGCTCGCTCGCCGCGGGTATGCGCGCCGGCTCGCCGCTCCCCCTCGCGGCAGGGCTTCCAGCAATGAGCGAAGAGCTCATCCAGCGCCTTTCCGCGGGCGTGCGTCCCGTCGGCCGCCTGGCGGTGGCGCGCCGCCTGGCGCTTGGCGTCGGGGCCGGAG
>JBARAK010000102.1:0-2134 GCA_049791955.1 Caulobacteraceae bacterium
GACCTCGGCGGCGGCCTGGGCGTGCCCTATTTCGACCAGCCCGAACCGCCCTCGCCCCGCACCTACGCCGAGATGGTCGAGCGGGTGGTCGGCGACCTGGACGTGCAGCTCGCCTTCGAGCCTGGCCGGCTGATCGCCGCCAACGCCGGGGTGCTGGTCTCCCAGGTGATCCAGGTCCACGCCCGGCCGAGCGGCCGACGCTTCCTGGTGCTGGACGCGGCCATGAACGACCTGGTGCGGCCGGCCATGTACGACGCCTTCCACGCCATCCGGCCGCTGGCTTCGCGCACCGGCGCGCCACTGGTGGCCTATGACGTGGTCGGTCCGGTCTGCGAGACCGGCGACACCTTCGCCCGCGGCCGGGAGCTTGCGGAACTGAAGGCCGGCGACCTGGTGGCGTTCATGACCGCGGGCGCCTACGGCTCCTCGATGGCCAGCGAATACAACGCCCGCCCGCTGGTTCCCGAGGTGCTGGTCAAGGGCGACCGCTTCGCCGTCACCCGCGCACGCCCCACCTACGAGGAGATGCTCTCCCGCGACACCCTGGCGCCCTGGCTGGCGTAGATTTGGGCTGGCGTAGATTTGGCCTAGGCGCTCCGCGCGCCCCTCAGCACCTGCTCGTCGGCCGGGGCGAAGGAACGGGGTTCCTCGGGGGCTGAGCCCAGGTCCTCCGCGTCGTGCGCGGCCAGGTCCATGCCCAGCGTGGGACCAATGCCCTGGGAGCCCTCCGGCGCCACAAAGGGTTGTTCGAACAGTTCCTCGAACGGGTTCTTGCGCGTGGTCGTGTCAGCCATGACGACCCTCCTTGTTTCCGGGTTCGTCGACAGAACGCGCTTGCCGGGCCCACCCGTTCCTTCCCAATTTCGTGTACGGACCGATCGGCCGCCCAACCCCACGATCCGGCTACGCTCCGGATCGCGCCGAATGGCGCCCTGACATCGGCCGCGAAATCCGCTAACCGGGCGCCCATGACGACCGCCGCCCCCTCCCCCGCCAAGCCCATGGTCGAGCTCGCCCGCGAATACGGGCTGAAGGCCGAGGAATACGACCGGATCCTCCAGCGCCTGGGCCGCGAGCCCAACGCCGTCGAGCTCGGGGTGTTCTCGGTGATGTGGAGCGAGCACTGCTCCTACAAGTCCTCGCGCATGCACCTGAGGAAGCTGCCGACCACGGGCCCGCGAGTGATCTGCGGCCCCGGCGAGAACGCGGGCGTGGTGGACATCGGCGACGGCCCCGATGGAACGAAATTGGCTTGTATCTTCAAGATGGAGAGCCACAACCATCCGAGCTTCATCGAGCCCTACCAGGGCGCGGCGACCGGCGTCGGCGGCATCATGCGCGACGTCTTCACCATGGGCGCGCGCCCGGTGGCCCTGCTGAACGCCCTGCGCTTCGGCAGCCCCGAGCACCCCCGCACCCGGCGTCTGGTGGCGGGCGTGGTGTCGGGCATCGGCGGCTACGGCAACTGCGTGGGCGTGCCCACCATCGGGGGCGAGACCAACTTCCACCCCGGCTATGACGGCAACATCCTGGTCAACGCCATGTGCATCGGCCTGGCGGACGCGGACAAGATCTTCTACTCGGCCGCTCCCGCGGCGAACCTGCCGGTGGTCTACTTCGGCTCCAAGACCGGGCGGGACGGCATCCACGGCGCCACCATGGCCAGCGCCGAGTTCGACGAGGACAGCGACGAGAAGCGCCCGACCGTCCAGGTCGGCGACCCCTTCGCGGAAAAGCTGCTGATCGAGGCGACGCTGGAGCTGATGGCCTCCGGCGCGGTGGAGGCGATCCAGGACATGGGGGCTGCGGGCCTGACCTCATCTTCGGTCGAGATGGCCGGCAAGGGCGGCGTCGGCATCGAGCTCGACCTGGACGCGGTGCCCCAGCGCGAGACCGGCATGAGCGCCTATGAGATGATGCTGTCGGAAAGCCAGGAGCGCATGCTGGCGATCCTGAAGCCCGGCCGCGAGCCCGACGCCTACCGCATCTTCACCAAGTGGGGCCTGGACGCCGCGGTGATCGGATCGACCACCGACACCGGCCGCATCGTGCTGAAGCACAAGGGCGAGGTGGTCTGCGACCTGCCGCTGGCGCCGCTGGCCGACGACGCGCCCTGCTACGACCGCCCCTGGAC
>JBARAK010000103.1:0-1740 GCA_049791955.1 Caulobacteraceae bacterium
GCTGCGCTCGTGACGAACCTCGGCGGCGAGGAAGGCGCGCAGGGCCGGGTCGCGCTCGCAGGCGTCCAGCAGCGGGCGGGCGGTGGGAGGGTAGATGGGGCGGCTGTCCGGCGCGTCGAGCATCGGCGATCTCCTGTCGCCGGATTGATATCGCGAGTTCTCGCGATTACGCAAGTGGGTTATGCGAGTTCTCGCGGTTTTACCGTATTGGCGAGCGCGATTTTTCGCGGTGTCGTGACGGAAAACGCGGGGCTGTGGCGCAACGCTCACGACGGGGCGGGGGCAAGGGAAGGGTCTGATTCCCTCTCCCGCAAGGGGAGAAGGCGTGTCGCCCTACCGCCCCATCCGCCCCGGCGACAGCGCCACGAAGGGCAGGGCGGCGATCACGGTCTGGTCTTCCATCAGGGGCGAGCCGTCCCAGCTGGCCAGGTTCCACAGGCCGGGCGTGTAGCCGCGGTGCAGTTCCTTGAACAGGCGCTGGCCGTTGGCCAGGTCGATCAGGCAGGGATAGCCGACCAGGTCCTGGATCGGGGTCTGCTTCTTGCGGAACACCACGATCCAGCCGGGCCGCGCCGGCGGCATGCTGAAGCCCTCGATCTCGAAGGCGACGTAGTCCTCGGCGCCTTCCAGGCTCTGGGGCAGTGGGACCTCGTACATGGCCTCGGGGTCCTCGTCGAACGGGCGCACCTCGGCCCGCGCGCCGATCCGCCCGACGATCTGCACCCGGCGCGAGGCGGCGCCCCCGATCACCGCGTCGGCGGTGGTGGAATAGGCCTCCGCGATCCGGGCCAGCACGTCGTCCTTCAGTGAGGCGGTCTGGCCGCGGGTGAAGCTGTAGAGCGTGCTGCTGGGGATGGCTGTGCGGCGGGAGATCTCCGCCACGGTGGCGCCGGCCTCCTCCATCCAGCGGAGGAAGTTCGCCCGGTAATCCTTTGGCTTCGCGTCCATCCGCCAGAAATGCCGGGTTCTCGCGATAAATGCGACAGCGAGTTCTCGCGATTCCGCTTGATCATATCGCGAGAACTCGCGATTATGCGGCCATGGATCACGCTCTCCCGCCGCGCAACCCACCATCGACCGCGCCTCTAACGCCGGCCGACTGCGACGTGCGCGACTTTCCCAAGATGATGGTGGACGTGCACCGCCTGCTCGGCAGCCAGTTCAACGCCCAGGCGTCGTCGGCCCCGCTGGCCTGGATGGTCGGCCACAAGCTCTGGTATCGCGCCTTCTACCAGCTGCCCGGCGGCTCGTTGCCGGCCGACGACGCCCAGCTCTGCCACCTGGCCGAACTGGGGTCTGACCTGCGCAGCTTCCGCAAGGTGCGCGACCTGGCCCTGCGCGGCTGGCGCGAGTGCGCTGACGGGCGGCTGTACCACCCCTTCGTGGCCGAGACGGTGCTGGAGGCCTGGATCGACAAGCTGCTGCAGCGGCTGAAGAGCGGGGCCGGCAACGGCCGCAAGCACGCCGACAAGGGCTTCGTGTTCGACCCCGCCCCGCTGGAGGCCGCGCTGGAGACGGCGGGCGAGCACCTGGCCCGGATCAACCCGCGCGCCCGCGCCCTGGACAAGCTGAAGCGCCGCAAGGCCCCTCCCAACGGGAGTGCGTCTGGGAGCGACCTCGGAGACGTGCCGGAGTCCCAGCCGCGTCCGTCCCGGCTCCCAAGCCAAGGGAAGGAAAGGTACGCCTCAAGTCATGATTCAGCAGACTCGGACTCGGGGCGGACTCCGCACGGGCCTGGGC
>JBARAK010000104.1:0-6633 GCA_049791955.1 Caulobacteraceae bacterium
GGCCATGGCCGGCGTCGGCCAGCCTGCGCCAGGGAAACAGCTCGCCCGGGTCGATCTTGCGCTCGGGCGCCACGTCGGAGTGGGCGACGATGTTCCCGTCCTCGACGGTCCAGCGCTCGCGGATGGCGTCGAGCAGTCCGAGCAGGGTCTGGATCTGGGCCTCGGGAAAGGGAACATAGCCCAGCTCATGCCCGGGATTGACCAGCTCGACCCCGATGGAGCGGCCGTTCACGTCCCGCTCGCCTCGCCAGAACGACACCCCGGCGTGCCAGGCCCGGCGTTCCTCCGGCACCAGGCGGAAGACGCGGCCGTCCTGTTCGATGAGGTAGTGGGACGAGACCTTGGCGGCGGGGTCGCGCAGGCGTTCCAGCGCCGCTTCGCCGGAGGCCATGCCAGTGTAGTGCAGCACCACCATATCCGGCGGCGTCTTGCGGGCGTCGAAGTTAGGCGAGGGCGCTTCGGTCGGCGCGGTGGGGTCGGTGGACATCAGGCATGTGGATCGGGCAGGGCTCGCCCGGGGTCAAGGCCGCCGCGCGCGTTCGTCCCAACTGTAAGCGATCCAGGCGTGTCCGCTGCGATGCGTTTGCACCACGGCGGCTCGCGCCAGCCGGGGACGGACGCGCCAGGCGAGGGCGGCCAGGGCGAACAGGGCGACGGCCAGGGCCATCACCACTGCAAGCGTGGCGGCGAACACCACCGCGACCGCCGCTCCGACCAGGATGACCGCTCCGGCGACGAGGGCGCCCGCGGCGTCGCCGAGCGTCGGGTGCGAAGCCGACGTGCGGCGATCCGCGATCGGACGAACCTGAGCTGACCAGCGCACCATTTCGTTCACGTCCAGGCTCCCTTCGACAGATCGAACGCGGAGGACCCAACCTCGTTGCAGGCTTGGCGCTTAATGTTGGTTCACAACGGCTCCGGGTCAATTGGGAGATTTCTTTCAGCGACGAAACGGAACAGCCCTTGACCCGCTCCACGGGAAAGGGCGAGCTGTACAGGCAGCGGGTGTGGGGGCGGTCGATGCGGTCGATGGCGGGTTTCGCGGCGTTCGTGGCGGTTGGCGCCGCTCTGGTTGGCGCCGCTCTGGTTGGCGGTGGTCCCGCGCGAGCGGCCTGTCAGCTGCAGCAGGTGGGCGAGCTTCCCGTGGTGGTGACCCGGGGGCGGATACTGCTGCCAACCTCGATCAACGGGCGGCCGGTGATGATGATCGCCGACACCGGCGCCTTCACCAGCCTGCTGTCCCAGGATGTCCCGCTGGAGCTTGGACTATCGGCCCACGACTTCGCCACCACCGTCCGCGTGGACGGCGTTGGCGGCAGGGTCAATGCAAGGGTCGTCACCATCAAGGAACTGCGGTTCGGTAAGTTCGTGGTTCACGACGCCAAGCTGATGGTGGCCGGCCGGCGGCTCGGCCCAGACGCGGTGGTCGGCTTGATGGGCACGGATCTGTTTTCCCAGTACGATACCGAGATCGATCTGCCGCACGGCGTGGTCCGTCTGCTCAAGGACTCAGGGTGTAATGACGCCCAGATGCCTTATTGGGCCAAGACCTATTCCGAGGCTCCGCTGGAGGCGTCTCCCGGCCTCGGCTCCGGTTTTTTCACCCGCCTGATGCTCAATGGCCACGCGATCGAGGCGCAGCTTGATACGGGCGCGTCCATCACCACGGTCACCCCCGGCGCGGCCAACGCCGCCGGCGCCCGGCCCGAGGCTGGCGCGCCGGTGCTGCAGATGCGTGGGGTCGGCCCCAAAGCTATCGACAGCGAAGTCTATGTTTTCGATACGGTCGGCCTGGGCGACGAGACGGTGAAGAATGTCCGTCTGCTGACTGCGGACATGTTCCGTTACAATGTCGAGCAGGAGACAGGCACGCGCCTGGGGCGGGAGACCGTTGGGGACATTCGCGCCCTGATCGGCCTGGACTTTTTCCGATCACATCACGTCCTGATCTCGCCCAGCCATCACCTGATCTACTTCAGCTACGAAAGTGGCGAACCCTTCGTGGCTCCCACTCGCAGGCCGCCGGCGCCGGCTGATGCGACGCCTTCGTCGTCTGCGGCGGTCCCTGCCGCGCCTGCGCCCAAGCCCTGAACGACGCGGCCGGAGCCTCTGTCGTCCGAAAGCCGCTCGACGGCCCTGGCGCGTCCCGGTTCGGGCCGAATGTCTTGCCTCCGGGCGCACGCTCTATAAACGGGGCGTCCGGGCGCATTTTCAGCGTCCAAGGGATTCTATTCTATGTTGACGTTTCTGTTCGCCCTGGCCCTCGCCCAGGCCGAGCCGTCTGCGGTGGCTGCGGCCGCGGCGGTTACGCCGCCCGTCGCCGAGGACGGCGATGTGCCCAAGGGCGCTCCGACGGCGGACTATGACTTCGTCGCCTGGTGCCATGGAGCGCTGTCGGGACACATGGCGCTCTACACCCTGGTCAAGCCCGAGCTGAAGAGCATCGAGCGTCCGGAAGAAGTGGCCGATGACGAGAAGGCCGACGTCGAGCAGATGAAGGCCGGCCGCGAGTACCTGGCCCTTTACGCCCGCGCGCTGCACACTGCTTCCAAGACGCACCCTAAGGAAATGGCCGCGCGCCGCGAGAAGGCCGAGGCAGAGGGCGAGGCGATCTGGGATCCGGCCAAGAGCGCCGAGCCCCGCACCCGCATGTGGTCCTGGCTGCTGTGGGACCTGCCGGGGCGTTGCGAGGTGGCGGCCAAGCGCCTGGAGACCCGTTCCGGTGTGCTGGGCGCTGCCTTCCGCACCAGCGCCGACGCGCCGGCGGCGGATGCAAAGGCTCCTGACGCCCCGGCGTCAAGCACTGAAAGCCTGAACGCCCAAACCCTGAAAGGCCAGGCTCCCGAGGCCCAGGCTCCGGCCGCCGATGCGCCGAGGGACGGGCCGAAGGAGTCTCCCAAGAGCATCGATGATGCTCTGCCCGCGGCTTCCGCCCAGCCGGGCGGGCCCCAGCCCGATTCCCCATCATCCGCCCCGCCGTTGCGCGGCCCCCAATAGATTCGTTCCGTCCCAGGTTCGCAGGAAGCCAGATGTCCTTTGAATCCCCCGCGCTCAGCCGCGTGAAGCCCTCTTCCACCATGGCGGTCAGCGCCCAGGCCCGTGCGCTGATCCGCGCCGGCCGCGACGTCATCGCCCTCGCCGCCGGCGAACCCGACTTCGATACGCCTGAGAATATCCAGGAAGCGGGCATCCGCGCGATCCGGGAAGGAAAGACCCGCTACACCGACGTGGACGGCATCCCGGAGCTGAAGGAAGCGATCGTCGCCAAGTTCGCCCGCGAGAACGGCCTGACCTACAAGGCCAGCCAGGTGAACGTGTCGCCTGGCGGCAAGCCGGTGATCTACAACGCCATGGTCGCCACCCTCGGTCCAGGCGACGAGGTGATCATCCCCACGCCCTACTGGGTCTCCTACCCGGACATGGTGCTGCTGGCGGGGGGCGAGCCGGTGTTCGTCCCCACCACCGCGGAGAACGGCTTCCTGCTGCAGCCCGAGGACCTGGAACGCGCGATCACCCCGCGGACCAAGTGGCTGATGCTGAACTCGCCGTCCAACCCGTCGGGCGCCGCCTATAGCCGGGAGGCGCTCAAGGCGCTGGGCGAGGTGCTGCTGCGTCACCCGCACGTGTGGGTGCTGACCGACGACATGTACGAGCACCTGCTCTACGACGGCTTCAAGTTCTCCACGATCGCCGAGGTCGTTCCCGAGCTCTACGAGCGCACCTTGACCATGAACGGCGTTTCCAAGGCCTACGCCATGACCGGCTGGCGCATCGGCTACGCCGCCGGGCCCGAGCGGCTGATCAAGGCCATGGCCAAGGTGATGAGCCAGTCGACCTCCAACCCCTCCTCCATCTCCCAGTGGGCGGCGGTCGAGGCGTTGAACGGGCCGCAGGACTTCATCCCGGTCCGCGCCAAGGCGTTCGAGGAGCGGCGCGATCTGGTGGTGTCGATGCTGAACCAGGCCACCGGCATCCATTGCCCCAAGCCCGAGGGCGCCTTCTATGTTTATCCGTCCTGCCAGGGGCTGATCGGCAAGCTCGCGCCATCCGGCAAGGTGATCGAGAACGACGTGGTGTTCACCACCGAACTGCTCGACGCCGAAGGCGTGGCGGTGGTGCAGGGCGACGCGTTCGGCCTCTCGCCGTTCTTCCGCATTTCCTACGCCACCTCCAACGCGGTGCTGGAGGACGCCTGTGAGCGCATCCAGCGCTTCTGCGCCAGCCTGACCTGACGCGGAGCGGTAAGAGGGGAACATGAGCCTCGAGGTGGGCCTGGGGAGCGCGCTCGCCGTTTCGGTGGGCGTGGCGGCGGCGTTCGCCGGGCTGATCACCTGGGCTGGGCCGGTGGACCTCCCGCGTGACCGCGGGATGCACCACCGTCCTACGCCGACCTCCGGCGGCCTGGCGATCCTGGCCGGGACCAGCCTCGGGGCCCTGGTGTTCGCGGGCGCCTCAGGGGGCCACGACGCCGCCGGGATGAGGCTCGCCGCCGCGACGCTCGGCTTTTCAGGTGCGGTCGGCCTGCTCGGCGCGTTGGACGACCTGGTCGATGTGGGCGCCAAGGCCAAGCTGCTGCTCCAGGGCGTTGCGGCGCTGCTCTATGCGGTCCTGGTCGCGCGGATCGAGGCCGTGCCGCTTGGCGCGGGCGTGCTTCTGCCCCTGGGCCCCGTGCTGGGTGCGCTGGGAACGGCGCTATGGATCGTGGTCGCCACCAATGCGGTGAACTTCATGGATGGCGCCAATGGCGTCGCGGCTGGAGCCCTGGCCGTGGCGCTTGGCGTGTTGGGCGTGGCGTGCTTTGGCGGCGGCGCGCCCCTGCTCGGGGGACTGGCTCTGGCCGGCGCGGCGGGAAACCTGGGTTTCCTGCCCTGGAACGTGCGGGGGCGGGTGTTCCAGGGCGATGTGGGCGCCCTGTTCTCGGGCTTCCTGGTGTCCGCCCTGGCGGCGGCCGCTGCCGGACCGGCCGCAAACGGGCCTGTCTGTCTTTACGTCGCACCCATCGCCTTGCTGCCGTTCCTGACCGATGTGCTGCTGACCCTTTTGCACCGGGCGCGGCGCAGGCAGAACTTGCTGCAGGCCCACCGGGACCACCTGTTCCAGCTCTGGCTGCAGAAGACCGGACGCACGCATGCGGCGCTGGCGCGGCGGGTCGCCGGCGTGATGGCGGCGTTCGGCCTCTATGCGCTGGTTGTCCAGCATGCGCCGGCTGGACTGCAGCCGGCGCTGTTCGTCGTTGCGCTTGCGATCAGTATCGTGGGCTGGCGCGTCTGGCGGGGGCGCCTGGAAGCTGTGTGATTCGCTCCCCGCAAGGCGGGCCGGCGGAAGCGGGTCAGGCCACCCGATCGACGGCGAAGTCGGCCAGGGCTTCCAGCGAAGCGCGCCATTCGTTGCGCGGGAAGGCGGCCAGCGCGGTCTTGGCCTCGTTGGCGTAGTCGTGGGCGAGCGCCAGGGTGGAGCTCAGGCCCCCTGTGGACAGGATCAGCTCCCGCGCCCGACGGAAATCGGGTTCCGACTGTTCGAGTTGGCCGACGGTGCGTTCCCAGAACGCCGTTTCCTGTCCACCGGTGCGCTGGATCGCCAGCAGCAGCGGCAGGGTGACCTTGCCCTCGCGGAAATCGTCGCCGGCGTTCTTGCCGAGCGTCTCGGACGTTCCGCCGTAGTCCAGGGCGTCGTCGGCGAGCTGGAAGGCCAGGCCCAGCTTCAGTCCATAAGCGGCCAGGGCGGCGACCTCGGTCGCGGTCGCGCCTGACACCACTGCGCCGGATTCGGCGGCGGCTGCGAACAGTTCGGCGGTCTTGCCCCGGATGATTTCCAGATAGGTGTCCTGATCGAGCTGCAGGTCGTGGGCGCGGGTCAGTTGCAGCACCTCGCCCTCGGCGATCACGCGCGACGCGCGAGCCAGGATGTCAAGCGCTTGCAGCGAACCGGTCTCGACCATCAGCTCGAAGGCGCGAGCGAACAGGAAATCGCCGACCAGCACGCTGGCCGACCCGCCCCAGATCAGGTGCGCGGCCACTTTGCCGCGCCGAAGCTGGGAGCCGTCCACCACGTCGTCATGGAGCAGGGTGGCGGTGTGGATGAACTCGACCGCGGCGGCCAGGTTGCGGTGCGCCTCGTTGCGGGTTCCGCACAACCGCGCGGCCGCCACAGTCAGCAGCGGACGCAGGCGCTTGCCGCCGGCCTCGACCAGATGGTCGCCAAGCGCGGGGATCAGCGGCACGTCGCTTTGCAGCCGGGCGTGGATCAGCGTGTCGACGCCGGCCATGTCGGCCTTCGAAAGGTCGAACAGGCGTTGCACCGAACCTTCGGGCTCCAGGCGCTGTGCGGTCGCCAATTCCAAGAACAACGCTCCTGCTTGCGCCCACACGTCAGGGCGCGACGTCAGCGCGCATGGGGTCGCCGACGGGCGGCACAATGGTTACACCGCCTGCCATGGTCAAGGATTCGGGTGTCCAGCCGGACAATAACGATCATGTCTCTCTACCGCCTCGCCCTGACGACACGACAGAAGACCGGATTCTGGGGGGCCGCATCGTATTGCGGCAGCCGCGGGTGGGCTATCGCGCCGGCCTGGACGCGGCGCTGCTGGCCGCTGCGGTCGAGCTGAAGCCGGGAGAGCGCGCGCTGGAGGCC
>JBARAK010000105.1:0-3493 GCA_049791955.1 Caulobacteraceae bacterium
CGCCGGAACCGGCCGTACAGGAACCGGCCGACGCCGCAGCCTATGCGCGCCGGGGCGCGGCCTATATCGCCCGACACGAGGTGGACAAGGCGCTTCCCGACCTCGACCGGGCCATCCAGCTGGCGCCGACAGAGTCCGGCTATTTCTATCAGCGCGCCCTGGCCCGGCTGGCTAACCGGCAACCCCTGCTGGCCAGGACCGACCTGGACCAGGCGCTGAAGCTCAAGCCCGATTACTTCGACGCCATCCTGCTGCGCTCGGAAATGGAACTGGCGCGGGGGAACAGGGAAGCGGCCGTGGCCGATCTGGACGCCGCCGACAAGCTGGTCTCGAAACAGGACGACGCGCGGCTGCAGCTCGCGGGTCTCTACGAGGCGACGGGGCGGCTGGAGTCCGCCATCGCCCAGTACGACCAGTGGATTCCCGAGCACGACGTCGACAACCGTATGGCGCTGGCGCGCAACGGCCGCTGCTGGGCGCGGGCGCTGCTGGGCCACGACCTGGACAAGGCGTTGGCTGATTGCAACGCGGCACTTCGGCTGGCTCCCAAGACCGCGGCCATGCTGGACAGCCGCGGGCTGGTGTTTCTGCGCCGCGGCGAGTTCGACCGGGCGATCGTCGACTACGACTTCGCGCTGAAGCTCAACCCTAAGACCGCCTGGTCCTATTATGGCCGAGGCCTGGCCAAGCTGCGCAAGGGCATGAAGGCGGAGGGCGACGCCGACATCGCCGCCGCGGTCGCCATCGCGCCGAAGCTGCCCGATTTAGCCAAGGCCCACGGCATCGCGCCGTAGGCTCGTTGGAGCGTGATGGGTTGAATTGAAGCGCTCCTAACTTCCGCTCATTCCCGCGAAGGCGGGAATCCAGATCAAATCCGCTGGCGTGTGAGACTAAATCTGGATCCCCGCATTCGCGGGGAAGAGCGGGTTTTGTGTGCGGGGAGCGTCTGGTCCCAGCGCTTCGGCCTGTCATCCCGGCTCCGACTGGGACGACACGGAAGAACGCTCAATCTAGATCAAACAAGCGTCAGCCTCAGTTCGCCGCCACCTTGGGCGCGCCGGGCTGCATCACGTTCATGACCACCAGGCTCATGGCTTCGACGCCGGTGCGGATGGACGGCTCGGGAACCGGGGCGAAGTAGGGCGAGTGGTTGCCGGGCACCTCGGTGTGCTCGGCCTCGGCCTTGGCCAGCACGGCCGGATCGATCCCGCCCAGGCGGAAGAAGAACGACGGCACGCCGGCGATGATGAACTCCGAATAGTCCTCGCTGGCGTAGTTGGGCAGGGGCATGGCCTCGGCCTTGGCGCCGAAGGCGGTCTTCAGCACCGAGATGCTGCGGTCCGACAGGGCGGCGTCGTTGACCACCGCCTTGCCGCCGGACCCGAACACCACCTTGGGCGGCGGCGCGCCGGCCATGGCCGCCTCGGCGTTGGCGGTGCGCGTGATGCCGTCGAGCAGCTTGGTGCGGACCTCCGGGTCGAACGAGCGGATGGTGCCGCGCAGCAGGGCGGTGTCGGGGATCACATTGCCGGCGTTGCCGGCCTGGACCGAGCCGATGGTGACCACCCCGAAGGCGGCCGGGTCCTTCTCGCGGCTGATCACGCCCTGGACGTCGACGATGAAGCGGCCGGCCATCATCACCGGGTCGATGGTCAGGTTGGGCTTGGCCCCGTGGCCGCCGCGCCCGGTGAAGGTCACGTCCAGCTCGTCCGAGTTGGAGCTCATCACGCCCGAGCGGTAGGCGACCCCGCCATAGGGGCCCGTGCCCACGTGCAGGGCGAAGCCGTAGTCCGGCTTGCCGAAGCGAGTGAAGATCCCGTCGGCGACCATGGCCTTGGCGCCGCTGGCCAGTTCCTCGGCCGGCTGGGCGATGAACATCAGGGTGCCGCTCCACTGGTGTTTGGCCTCCACCAGGGTGCGCGCGGTCCCGACCCACACCGCCATGTGGATGTCGTGCCCGCAGGCGTGGGCCACCGGGGTCTGGCCGCCGCGCCAGGCCTGGGTGACGGTGCTGGCGTAGGGCAGGCCAGTCTTTTCCGGCAGGGGCAGGGCGTCGAGCTCGGTGCGGACCATCACGGTGGGGCCTGGGCCGTTGTGGTAGATGGCGACCAGGCCGGTCTTGCCGACGCCCTCGGTGACCTCGAAGCCCAGGGCGCGCATCTGGGCGGCCAGCAGCTTGGCGGTGCGGACCTCGGTGAAGCCCAGTTCCGGATGGCTGTGGATGTCCTTATAGAGGGCGTCGAGTTGCGGGTACTGCTTGTCCAGGCCGCGATCGATCTCGGCCTTGGCGGCGGGGATGTCGAGCGCGTGCGCCGCCCCCGCGCACATCGCTGTCAGACCCAGTGCGCCCGCCAGCGCCGCGCGACGAAGACCAGCCATTCCTGCACCCCTCGATGTCCCTGCAGCGACGCTATGGGGTAGCGAGCTACGCCGCAACAGGCGTGAGCGCTGGCCGGCATGACGATATCGAATGGCTATTATTCAGGCTTGCCCCGGGCGTGGCCGGTGAAACTGTTAATGAATTCAAATCATGAGCTGCGCCCGCTACCGCCGGGCCCATCATGCATCGCCTTCGAGTTCTGATTTCACTGGTTATTCTCCTGGGCTTCGCCGTCTTTCCGACGGTCGCCACGGCCAGGCAGCAGATGCCCGCGCACTGGACCGCCACCAGCGTCGCGGAGGCCATCGAGGCCCAGGCCCAGGGCACGAGCTGGAAGCAGCTCGAGGCCTTCGGGGAGCAGAGCCTGAAGCTCGCCATGGACCGGCGCCTGCGAAGGCTGGACTTCATCGCCAACGAACTCTCGAGCGGGACGGACCGGAGCCTCGCCGACAAATGGAACGGCATCCTCGCGGCCCAGGCGCGCGCGGCCGGCAGCCATCGCTACCTGATGATGGCCAGGCTCAACAACCTTTATGGGGACTACCTTCGGGGCGACAACACCGCGGTCGCGCAGTTCACCGCCATCGGCGACCGGGATCCGGACTGGTTTGTCCGGGTCAATGCGAAGAACTCCGAGGCGTTCAACCTGATCCGCAGCGACCTGACCGTCGCCGCGCTCAGGAAGATCGAGGAGGGAGAGGCGCTGGTGCTGCAGGGCGATCCGGCGGCCCATGCGGCGGAAGCCCGCCTGTCCGAGACCAAGGGCGTGGCCCTGCTCCACCTGCAGGACCTGGACGAGGGGGCTGAGGCGTTCGCCAGGGTGCATTTCGAGCTGACCCGGTCGAACTACCCCAACCCCGATTTCTCCGACATCTACAGCCTGGGGCTGGCCGCGGCGCGCCTGGGCTACTGGCCCCTGGCCGAGGACCTGGCCGCCCGCCATCACCGCCTCACCCTGCACGCGATGGCGCAGGGCAGCGACCTGCCGGTGATCTGGGACAAGTACCTCTGCGCGGTGGTCGCCGAACACGCCTCGCCCCAGCGGGTCCTGTCCTGCCTGGAGGGCCTGGACCTGACCTCGCCGGCCAGCAAGGCGCGCCCGCTGGCGCCGCG
>JBARAK010000106.1:0-4060 GCA_049791955.1 Caulobacteraceae bacterium
GCCGTGGCCCATGCGGCCGACGACGCAGCCGTGGCGACCGCCGCAGCGACGAGCGCGGCGCCGTCCACCGACGTGTCCGAGGTGGTCATCACCAGCAGCCGTTCCGCCAGCACCGTCCAGGGCGCCATCGACGAGAAGAAGAACAGCGTCGGCGTCACCGAGGTGATGTCGGCCGAAGAGATCGCCGAGCGCCCGGGCGGCGACATCGTCAACGTGATCGAACACCTGCCCGGCCTGTCGACCTTCGCCGACATGGGCCTGGGCCAGGCCGCCACCGGCGAGGCGGAATACGTCACCATCCGCGGCATCGATTCCAGCTACGACGCCTACACCATCAACGGCATCCGCGCGCCGTCGGCCGACCCGGACAGCCGCGCCCTGTCGCTGAAGATGCTGCCGCCCCAGGGCATCGAATCGGTGAAGGTCTACAAGACCCCCGGCGTGGACCAGGACGGCGACGCCATCGGCGGCATCATCGACTTCCGCACCCCCACCGCCTTCGACTTCAACGGGCCGTTGACCCGCATCACCGCCGACGGCAACTACTCCGAGATGGCCGATAAGACCGGCGCCCCGGCCTGGGCCGGCGGGG
The DNA here is from genome assembly GCA_049791955.1 of Caulobacteraceae bacterium. Lineage (GTDB taxonomy): Bacteria > Pseudomonadota > Alphaproteobacteria > Caulobacterales > Caulobacteraceae > CAHJWH01. The sequence goes on from JBARAK010000106.1 coordinate 593, forward strand.
GCCAGCTCGAGTTCGCGCGCAAGTTCACCGAGAACCTGGGCCTGTACTTCACCGGCTACTACGACAGCCGCGACAGCGCCGGCGAATCGGTCGAGGTGCTGGGCTACACCCCGACCCAGGCCTCCGAAGCGCAGAACGCCAACTGGGCGTCCCTGAAGGGCGGCCTGTCGGCCACCGGCGTGCGTTTCGACTACTACAACGACGAGATCCAGCGCTACGGCGGCAACTTCTCGCTCGACTACCAGACCCAGACCCAGAAGCTCTACGTCCAGACCTCGTTCTCCAAGTACCAGGTGACCGGCGGCGACACCCAGCACAGCATCATCGGCGGCGTCATCTCCGACTATAGCAACGGCCAGAACTTCAGCCCGACGGGCCTGCTGCCCGGCTCCTACTACCAGGACCGCAACAACATCGAGCAGCTGGTCACCGCCAAGGTCGGCGGGCAGAGCGACCTTGACCGCCTGACCCTGGACTACAGCGTCAGCTATGGCTTCGCCTCCACGACCCAGCCGGACATGGTCCAGGGCAGCCTCTACGGCCTCCCGTCCGTCACCGGCGGGGCGATCTTCAACGTCAGCAACCCGGCCAAGATCGGGATCACCTACGACTCGCCCGCCACCCAGGCCCTCGCCGACAATCCGGCCGACGACCACCTGTGGAAATACCAGGGCGACGACATCGGCAGCTACAACACCATGTACACTGGCAAGTTCGATGCGGACTACCGGGTGGACCAGGGTATCCTCAGCGATGTGAAGGTCGGGGTGGACGTCAATGTCTCCAACCGCGTCGCCTATGACCACAAGTTCTTCGGCGACGACGGCGGCAACTTCGCCATCCTCGGGCCGGGCGGCGTGGTGCCGTCGATCTCGGTGTTCGCCGTCGGTCCCGACGTCCAGTCGCTCCCCGGGCGCAACATCTCCTTCCTGGGCGGCGATTACGCCGGGCCGTTCCGGATCCTGGACCGCTCCACCTTCGCCAACGGCGCCAATCCCTTCGCCTACACCAACCAGTTCGGCCTGAACGCCATCGGCGGCCAGGTGATCGGCAACCCCGGCGCCTATTCGATCAACGACTACAACGGCCAGACCGTCACCGGCACCGAGGGCACCTTCGCCGGCTACCTCCAGGCCAACCTCACCTACGAGAAGTTCCTGGCCACGGTCGGCGTGCGCTACGAAGACGTCAACTTCGCCAGTCGCCAGTGGGAAGCGACCGGCGCCGACAGCGGCCAGTTCGTGGGTAGCTCGCACAACTACGGCGAGGTGCTGCCGAGCCTGATCATGAGCTACCGGCCCGAGGACTGGGCGGTGTTCCGCGGCGCCATCCGCGAATCCTACACCAAGCCGGCCTTCGGCCTGATCGCCAGCCCGATCAGCGTCTCGCGCAACGACCTGACCGGCGCCATCGACGGCATCAGCGAGGGCAATCCCAACCTGAAGCCCTCCACCGCCACCAACTACGACCTCTCGGCCGAGTTCTACGGCCCGCATTCGAGCCTGTTCACCGTCGACCTCTACTACAAGCGGATCTACAACTTCATCTACGCTGCCCTCACCTCCGGCGCCCTGCCGCCGGCCAACACCGCCAGCATCAGCAACGAGGGCGTCGCGGTGAGCCAACCGGAGAACGGCAAGGACGCCGACCTGCTCGGCACCGAGTTGGACGCCCGCAAGCAGCTGACCGAACTGCCGGGTCCGCTGGCCGGCCTGGGCGTCGGCGGCTCGCTCACCGAACAGCGCAGCTCCGCCGACAGCGGCCGCGCCGACCACTTCGGCCGGCGCACCTGGCTGCCGCGTGCGCCTGAGCTGATCTACAACCTCGACCTGTTCTACAAGATGTACGGGGTCAACGCCGACCTCGCCTGGCACTACGAAGGCCTGCAGCTGGTGGGCCTGGACAGCAACAACCTGGACGAATACCTGCAGCCGGTGAGCTCGCTGGACTTCAGCGTCAGCTACCCGATCTACGGCGTGCTCTTCACGGTGGCGGCGCAGAACCTGCTGGACAGCGTCCAGTTCTACAAGACGCTCGGCACCAGCACCCAGTACCTCGGCACCCAGGACGCCGGCGGCAACGGCTCCTACGTCCAGACCGGACGCTTCATCACCTTGAAGGCCAGCTACAAGTGGTAAGGTTGCGCCCCGCCTCTCCCCCGGGAGAAGGCGGGGCTTCCCCCAGGGGGAGGGGTGAAATCCGTCTCAAAACCTTGACCGACGCGCCCTATAGCGGGGCTGCATTCCAGACCTGAACCTGAGAGACCGCCCATGACAGGCGTCGCACGCCGCCGCTTCCTCCAGGCCGCCGCGGCCGCCTCGGTCGCGGGTTCGGCCAGCGCAGGGATCGCGCGGGAAAGCCAGCCACCGGCCAAGCTGACCGATATCGACCACATCATCATCCTGATGAAGGAGAACCGCTCCTTCGACCACTACTTCGGCAGCCTGCGCGGGGTGCGCGGCTTCGACGACCCGCGCGCTGTGCGCCCCGACGGCGGCTCGATCTTCCGCCAGGCCGACGCCCTGCACCGGGACGGCCACATCCTGCCGTTCCGCCTGGACACCCTGACCACCGGGGCCCAGCGGATGCACGACCTCAGCCACTCCTGGGGCGCGCAGCACGCCTCGTGGAACGCGGGCGGCATGGACCTGTGGGTCACCGCCCACCGCGCCTCGGACAACGACAACGGCCCGCTGACCATGGGCTACCTGACCCGGGAAGACCTGCCCTACTACTACGGCCTGGCCGACGCCTTCACCCTGTGCGACGGCTACCACTGCTCGATGTTCGGCCCGACCCACCCCAATCGCTTCTACCTGATGACCGGGACCATCGACCCGGATGGCAAGCATGGCGGCCCCGCGCTGGACAACAGCGGCCTCCACTACAGCTGGGAGACCTATCCCGAGCGGCTGGAGAAGGCCGGGATCTCCTGGCGCGTCTACCACGACGAGGACGACTACGGCTGCAACGTGCTGAAGTACTTCACCCAGTACCAGCAGGCCGCCAAGACCTCGTCGCTGTACGAGAACGCCATGCGCAACCGGCCGTTCGAGGCCCTGCTCGACGACCTGCGCACCGGGAACATCCCCCAGGTGAGCTGGATCACGCCCCCCGGCGAGGTCAGCGAGCACCCCTCCTACCTGCCGGCGGCGGGCGAGGCGCACACCGCCCAGATCCTGGAAGCGCTGTGGTCCAACCCCAAGCTGTGGGCCAAGACCGCCCTGATCCTGAATTATGACGAGAACGACGGCCAGTTCGACCATGTCGCGCCGCCGACGCCTCCGCCCGGAACCCCGGACGAGTTCGTCCACGACCTGCCGGTCGGGCTGGGCTTTCGGGTGCCCTGCATGGTGATCTCGCCGTTCAGCCGTGGCGGCTGGGCCTGTGGCGACACCCTGGACCACACCTCGACGCTGAAGCTGCTCGAAGCCCGGTTCGGGGTCGAGGTCCCCAACCTCAGCCGCT
>JBARAK010000107.1:0-2649 GCA_049791955.1 Caulobacteraceae bacterium
GGCGCAGGCCGCGGGTCACGCGCTGCCGCTCGGTGACGGTGTTCACGACGTCGCGAACCTGGAGCAGGCGGGCGGTGGCGGCGATGCCGGTCCGCGCCTGGTCAAGGGTGGCGGGGTTGCGCGCCAGGGCGAAGGTCTGGTCGGCCTCGTGGTGGAACTGGGCGGCCAGGGCGGTGATCTGGGCGGCCTCGGACCGTTCCGCCTCGCTGTTGGCGGTGGCCTGGAAGGTGTTGGCGGCCCCGGCGTATTCCTCGCCGTGCTGGGCGTAGGTGCGCAGGAACTCTTCATCCGGCTTGGCGACGTAGCCGCGCAGCGCGTCCTGCTGGTTGGCCAGGGCGGTCATCATCGCGCTGCTCAGCTCAAGCACGCGATAGCTGTATTCGTCGGCTTCGAGGGCCGAATGCGCGGCGACGACGTGTGCGGCGAGCGTCCCGCTGACCAGCAGGAAGGCCACCGACAGCGCCGCGAACGCGGACGTCAGCTTGCGCGAAATGCGCCAGTTCGAAAACGACATTCGCCCCCTCGACCAGCCGGCCCAAGCCGGTTCGCCAGGATGAAGGAGGTCGCGAGCGATCCTACGACGCCGCCGCGTACTGAAGACCATCCGACATCTGGCGGTCGGACTGTTCGGCGAAAACGATGAAAATCTCGTTCATCACGCCCGCTCTCGTTCCGAAACGGGAAGATGCAGGTCTAGTGATCCACGAAAGCCATGCGGGCGGCGCTGTAGCGGGAGCCCGATACTGTGGCGAAGCCCCTTTCCAGGCGTTCCAGCTGCTCCGGCGACAGCTTCAGGCCGCCCGCCGCGACGTTTTGTTCCAGATGGGTGCAGCGGCGGGTGCCCGGGATGGGGACGATGTCGGGGCCCTGGTGCAGCAGCCAGGCCAGGGAGACCTGGGCCGGCGTCGCATTCAACTCCGTGGCGACTTCGGCCACCACGGCGGCGGCGCGCAGGTTGGCCTCGTAGTTCTCGCCCTGGAAGCGGGGGTCGTCCTTGCGGAAGTCGTTGGCGGCGTAGGTCTCCGCCTTCTGTCCCGACCCGGCCAGGAAGCCGCGGCCCAGCGGCGCGAAGGGGACCAGGCCGATCCCGAGTTCGCGCAGCACCGGCAAGATCTCCGCCTCCAGGCCCCGCTCCCACAGGGAATATTCGCTCTGCAGCGCCGCCACCGGATGCACCGCGTGGGCCCTGCGGATGGTCGAGACGCCGGCTTCCGACAGGCCGAACGCGCGCACCTTGCCCTCGGCGACCAGTTGGCCGACTGCGCCGGCCACCTCCTCGATCGGAACCTCGGGATCGACCCGGTGCTGGTAGAGCAGGTCGATGTGATCGACGCCGAGCCTGAGTAGTGAGCCTTCGGTCGCGGCGCGAATATGCTCGGGGCGGCTGTCCACGCCGGTGGTGGCGCCGTCCTCGATGCGCCAGCCGAACTTGGTGGCGATCACCGCCTGGTCGCGGCGGCCCTTCAGCCCGCGCCCGAGCAGTTCCTCGTTATGGTAGGGGCCGTAGACCTCGGCGGTGTCGAAGAAGGTGACGCCCAGTTCGAGCGCGCGATGCAGGGTGGCCAGGGCCTCCTCCTGGCTGGCGGGACCGTAGGCTTCGGACATGGCGTAGCAGCCGAGCCCGATGGCGGAGACCTTCAGCCCGCTGCGGCCCAGTTCGCGGTGTTCCAGCATGACAGCTCCTTCGACGCTCCCGCACGGGAGGCGGGGAACATCGCCCTGTGGCCGGAGATTGAATCTCCACTGACCGACGGGAGGTTCGCCATGCCTCAAGGCGACAAGTCGAAATACACCGACAAGCAGGAACGCAAAGCCGATCACATCGCGGAAGGCTACGAAAAGCGCGGCGTCTCGGAAAAGGAGGCCGAGCGGCGGGCCTGGGCCACCGTCAACAAGGACGACGGCGGCGGAAAGGAACCGGGCGGCTCGGGCCGGGGCAAGTCCACCGGCCATCCCGCCGCGCACAAGGGCGGCGAGGCGGGCGGAAAGGCGGCGGCGACCCGCACGCCCGCCCAGCGCTCCGCATCGGCGAAGAAGGCGGCGGCGACCCGCAAGCGCAACGCCAGCCACGGCGGCGCCCACGCTCACCACTAATCGGGCCCTTTCCCGGTGTGATGGCGGTCTGCATCTGGCGGCGTCGGGCGGCGGGCGGTAATCCCCTTTTCAGGCTGAGCCTGGATAGGGAACGCGCTGCGACATGGCTGAGGATCGGGCTTCGGCGGACGGCTCCGTCACGGTGGCGTGTTTCGGGGAGCTGCTGCTGCGGCTGTCGGCCCCGGACAGTGAAATGCTGCTGCAGTCGGGCCGGCTGCTCGCCCATTTCGGCGGGGCGGAGGCCAACGTGGCCGTCTCGCTCGCCCATTTCGGCCATCGCGCCCGCAGCCTCACCACCCTGCCCGACAACCCGATCGGGGATGCGGCGGCGGGAGAGCTGCGCCGGCACGGGGTGGAGACCGGCTTCGTCCGGCGCGCTCCGGGGCGGATGGGGATCTACTTCCTGACGCCCGGCGCAGTGCTGCGGCCATCCGAGGTGCTGTACGACCGCGCCGGCTCCGCCTTCGCCGAGACCGGCGCGGAGGGCTACGACTTCGAGGCCGCCCTGGCCGCCTGCGACTGGCTGCACCTGTCGGGCATCACCCCGGCGGTGAG
>JBARAK010000108.1:0-8519 GCA_049791955.1 Caulobacteraceae bacterium
GGTGGCCGCGATCCACCGCGCCTTCGCGCCTTCGGAAGCGGAGACCGAGCATGCTCGCCGGGTGGTCGCGGCGTTCGACGCCGCTCCCGGCGCAGGCGTCGCGAGCCTGGACGGCCGCATGCTCGACATGCCCCATCTGAAGCAAGCGCGGCGCCTCCTGGAGCTGGCGGAACGCTGACGTTCTCCGCCGCCCCCGCGCAGCAGGGGCGGCGAGCGACCTATGCCTTGGCCGTCTTGATGTAGGTGTCGATCACCCCGTCCAGAATATCCAGCGGGACGCGGCCGTAGCTGAGGCCGGCCTCGTGGAAGTCCTTGATGTCGTAGCGCGGGCCGAGCGCTTTCTGGGCCCGGGTGCGGGCGCGGGTCCAGACGGTGTGGCCGATCTTGTAGCTGCAGGCCTGACCGGGGGTGGCGCAGTAGCGTTCCACCTCGCGGGCGGCGAAGCCCGGGGCGTCGCCGTCGAGCTGCAGGAAGTAGGCGATGGCCTGTTCGCGGGTCCAGCCCATGTGGTGGATACCGGTGTCGACCACGCAGCGGCCGGCGCGGAACAGCTGGAACTTCAGATAGCCGATCCGGCCCATGGGATCGTCGTCGTACATCCCGAGTTCGTCGGCGAGCTGCTCGGCGTAAAGCGCCCAGCCCTCAGCATAACCCGAGAAGCCGCCGACCTTGCGGATCAGCGGCAGGCTCTTGTTGGACAGTGCCAGGCCGCCTTCGAGCTGGTGGCCCGGCAGGCCTTCGTGGAAGACGGTGGTCGACAGGGCGAACTTCGGCCACTCCGCCGAGTCGTGCAGGTTGAAATAGACCAGCCCCGGCCGCGAACCATCCAGCGCCGGTCCCTGCGAGAAGGCGGAGGCCGCACCGGCCTCGGTCTGGGGCGGTACGCGGCGCACCTCGAACTTGTAGGTCGGCAGGCGCTTGAAGGCCTGGGGCAGCTTGGGGGTGATCGCCGCCAGCCGGCTGTTGCAATAGGCGATGCAGTCGACCTTGCCGGCGTCGGTATTGGGATAGAGGTACTTCGGATCCTTGTAGAGCGCCGCGATCCGCTCGCCGACCGTGCCCTGGGTCATGCCCTGGGCCTTCAGCAGGCCGTCGAGGCGCGCGCTGATCTCCTTGCCCTGGTCCAGGCCCAGCTGGTGGATCTCCTGGGGGGACAGCTCGGTGGTGGTGGTCGAATGCAGGGCCGCCGCATAGAAGGCGTCGCCGTTCTTCAGGCGGCGCAGGCTGGCGTCGTGGCCGCTCTTGCCACGCCATTCGCGAACCAGCGCGATCTGCCGGTCGAGCGCGGGTCCGACCTTCTCGGCGTAGATCTTCGCCGCGTCGGCGGCGTAATGGTCGGGCAGCCCCTTTTCCCTGGCGCGCTTGGCGATCGAGGTGACCAGCAGGGACTGGTCCGGCGCGGTGCGCGTCGCCGTCATCTGGGTCAGGGTCAGGTCGCAGATGAAGTCGGGCGGGATCACGCCGATCGCGCCGTCATGGCGCATCCGCTCGGTCTCGCCGTCGAGCTGGTCGGCGAAGGCGGAGACGCGGGACAGATAGGCGTCGGCGTCCTCGGCGGTGGCGATCTTGTGCTTGGTGTCCAGGAAGTCCGGCACGCTCTGATAGGCGCCGGTGAGCTGGCTGACGACATAGGGCGACGGCCCAAAGCCCGCGCCACCGAAGTCGAACTGCTGCACCCGCCGCGCGCTTTCGCGAGTGTAGACCACCACGTCGTAGTTGACCCGGTCGCCGGGGGACAAGCGCTCCTTGGGAAAGGCCTTCAGGCGGGCCAGCTGATCCGCGGTCAGCGCCTTGCCCGCGGCCACGCCCGACGGACCTTCGTCACGAAGCTTGGAGCGGAGGTCGGCGTTAGGTCCCTTGTCCAGGCCGAGCTGGGTGGCGCTTTCGGGGCTGTGGCGCAGGTCTTCCTGGAACAGGGTGTTGAAAAGGGCGTCGAGCTGGGCGTGCGCATCGCCGTTCTGAGCCATCGCCTTGCCCGCCGTGGCCAAGGCCGGCGCCAGCGCGCTGGCCGCCGCCGCGTACAGGAAACCTCTGCGATCCATGTCTCTTCCCCCCAATGCGTGGCCGGGACCGTAGGACGTATACGGTCGCCTTTTCAAGCTGCTGGCGGAAACCTCCCCGCGGCTTGCTGAATTTGGCGGCAAGGCGGATGAAGGCGGCGACTTCGGAGCGGGATGGAGCAGGCGATGTCCGGCGTCTCGAAAGCGGAACTCGAAGCCCAGATGGCTGCCGCCGTCGAGGCGCAGGATTACGAACGCGCGGCCCGCCTGCGTGACGAGCTCGCCCGCCTGCCGAAGGACCTGGCGCCCGAGTCGAAGATCCGGCGACAGGTTCCGGGCAAGATGGGGCTGGGCAGCGACCAGCAGGTCTATGCACCGCCCAAGGACTGGGTCGCTCCAACCCGGCCGGCGCCATTGACCGCCAATCAGCGCAGCCGTCGCGGGCCTCGTCACAAACCTTGAGGACAGGGGCTCAGGTCGCGTAACCAGCTTCCATGCTGAGCCTTGATGACGTGCGGGCGATGGATGCGGCCGATCCCCTGGCCGAATGGCGAGGGCGGTTCCTGCTCCCGGAAGGGGTGATCTACCTCGACGGCAATTCGCTCGGCGCCCTGCCCGCGGCGACGCCCGGCCGGATGGACGACCTGGTCCGCCGGCAATGGGGCCAGGACCTGATCCGCAGCTGGAACGTCCATGACTGGATCGGCGCGCCCCGGCGGGTGGGCGACAAGATCGCCCGGTTGATCGGCGCCGAGGCCGGAGAGGTGGTGGCCGCCGACTCCACCTCGGTGAACATCTTCAAGCTGCTGAGCGCCGCCCTCGCCCATGACAGTGGCCGGAAGGTCGTCCTGACCGAGCCGGGCGATTTCCCCACCGATCTCTATATCGCGCAGGGTCTGGCCGCCCGGTTCGGGGCGGAGGTGCGCACGGTCGAGGCGGATCGGTTGGCCGATGCGATCGACACCGACGTGGCGGTGCTGATGCTGACCCACGTCCACTACAAGAGCGGCCGGCGACGCGACATGGCGGCCCTGACCGCGGCGGCTCACGCTAAGGGCGCCCTGACGCTTTGGGACCTCAGCCACAGCGCCGGAGCCATTTCGGTGGACCTGAACGCGGCCGGGGCCGACCTGGCGGTGGGCTGCGGTTACAAGTACCTGAACGGCGGTCCGGGCGCGCCGGCCTTCCTGTTCGTGGCCCGGCGGCTGCAGGCCGCGCTCAGTTCGCCGCTTACCGGCTGGATGGGCCACGCGGAGCCGTTCGCCTTCATCGACGACTATCGTCCCGCCTCGGGCGTGGACAGGTTCCTGTGCGGCACGCCCTCGATCCTGTCGATGACCGCGCTGGAGGCGGCGGTGGAGATGTTCCTGGAGGCGGACCGGGCCGCCCTCTACGCCAAGGGCCAGCAGCTGTGCGACCTGTTCATCGCCCAGGTCCGGCCCTTCGCCGACGCGCACGGCCTGGGTCTGGCGACGCCGGCCGATGGCGAGCGGCGGGGCAGTCATGTCTCGTTCGCCCATCCGCACGGCTACCCGCTGATGCAGGCGCTGATCGCCCACGGCGTGATCGGGGATTTTCGCACGCCCGACGTGGTGCGTTTTGGCTTCACCCCGCTGTACGTCGGCTATGAGGATGTCTGGCGGGCGGCCTACAGGCTGAAAAGCTTGCTGGAAACCGGCGAGTGGCGCGATCCGCGCTATGCCGTGCGCGCAAAGGTGACGTGAACGGTGCGCTGATCCGCTATTTGCGGGGAAATTCTGCCTTTCGCGACGCCTGCGGAAGCGATACGAGGCGGGCGAACCTACATTCCGTCGGTCCCGTTCTCTGGAACCCGGCGGGCAACCGAGCGGGGCGATCCAGACCCTGCCGCAACGGGAGGCCAAGGGCCATGTCGCTGCCCGAGACCATGATGGATTTCGGCCTGGGCGAGACCGCGGACATGATCCGCGACACCACCGCCCGCTTCGCCGCCGCCGTGATCGCCCCCCGCGCCGCCGCGATCGACGAGAGCAACGCCTTCCCCCGCGAGCTGTGGCCGCAGATGGGCGAACTTGGCCTGCACGGCGTGACGGTCGAGGAGGACTTCGGCGGCCTCGGCCTGGGCTATCTCGAACATGTGGTGGCCATGGAGGAGGTGTCGCGCGCCTCGGCCTCGATCGGGCTCAGCTACGGCGCCCACTCCAATCTGTGCGTGAACCAGATCCGCCGCTGGGGCAGCGAAGAGCAGAAGCAGCGCTACCTGCCCAAGCTGATCTCTGGCGAACACGTCGGGGCCCTGGCCATGAGCGAGGCGGAAGCCGGTTCGGACGTGGTGTCGATGAAGCTGCGCGCCGACCGGCGCGGCGACGACTATGTCCTCAACGGGACCAAGTTCTGGATCACCAACGCCCCGCACGCCGACACGCTGGTGGTCTACGCCAAGACCATTCCCGATGGGGGCTCCAAGGGCATCACCGCCTTCTTGATCGAGAAAGATTTCAAGGGCTTCCGGGTCAGCCGCAAGCTCGACAAGATGGGCATGCGGGGCTCCGACACCGGTGAGCTGGTGTTCGAGGACTGCATCGTTCCGGCCGAGAACGTGATGGGGCCGTTGAACGGTGGCGTCCGGGTGCTGATGAGCGGGCTCGACTACGAGCGCGCGGTGCTGTCGGGTGGACCGCTCGGGATCATGCAGGCGTGCCTGGACGTGGTGCTGCCCTATGTGCGTGAGCGCAAGCAGTTCGGCCGCGCCATCGGCGACTTCCAGCTGGTCCAGGCCAAGGTGGCCGACATGTACGTGGCGCTGAATTCCGCCCGCGCCTACGTCTATGCGGTGGCCCGGGCCTGCGACGCGGGAAGGACCACCCGCTTCGACGCGGCGGGGGCGATCCTGCTGGCCAGCGAGAACGCGGTGAAGACCTCGCTGGAGGCGATCCAGGCCCTCGGTGGCGCAGGCTACCTGAAGGAGTTCCCGGTCGAACGGTTCGCGCGCGACGCGAAGCTTTATGATATCGGCGCGGGAACCAACGAGATCCGCCGCTTCCTCATCGGAAGGGAACTGGTGGGCTAAGGGCGTGACGGGGATGAAAGCCGGTTTCGGCGGCCGCTGCGCTTCGATATTAGGGAGTGTTGAATGCGATTAGTTCAATGTGAATTAATCGCGGCCCAGCCGGAAAGGGTGGTTCAGGAATGAAGTCCAAGGTCTATGCGGGTGCGGCTTCGGCGCTCGAAGGCGTGGTGTTCGACGGCATGACGATCATGTCCGGCGGCTTCGGTCTGTCGGGCAATCCGGAGAACCTGATCCCCGCCATCCGCGACACCGGGGTCAAGGACCTGACGGTCATCTCCAACAATTGCGGGGCCGACAATTTCGGCCTGTGGGTCCTGCTGAACAACAAGCAGATCCGGAAGATGATCTCGTCCTACGTGGGCGAGAACAAGCTGTTCGAGCAGCTCTATCTTTCCGGCGAGCTGGAGCTGGAACTGAACCCGCAAGGCACCCTGGCCGAGCGGATTCGCGCCGGCGGCGCCGGCATCCCGGCCTTCTTCACCAAGACCGGCTACGGCACCCAGGTCGCTGAGGGCAAGGAGACCCGCGAGTTCGACGGCGAACACTATGTGATGGAAACCTGGCTGCGGGCCGACCTGTCCATCGTCAAGGCGTGGAAGGGCGATACCGAGGGCAACCTGATCTATCGGAAGACCGCGCGGAACTTCAATCCGATGATGGCCACGGCCGGCAAGGTCACCATCGTCGAGGTGGAGCACCTGGTCGAAGCGGGCGAGCTGGAGCCCGACCACATCCACACCCCCGGCATCTTTGTGGACCGCATCTTCCAGGGCGTGAACTACGAGAAGCGGATCGAGCGGGTGACCACGCGTCCCCATCCCGGCAATCCTGAAGGCCCGGCCCCGGCCGGCAAGGAGGTCTGAACCATGGCCTGGACCCGCGAACAGATGGCTGAACGCGCCGCCCGCGAACTGAAGGACGGCTTCTACGTCAATCTCGGCATCGGCATCCCGACCCTGGTGGCGAACTACATCCCGGACGGGGTGCACGTGACGCTGCAAAGCGAGAACGGCATGCTGGGCATGGGCCCCTTCCCCTATGAGGGCGAAGAGGACGCTGACCTGATCAACGCTGGCAAACAGACCATCACCGAACTGCCGACCTCCTCCTATTTCAGCTCGTCGGACAGCTTCGCCATGATCCGGGGCGGCCACATCGACTTGTCGGTGCTGGGCGCCATGGAGGTCAGCCAGTCCGGCGACATCGCCAACTGGACCATCCCCGGCAAGATGGTGAAGGGCATGGGCGGCGCCATGGACCTTGTGGCCGGGGTCAAGAAGGTCGTGGTGGTGATGGAGCACGCCAACAAGGCGGGCCAGTCCAAGCTGCTCAAGACCTGCACGCTGCCGCTGACTGGCGCGCGCTGCGTCGACCTGATCGTCACCGACCTGGCGGTGTTCACGGTGGACAAGGGCGGCGACGGCGGCCTGACCCTGATCGAACTGGCCCCCGGCGTAGAGCTGGCCGAGGTGGAGGCCAAGACCGAAGCCGCCTTCACCAGCCGCCTCGCCAAGGCTGCCTGACCCTATCGAGGCCCTGACTTGCCCAAGCTGACCACGGCCCTGTCGGCGGCGTCCGACCGTTTCCAGGCCAACGCCGCCCATAACCGGGCCCTGGTCGAGCAGCTTCGCGCTCGTACGGCCGAAGCTGCGCTTGGCGGGCCGGAGGCGGCGCGGGTCCGCCACACCGGCCGCAACAAGCTGCTGGCCCGCGAGCGGATCCAGCGCCTGCTGGACGTCGGGGCCCCGTTCCTGGAGGTGGCTCCCCTCGCCGCTCACGGACTGTACGACGGCGAGGCGCCCGGCGCGGGCCTGATCACCGGTGTCGGCAGGGTGTCGGGGCGCGAGGTGATGATCGTCGCCAACGACGCCACGGTGAAGGGCGGCGTCTACTTCCCCCTGACCGTGAAGAAGCATCTGCGCGCGCAGGAGATCGCGCTGCAGAACCGCCTGCCTTGCGTCTACCTGGTCGACTCGGGCGGGGCGAACCTGCCGCACCAGGCCGAGGTGTTTCCGGACCGCGAGCACTTCGGCCGCATTTTCTATAACCAGGCCCAGATGAGCGCCCAGGGCATCGCCCAGATCGCCTGCGTGATGGGCCTGTCCACCGCTGGCGGCGCCTATGTGCCGGCGATGAGCGATGAGACCGTGATCGTCCGCGGCCGGGGCGAGGAGAGCCAGGGCGCGATCTTCCTGGCTGGCCCGCCGCTGGTGAAGGCCGCCACCGGCGAGATCATCAGCGCCACCGAGCTCGGCGGGGCGGACACCCATGGCCGCCGCTCGGGCGTGGTGGACCATGTGGCGGTCGATGACGACCACGCCCTGCAGATCGTGCGCTCCATCGTCGCCCGCTTGGGCCCGGTCGAGACCGCGGCCGTGGTGCGCCGCCCGTCGCGGCCGCCGGCCTTCGATCCGCAGGAGCTATACGGTGTCGTCCCGCCCGACCTGCGTACGCCCTATGACGTGCGCGAGGTGATCGCGCGCATCGTCGACGGTTCGGAACTGGACGAGTTCAAGGCGCTGTACGGGACCACCCTGGTCACCGGCTTCGCGCATATCTGGGGCTATCCGGTCGCCATCCTGGCCAACAACGGGGTGCTGTTCAGCGAGAGCGCCCTGAAGGCCGTGCACTTCATCGAACTGGCCTGCCAGCGGCGCATCCCGCTGGTGTTCCTGCAGAACATCTCGGGCTTCATGGTCGGCGGCAAGTACGAGGCCGGCGGCATCGCCAAGGACGGGGCCAAGATGGTCATGGCCGTGGCCACCGCCAACGTGCCCAAGTTCACCGTCCTGGTCGGCGGCAGCTTCGGCGCCGGCAATTATGGGATGTGCGGCCGGGCCTATTCTCCGCGTTTCCTGTGGAGCTGGCCGAACTCGCGCATCTCGGTGATGGGTGGGGAGCAGGCCGCCAGCGTGCTGGCCACCGTCCGTCGCGACGGGATCGAGGCCAAGGGCGGCGCCTGGCCCGCGGAGGAGGAAGCCGCGTTCAAGGCCCCGATCCGCGACCGCTACGAGACCGAGGGCGACCCCTACTACGCCACCGCCCGGCTCTGGGACGATGGGATCATCGACCCGGTCCAGACCCGCGACGTGCTCGGCCTGGCGCTGGCCGCCTCGCTCAACGCCCCGATCCCGGAGGCGCGCTTCGGCGTGTTCAGGATGTGATGAAGCGTCTGTTGATCGCCAACCGGGGCGAGATCGCCCGGCGGATCATGCGCACCGCGCGCCGGATGGGCGTGGAAACGGTGGCGGTCTACTCGGATGCGGACGCCGATGCGCCCTTCGTCCTGGAGGCGGACCACGCGGTGAGGCTCGGGCCGGCGCCGGCGCGGGAGAGCTACCTCGACCAGGACAAGGTGCTGGCCGCGGCCCGCGACAGCGGCGCCGACAGCGTCCATCCCGGCTACGGCTTCCTGTCGGAGAACGCCGGGTTCGCCGAGCGGGTGATCGCGGCCGGCCTGACCTGGGTCG
>JBARAK010000109.1:0-2215 GCA_049791955.1 Caulobacteraceae bacterium
GGGCGGAGGCGGCGGCGAGGCAGGCGACCGCCGTGCTTGCGGCCATCAGGCGATGGATACGGATCATGCGCGCGGCGCTCCGGTCGTGGGGCCTTCCTTCTGCAGCACCCGCGCCAGCCACAGGAACAGTCCTATGGCCAGAGCGTAGAACGGTAGCAGGGTGTAGAAGGCGATCTGCAGCGAGTGATGGGGGTGGTGGGCGCGGAAGGCGTCGCTGGCTGCGCCCACGTAGGTCGGGCCCAGGCCCAGGCCGATCAGGTTCATGATCAGCAGCAGCAGGGCGCCCGACAGCACGCGCTGGTGGGGGGCGACCTCTTCCTGGACCATGGTGACCGCCGAGGACAGATAGAAGTAGTTGAGGAAGGTGGGGCCGATCAGGAACAGCATCGCCAGGGGCCAGGACGGCGCCCAGATGAAGCCGATGAAGAAGGGGACGGCGAGGGCGAGGGCTATGGCCGGAACAAGCGCATAGGCCTGTTTCGAGCGCCGCGTGAACCGGTCGATCACCCGCCCGGAGGCGAAGATCCCAGCGCTCATCCCGATACCGACCACCAGGGCGTAGTAGACCGCGAGCTGGCTGAGGGTCATGCCCTTCTCGCGCATGAGGAACAGCGTGGTGAAGTTCCCCGCGCCATAGGTGATGAACTGGGTCGCGCCGCAGGCCAGCGAGACCAGCACGAGCGATGGCCTGGAAAAGAACATCGCGAAGGTCTGCCAGAAGCTCGACGTCTCACCCGCGGGGGAGGGCGTGGTCGCGGCCGGGAGCCGGTCGAGGCCGCCGCGCCGGGGTTCCGGAACCAGGAGGGTGACCATCAGGGCCGCGAACACGCCGATCACGCCGATGGCGAGGAAGGCGTGCCGCCAGCTGAAGGCGGCGGCGATCGAGGCGCCGAAGGCGATGCCCAGGGCCTGGCCGATCGGCGGCCCGAGGTTGAAGATGCCGAGCGCCGTCCCGCGCCGCCCCCGCGGGAAATAGTCGGTGATGATGGCGTAGGATGGCGGTACGCCCCCTGCTTCGCCGATACCGACCGCCATCCGCGAGGCGACCAGCTGGGGGTAGGTCGCGGCGAGGCCGCAGCTGGCCGTCGCCGCGCTCCAGATCGCGCAGGCGAGCGACAGCACCCTGACCCGGTTGGTCCTGTCGGCCAGCCAGCCGACCGGGATGGAGATGAGGCAGTAGAACAGGGCGAAGTAGAGCCCGCCGATGCGCCCGAGCTGGCTGTCGGTCAGGTGCAGGCTGTCCTGGATCGGCTTGGCCAGGATCGACAGCAACTGCCGGTCCAGGAAGTTCAGGACATAGACGAAGCACAGCACGCCCAGCACGATCCAGGCGCGCAATCCGGGGGCGGCCGGCTGTGTGGTCGGTAGGGGCTCGACCTGTTCGTACAGGCCGATGGCGGGTGAGGACATCGCTGATGAGGATTCGGGGGGCGGGGTCATTCGGCGGCCGCGCCGGCGGCCGGAATTGCCGAAGGCGGTAAAACGATCCACCATCGTGCGCTGTGACAGGCGCGACGACGCGCGGCGGCTTTACTGTTCACCGCGATCCTCCCTTATTGAGGTCGATCGTTAGCGTCGACCTTCTAGCTGCACCATGCAGTCAGTTCAGGGGCGGCGTCAACACTCACTATCGCGCGGATGAATGTTGATCGACCGCTGCTCGCCGGCGGCGATCTTCTGCACGAAATCGAGGAAGGCCCGCACCTTGGCCGGGGGGAGGTGGCGGGACGGGTGGTAGGCGTAGAGCGGAAACCGCTCCTCGGCCCAGGTCGTCAGGATGGAGACAAGCTCACCACTCTCAAGCCAGGGCGCCAAGCCCAGTTCGAAGCTCTGGAACACCCCTTGTCCGGCCACGCAGGCGGCCACCGCCACGGACGGATCGTCCATCATCACGCGGCCGCCGACCTGCACCTCGACAACCTCTTCGCCGCGATGGAACTCCCAGGTGAAGGCCCTGCCGGTTTGCGGGTCCCGGAACAGCAGGCCTTCGTGGTGGATCAGGTCCTGTGGGACGCAGGGCCAGCCGTGCCTGTCCAGATAGGTGGGCGATGCGCAGGTGAGCACGCGGGTCTCGAGCAGCTTGCGGGCGATCAGGGAGGCGGCATCCGGCGGCCCGAAGCGCACGGCGACGTCCGCTCCGGTCATCATCTCCTCACGGTGGTTGCTGACCGTCAGCTCCATCGACAGGAGCGGGTGCAGCGCCATGAATTCGGGC
>JBARAK010000110.1:0-3593 GCA_049791955.1 Caulobacteraceae bacterium
GCGAGGCCACGGCGAACGCCAGGAAGGCCGCGAACGCCAGACAACGTCCCCGCGCCGACAGCATCGCCAGCCGCGACAGCAGCAGCGCGCCGCCGGCCGCCAGCGGGGCCTGCCAGGCGGCGTTGAACAGGTAACCGAGCAGGGCCTGCATCATGGCTTGGCCTCCCCGCGCTCCGCCGGGTCGTCCTCCGCGCGGGCCAGCAGCTCGGACGCCCGGGCGATCTGCTCGGCGGTGATCTGGCGGCTGTCCACCAGCGCCATCAGCAGCGCCTCGGCCGACCCGCCGAACATGCGCGAGACCAGGTCGCTGAGCGTGGCCCCCACCGCGCCCTCGCGGCTGACGGCGGCCTGGTAGCAGAAGGCGCGCCCGGCCGGCGTACGCTTCACCTTCCGCTTGCGCAGCAGCACGGTCAGCATGGTCTGGACGGTGGTGTAGGCCAGCTCGGCCCCCAGCTTCTCCTGAACATCGGCCACCGTGAGCGGCCCCGCCGCCCATAGCACCTGCATGATCTCCAGCTCGAGAGGCGTCAGCACCTCCCCCGACTTGCGCGGCGACCGGGACATGGACCAGTTCCTAAAAACTTAGGAGATGGAGCCACTGCGGGGCGGCGCTGTCAACTAAGAATTTAGGAGTGGGGAGAGGGGGTGACCGTTCGCGCGGGATTTAGCATCGCAGACGACCCCTTTGCCTCAGCCGCCGCATCCTGCGAATTCAAACTCCTCATGCTATCCGCAATGCTGCCCCACGATAAGCCTTAGGAGCAGCATTACAGGTAGATGTATAATTTAAATACGCAGATGATGGCACACTCAGCAATCATTACTAACTTTATTCCACACATACGTAATTAAAACCTTGAGATGCGGATGACATAGAGGCGCTTGCCGACACAATCATTCCCGCCGGGTTCTGAACGTTTATAAACATAGGATTATTTGCACCCCAAGGGGTCACCACGCAGTGAGGCGTCGTTGGCCAAAAACCGTCAATCCAATTTATAGTACATATACCGGCGGTCGTAGAACTTCCTATCACCGTTCCTGCGATATGCGATCCAGTAATGGTCGCACGCCCACAAGACGACAAGGTAGGCGCTGGGCTATTTCCCTTAATATATCCCAGCATCGTGGCGTTAGAATTGATCGAAATAGTTCCCACACCCTTTCCCGCCAACTCAAGATTTACATTAGCATCCGAACCGATGGCCACCACGGACACTGGCGCCCCAGCGGCGCCTCCCACAGTCTCGATTCCATTAACGCAGCTGGGACAATTACCGACATCGAGCATAAATCCGCCGGCGTTATTCTCAAAGATCGAGCCTAAACCGTCGGCGAATAAGAGCCTCTGCGCACTGGCCGAGGACTTTACGGTGCTCACGATGCTCGCACCAAGATTGGTTCCACAATTCGCCGGATACGACATCGTGTTGGAGCAGAAGAACCAGTCAATACGATCGTCCCTGGGCAACTGGAATGCAGACGCGGATTCGCCGTCCGTCATGCCGTCATTGCCGAGAATGGCGTTGTAATTGACCTTGAACGCAGTCTTGAACGTGGCCGCGTTGTTTCCCACACTGAAGGCGGCGAACGCGGGCTGTGGCGAGGAGACCGTGCCGCTCACCGGATCGACACAGGTGTAGCCGCCGACGCCACACGAGCCGCCAGACTGGGCGTAGAATCCAACAGCCTCCTTGCCGCCACCGTAGGCGTTGGCGTACGGGTCCGGACTAGGCGTGATTGAATTGAACTCAGTTACGTCCAGCTCATTTCCTACACATGGACCAACGTTATCTCCAATTCCTCGACGACATTCATCGTATATCGCCCACTGACCTATGGCAGTAACATTATTGTCGTTATATCCCCACGCAATTATACCGGGATAAGCTCCAGTGAATAAAGTTCCGCCCGCAGTCCGGCCTGCGAAGGTTGCGGCCGGCCCCCCAGTTCCGGAGATCAATCCCGGAAAGCTCTCGAATAGGACCGCATTGGCGTTACCGCCTCCATACCCAGACAAGCTAGGCAACCAATCGGAACCCGTGGGAAGCACGTGGATCGCGGCGCCAATCAGGTGGTTCTGCTGTCCCGTCCAAGTATTGGCGCCGTTCAAGAACGGAATGGTGGTTCCTGACGTACCGGTGCTCGCGGAGGCCGCGGTGCCAGCTCCAGAGACAAGGGAAAGAGGAATGGCGCCGCTCGTAAGGGTCCCGATACCCGTAATGCCGGAATACGCGCCGGCGATCCTACCCGATCCGAGCGTGCCCGAGGTGATATTCCCAGCGTTGGTCGTGTCGGTCGTGGCGGACGGAGCAAAGCCGACCCCATTCGTCTTCGTACAAACCACCGGGATCGAGGACGTCCCCGTTCCCGCGCAGTCCCCCGTGATCGATGTGGTCTGCGCCGCCGCCGGCGCGTCGAACCGCATCGCGGTCAGCAGCAGAATTCCCACGAGGAGGTGGCGGATCATGGCGGCTCCGTATCCTGGCTTGCGAGCGTCAGGAGCGCCCGTCAGGCCAGGAAGCCGTCACGACCTGTCGGCGAAGCCTACCGCAGCCGGTCCAGCCTCAGCCTCTGGCGCGGGTCGGTCAGGCGCCAGGCGGTGAGGTAGGCGATGCTGACCGCGGCCAGGCCGCCGCCGCCGGCGAGCAGGAACATCAGCAGGATCTGGTACTTGACCGCTTCCATCGGGTCGAGGCCGGCCAGGATCTGGCCGGTCATGATGCCCGGCAGGGTCACCACGCCGGCCGCCGACATCTGGTTGATGATCGGCAGCAGGCCCCGGCGGATGGCGGCGCGCAGGGGCTTGGCGACCGCGCGCCAGTAGGGCTCGCCCAGGCACAGCCGCGCCTCGATCGACGCCTTGTCCTGGGCCGCCGAGCTGAGCAGGCTGTCCAGCGTCAGGCTGGCCGCGTTCAGCACATTGCCCAGGATGATGCCAGCCAGCGGGATGGCGTAGCGCGGCGCGAACCACGGATGGGGCCGGATGGCCGTGGTCAGGGCCAGGATCACCGTGACGAAGGTGGCCAGCGCCACGCTGCCGGCCCCCAGCGCCAGGTTGGAGACGTCCCTGAACCGCCGCTCCGGCCGGGCGGCGACCTCGCGGGCGGCGATCAGGATCATCACCAGCACCACCGTCAGGGTGGCGGCCGGGCTGTCGAGCGCGAAGACCAGCTTCAGGATGTAGCCGATCGCCACGAGCTGCACGACCATGCGGACGGCGGCGATCGCCAGCTGCCGGTGCAGCCGCAGGGCGAGCACGATGGACAGCACAGCGTCGAACACCACCAGCGAAGCGGCGACCGCCAGGTCGAGCGGCGTAAGCGAGATCGCCGTCATGCCGCCACCAGCTTTCGGTCGATCATCCGGTAGCGTGCGGTCGCCAGCCGCTCGCCCAGGGCCGGATCGTGGGTCACCAGCACGACCATGCCGCCCGTTCCCAGCAGATCGCGCAGAACCACCTCGACCTTGTGCGTGCTGTCCTGATCCAGGGCGCCGGTCGGCTCGTCCAGCAGCAGCAGGGGCGGATCGAGCACCAGGGCGCGGACCAGGGCCAGCCGCTGCCGTTCGCCGGTGGACAGCCGCGCCACCTC
>JBARAK010000111.1:0-3738 GCA_049791955.1 Caulobacteraceae bacterium
CTACACCTTCGCGCGTCAGCGCCTTCTGCCCCGTCAACTGGCGCAGATTTCGGGCACCACCGGCGCGCCGTACGTCGCCATCCTGATGCACGCCGGGCTCGCCGCGACCCTGGCGCTGAGCGGGAGCTTCGCCGAACTCGCCACCCTGTCCTCGCTGACCACGGTGGTGGTCTACATGACCGGCTGCGTCGCCGCGGTGGTGCTGCTGCACCGCCAGGTGGCCATGGCCGGCCGGCCGCTGGCGCCAAAAGGCCTGATCCTCGCCGCCACCGTCGGTGTGGCTGGCATGGGATGGATCGCCATCCACGCCACAGGCCTGGAGGCCCTGGGCCTGGTCGGGACCCTGGCCGCGAGCGCAATCTGGTACGCCGCCGCCCGGGCGATGCAGAAGAAAGCCTAGAGGCTCCAGTCCGAATATCGACCCGGCTGGCTCAACCAGGGAAGCCCTGCAACGCCATGGCGACGGTGCGGCGAAGCTGGTCCCGGGTCGCGCCGGACTGCGCATCGACCGCCATTCCCCAGCCCACCACCATGATGAACCGGGCCAGCGTCTCCGGATCGGCATGTGCGGAAAGATCCCCCTCGGCCACGGCGCGTTCGAAGCGGCTGCGAAGCCTTGCGCGGCGCGCCTCACGCAGAACGGAGAGCCGACGGCGAACCGGCGGTGTCGACTCGCCCGCGCAAGGCAGGGCGCAGTTCACGACAAGACATCCAGGTGGGTGGCTCGGGTCGGTGTAGAAGTCGGCCATCCGGGACAGCATCTGCTCCGCGACGCCCCGTGCGGTCGGCTCGAAGGCCGCAGCTTCCACGTGCGCCAGGTGAAGCTCCCCGTAAGCCTCCAGCACCTTGAGGAACAAACCGTCCTTGCTCCCGAACGCGTGGTAGAAGCTCGGCGGCGTGATGCCCATGGCGGCCGTCAGGTCGGCCAGCGACGTCCCTTCATAGCCGTCCCGCCAGAACAGGCCCATCGCGGACTGGAGCGCCTCATCAAGATCGAAAACGCGCGGGCGCGCCATGGAACCTCCAAATCTCCTAACCTCAACGTAGATATGTAGCACTTCCTACAATTTTAGCGGGAGGCGTGTGGAACGCCATCCGGCCCATCCTCGATGGAGCGCTACAAGCGCCAGCGCTAAAATCTGCTAGCCGCCAACTGGAAGCGGCGATGCGCGTCGGGGGCCAGGACCCTTCCGCGGAAACGCACTCAAGGATTGGGGAAGTCCGCCGCCAGCGCCAGATCGCGCAGGCCCTCGATCTCATCCACCGCCGCGTGCAGCTTCTTCAACACCGCCCCGTGGCCCTGGGCGCCCAGCACCAGGTAACGGGGCGGCTCGGCCATCTCGGCCACGCGGATCATGACCTCCCCGGCCCGGACCGGGTCGCCGGCCTGGGTCCCGCTGATGTCGGCCGTCATCTTCATCCGGGCGCCGGCGGTCTCGGCGTAGTCGGCGATGCGGTTGGGCGTCTGCTTCAACGAGCGCCCGGCCCAATCGGTGCGGAACGGCCCGGGCTCGACGCAGGTGACCCGGATGCCGAGCGACGCCGTCTCGGCGGCCAGTGAATCGGAGAAACCCTCCACCGCATGCTTGGAGGCCGCGTAGTAGCCGGAGCCTGGAAAGCCCACGAGACCGGCCACCGAACTGATGTTCAGGATACGTCCATGCCTGCGCCTGCGCATCCCCGGCAGTACAGCGCGGGTCATCGCGAACAGCCCGAACACATTGGCGTCGAACTGGGCGCGGATTTCGGCTTCCTCACCCTCCTCGATCGGGGCCTGATATCCGTAGCCGGCATTGTTCACCAGCACGTCGATGCCGCCGAAGCGATCCTCGGCCGCCTTCACCGCGGCCGCGATCTGGCCCGCGTCGGTCACATCCAGGTCCAGCGCCAGGGCCTTGTCGCCTCCCAGTTCGGCCAGGTCTGCGACCCGCGCCCTGTCGCGCGCCGTGACCACAACCTTGCCGCCACCTTCCAGCACCGACTTCGCCAGCTCGCGGCCAAAGCCGGTCGAGCAGCCCGTGATGAACCAAGTGGAAGAGGTGTGGACGGCCATCTGCAACTCCCTGCACGTTCGAGGCGAGGTCTAGCCCTGCCCTGCACCTGTGCATAGTCGCCTTTCCTGGGGACGGCGGTTCACGGTGGGCTGGCGCCGGTCGCCCGGGCGGTTAGAGTTCGCACACGACCGGGGCGAACCTTCCATCTCCCAGGGCATCGCATCGCTAAGGGGGTTACAGGGTGGAATTCGGTCCGCTTCCCGTCAGCAGTCTGCTGGGGGCATTCCTGCTTGGGTTTCCGGCGCTGTTCTCGATCGTCAATCCGATCGCCGCGGCGCTGACCTTCTACAACGTCACGCAGGACCGCACCCATCATGAGCGGGTGCTGCTGGCCAGGCTAATCGGGTTCTATTCGCTCGGCATCCTGCTCGGTTCGCTCTGGCTCGGCGGCTACATCCTGAACTTCTTCGGGGTCAGCCTCGGCGCCCTGCGAGTGGCCGGCGGCCTGGTGGTGGCGATCCGGGCCTGGGGCCTGCTGATGGCGCCTGAGACCCACGAAAACCGCAAGCAGAACGACGCCGCACCCGCCGTGGGACACGAGGACGTGGCCTTCTTCCCCCTGACCATGCCCTTCACCACCGGACCCGGCTCCATCGCGGTGGCGATCGCCCTCGCTTCGGAACGGCCCAACGACGGGCGGGCGGTGCTGCCCTTCTTCGCGGGCGTGACCCTGGCGGCGGTGGTCATCGCCCTGATCGTCTGGGTGCTCTACACCTTCTCCGACCGGCTGCTCTCGCGCATGGGGACGGCGGGCGCCCGGGTGGTCACCCGCCTCGCCGCCTTCCTGCTGCTCTGCATCGGCGTGCAGATCCTGAGCAATGGCGTGGAAAGCCTGCTGCGCCCCTGGATCGTGGACACCCTGAAGCACGTCTGAGGACGTCGCAGAACCGTCGAGGGGGGAAAGCCATGGCGGCCACTGAACTCACGGGCTCTGGCTCTGGCTCTCGGGCCGGCGCCCTCGCCCAACCCGTCCGCCGCCTCTCGCCCAAGGTCGAGGTGTTCGCCCACCGCGGCTTCTGCGCGCTCCGGCCCGAGCACACGCTCGCCGCCTATGCGCTCGCCATCGCCGCCGGCGCCGACTACGTCGAGCCCGACCTGGTGATGACCAAGGACGGTGTGCTGATCATCCGCCACGAGAACAACGTCGGTGGGACCACCGACGTCGCCGCCCACCCCGAGTTCGCCGACCGCAAGACCACCAAGATCATCGACGGAGAGACCGTCACCGGCTGGTTCACCGAGGACTTCACGCTGGCCGAACTGAAGACCCTGCGCGCGGTCGAGCGCATCCCCGACGTGCGCGCCGCCAACACCGCCTACAACGGCCATTTCCAGCTGGTGACCTTCGAGGAGATGATCGACTTCGTAGCCGCGGAGTCCGTCGCCCGCAGGCGGGTGATCGGCATGGTTCCGGAGCTGAAGCACTCCACCTACTTCTCGAAGATCGGCCTGCCGATGGAGGACCGCTTCCTGCGGGTGCTCGCCGCCCACGACTACACCCGCCACAATCCGGTAGAGATCCAGTCGTTCGAGATCGCCAACCTGAAGTACCTGCGCGCCAAGCTCGGCCGGCCGTCCAACGTGCGGCTGATGCAGCTGGCCAGCGTCGGCGCGACCCGCCCCGCGGACGTGGCGGCGGCGGGCAGTAAGCTCACCGCCGACGAGATGCTGCGCCCCGACGGGT
>JBARAK010000112.1:0-11874 GCA_049791955.1 Caulobacteraceae bacterium
CTTCTGCACCTCGCCCCACACCTCGCCAAGCGCGCCGACCGCGCCCGCCGCCAGCACCGACAGGATGATGAACTGGAACAGGGCGCCGGGGCTCATCTGATGGGTCTTCACGGCCTGCGCCCCAAACCAGAGCACGGCCACCACGCCCCAGAACACGAAGGCCATCACGCAGACGGTCAGCACCGCCCGCGCCTTCGCGCGCCTCTGGGAGGCGCTGAAGGCCGTCTCCACGGCGGTCCGGAAGCGCGCGGCCGCGTCCATCTCGCGCCCAAAGGCCTGGACGGTGTCGAGCTGGTCCAGGCTCTCGCCCGCATAGCCCACCGCGTCGGCCAGCCGGTCCTGGGCGTGGGCGGACAGGCGGCGCACCCGCCGCCCGAACAGCACCAGCGGGATCAGCACCAACGGTCCCACCAGCAGGACGCAGAGCGTCAGCTTCAGGCTCACGAACAGCATGATGATCAGGGAGCCGATCAGCGTCAGCACGTTGCGCAGCGCCACCGAGCTCTGCACCCCGACCATGGTCTCGACGATGGCGGTGTCCGTGGTCAGGCGCGACAGCACCTCGCCCGTTCGAGTGTCGAGGAAGTAGGCCTGGTCCAGGGTCAGGATGTGGCCGTAGAGCGCCGCGCGGATATCGGCCACCACCCGCTCACCGAGCCGGTTGATGAAATAGGCCCGGCCGGCGGTGGCGATGGCCAGGACCCCGGCCACGCCCGCCAGGGCCAGGAAGTAGCGGTTGAGCACCTCGGCCGAGCCCGCGCCGAAGCCGTGATCCAGCACCAGCCGGCCCGCGCCCGTGAGGCTCAGGGTCATGCTGGTGGAGATCAGCAGGAAGGTGAAGGCCGCCGCCGCCAGTCCCCCATGGGCGCCGATGAACGGCGCGAGCCCCGCCAGGGGGCGTACGTCCTTGCGCTTCTCGCGCCTGGCCTTGCCCTCGTTGATCTGGGCGACAAGGGCCGCGCCCGGATTGGGGCGGCCTCGCGGGGTGGCGGATGGGGCGCCGGCGGCGGTTTCAGTCATGTTCGCTCATGCGGATGAACCGCGCCTCTCGGGATTACGCTTGTGTTTGCGAGCGCGCATGATATAGGCACGCCCTTCTCGCGGCCCGCCTGCCATGGCGGGCTTCGCCGTTTTCACGCCTCACGTCGGTCGGCCGAAATGAAACAAGACATCCATCCCGACTACCACTTCATCAACGTGACCCTGACCGACGGGTCCACCTACCGTACGCGCTCCACCTACGGCAAGGAGGGTGCGAACCTGGCGTTGGATATCGATCCGCGCACCCATCCGGCGTGGACCGGCGGTTCTCACACCCTGCTGGACCGCGCCGGGCGCGTGTCGCGCTTCGCGGCCAAGTACGGCGGGTTCCTGAAGAAGTAGGCTGGCGGGGCGCAACGCGCCTCCCGGTCATAGCTGGCTTGAAAGGCGCGATCGCATGGCGACGCGCCTTTTTTGCTGTCTGGGCCTAAGCCCAAAGCCCGCGTTTCAAGCGCACCGCGGATAAGAAAAAGGGGCGGAACGCCTGGCGCCCGCCCCTCCCCGCGATCTTGTCGTGCGATCCCGATCTAGATGTAGCGCCGCAGCGACCGCACCAGTTCGGCGTCGCCGCGCCGGGCGCTGGTCGCCTTGCGAGGCTGGGCCTGATAGGCGACCTGGGCGTGATGGGCGCAGTACGGCCCCTCGCTCGAGGACACCCGGCCGCAGAAGCTGAAGCCATCGCTGGACGGATCGCCGATCGGCCACTTGCACATGTGAGCGCCGAGCGTCAGCACCGTGGCGGAGCCCGCCTCTTCGGCGACATAGACCATCTTCGGCTCAGGCTGGGCGACCGGCTCGGCGCGACGCACCACCGGGGTGGGCGCTGGCGCAGGACGGGCCGGCCGGGTGGCCTTGAAGGCCGGGCGCTGTGGCTGCGAGGGCGCGGCGCGCCCGGACAAGCCCAGTCTGTGAACCTTGCCGATCACCGCGTTGCGCGTGAGTCCGCCGCCGAGTTGCTTGGCGATCTGGCTGGCGCTGAATCCATCCAGCCAGAGCTTCCTCAGGGTTTCGACACGATCTTCCGTCCAGCCCATGTCCGCCTCCGCTCCCAAAGGCCGCCCCGCAAGCGACCCCTACATCTTGCGTCCGTGGGGGCCCTTACAGCCCGCCACCCACTAGATATCGTAACCCATGCCTTAACTCGCACAATAGGTAGGAGAGCGCTTTCCACAGGAACCATATCTTGATTCGGTGCGACGGAATGAGCGCCCCAGGTTGCGAAGCGCGGCTGGGCGGGGCACATGAAGGCCCATGAACGTGCAGGCCCCCGGCGCCCTCGTCGCAGAGACGGAAATCTCCAGCGCCATCGTCCCCCAGGCGCCGCGGACCTATGGCCCGGTGAACTGGGTCGGCGTGCGGACGCTCTATCAGCGCGAAGTGATGCGGTTCTGGAAGGTGGCGACCCAGACCGTCGCCGCGCCGGTGGTCACCACCCTGCTCTATATGATGATCTTCGTGGTCGCGATGCGCGGGGCCCGCCCGACGGTGGACGGGGTGACCTTCGCGCAGTTCGTCGGGCCCGGACTGATCATGATGTCCATGCTCAACAACGCGTTCGCCAACTCCTCGTCCTCGCTGGTGCAGGCCAAGATCATGGGCACGGCGGTGGACTTCCTGACCCCGCCCCTGTCGCCGGCCGAACTGGCGATCGGCTTCACCGCCGGGGCGGTGACGCGTGGCGTGCTGGTCGGAATGGTGACCGCGGCCACGGTGTGGCCGTTCTCGCGGTTCGGCATCACCCACATCTGGGCGGTGGTCTACTTCTCAGTCGCCGCATCCACCATCATGGCCCTGACCGGGGTGGTGGCGGGCCTCTGGTCGGAGAAGTTCGACCACCTGGCGGCGGTGACCAACTTCATCGTCATGCCCATGACCTTCCTGTCAGGCACCTTCTACCGGGTGACCGCCCTGCCGGCGCCGTTCGACACGGTCTCGCGATTCAACCCGTTCTTCTATCTGATCGACGGCTTCCGCTATGGCCTGATCGGCAAGTCGGACGGATCGGTGATGATCGGCGTGGTCCTCACCCTGGCGCTGACCGCAGCCCTGGGCGCCGCAGCCTACCGGATCTTCCAGACCGGCTGGCACCTGAAGAGCTGAGCCTGCCTCTCCCGCGAACCGGGAGAAGCGAAGGGTTCGCTTAGCTTCGCGAAATCACCCGGTGCATCCGCCGCGGCGGAGCCAACGGTGTGCGGTTCAGCGTGGCCTCGCCCACCCGGCCGACCAGGTCAAAGGCGTCGGCCCGCTCCACGGTGATGTCGGCGAAATCGCCGGGAGACAGCCTGCCCGCCCCGCGCACCAGCACCCGGCCGTCGATCTCGGGCGCATCGGCCATGGTGCGGGCGATCGCGGTCCCGTCCTCGCGCACCTCGTCCACCAGCACCTTGATCCGCTTGCCGACCTTGGCGCGGAGCTTGGCGCGGCTGATCCGCTCGGCGGCGGCCATGAAGCGTTGGCGGCGGTCCTGCTTCACCTCTTCGGGCACATGATCGGGCAGGTCGCGGGCGCTGGCACCCTGGACGTTCTCGTAGGCGAAGCAGCCGACCCGATCGAGTTGCGCCTCTTCCAGCCATTGCAGCAGATAGCCGAAGTCGGCCTCGGTCTCGCCGGGAAAGCCGACCACGAAGGTCGACCGGATGGCCAGGTCGGGCGCCATCCCGCGCCAGCGGGCCAGGCGCTCCAGGGTCTTCTCCTGGTTGGCGGGCCGGCGCATGGCCTTCAGCACATTGGGCGCCGCGTGCTGGAACGGGATGTCGAGGTAGGGAAGGATCCTGCCCTCCGCCATCAGCGGGATCACCGCGTCCACGTGCGGATAGGGATAAACGTAGTGCAGCCGCACCCACACGCCGAGCTCGCCCAACCCGCGCGCCAGCCCTTCCAGGCTGGCCTTCCATTGCTGTCCGCGCCACTCGCCGGGCGCATAGCGGATGTCGAGCCCATAGGCGGAGGTGTCCTGGGACACCACCAGCAGCTCCTTCACCCCGGACGACACCAGGGCCTCGGCCTCGCGCAGCACATCGTCCACCGGACGCGAGGCGAGATCGCCCCGCAGGCTCGGGATGATGCAGAAGCTGCAGCGGTGGTCGCAGCCCTCGGAGATCTTCAGATAGGCGTAGTGGCGCGGGGTCAGCTTGACGCCGCCGCCGGGCGTGGGCGCGATCTCGGCGAAAGGATCGGGTTGGGGCGCGGTCCGGTGCACGGCGTCCAGCACCGCGTCATAGGCCTGGGCCCCGGTGACGGCGGCGAGATCGGGGAAACGTTCCCGCAGCAGCGCCTCCTCCGAACCCATGCAGCCGGTGACGATCACCGGACGGCCGGAACGGCGCGCCTCGGCGATGGCGTCCAGGCTTTCCTCGCGCGCGCTGTCGAGGAAGGCGCAGGTATTGACGATCACCGCATCCGACCCCTCGTAGCTGGCCGAGGTGTCGTAACCCTCGCCCTTCAGCCGGGTCAGGATGCGCTCGGAATCGACCAGAGCCTTGGGGCAGCCCAGGCTTACCATGCCGATCTTCGGCGTGCGCTTGGCGGCGATGTCGGACGCCTCGGCCATCCCTGAATCCCGGCTCCATGTGGGGGAAGCGGACTATCTAGTCGCGCGCGCCCGGCTTTGCGAGGCGCGGCGGCGTCACATCCAATTCTTCCACTTGAACCAGAGCAACGGAATGACCGTGGAAACGACGATCAGGGCGAGGGCGTAGGGATAGCCCCAGGCCCAGTTCAGCTCGGGCATGTTCTTGAAGTTCATCCCGTAGAGGCCGACCACCATCACCGGCGGCACCCCCACCACCGAGGCGATGGTCAGGACCTTCACCACGTCGTTCTGCTCGATGCCGATGAAGGCGGTGGCGGCGTCCTGTAGCAGTTGCACCCGGCTGAGCAGGTTCTCCTCGTACTGCTCCAGAGAGGTCACGTCGGCGCGCACCGAGTGCAGGCGGCTGAGCACGTCCTCGCCCAGCCAGTCCTTGCCACGCTCGGAAGCGAACTGGGCCATGCGGCTGATGCACACCAGGGTGTAGCGGGCGGTGGACATGCGCTCGCTGGCGCGGCCGATCTCGGTCATCACCCGGCGGAGCAGCTTGGCGTCCTGCACCAGCTTGTTCGACTTGCCGGAGCGCGCCTCGTCCTGGTGGAAGATGGCGTGGGACGCCTTGTTCAGCTCGTCGGCGGTGTGTTCGAGCCGGTCTGCGGCCCGGTCCACCACCTCTTCCAGCAGGCGGCAGAAGATGTCCGACGAGCCCGTGTGCTCCACGGTCTGCAGCGCGGCCTTGACGTTGTCGAAGGCGGCCAGGACGGCGAAGCGCACCGTCAGGCAGACCTTGCTGTTCAGGACGAAGCCCGTGGGCGCGGTGGCAGTGGTCCCGTCCTCGGTCCGCACGATCAGGGGCACGCTCATATACAGGGCGTCGTTCTCCGTCCGGATACGGCTGGAAAGTTCGATCTCCTCCAGCTCCGCCCGGGTCGGCACGCGCAGGCCGCAGGCCGCTTCCACCTCGGCGATCTCGGCGGCGGTGGGGTCCTGGAGATCGATCCAGGTATGGCCGTTCAGCCCCTCCCGCTTGAGCCGATCGGCGGAAATTTCACAGTCGCCGAGATCGGGATAGGCTTGAAGCATGTATGAGAGCTCCAGCTTGCAGACGAATCCGGTCCGGGCGGCCACACCGCAGGACGCGTAGCGAAGGCCTTACACGTGGATCAAGACAAACGCCCGAACCATCAGCTGGCCTTCGCCACCCGCGCGATCCACGGCGGCCAGCGGCACGACCCCACCACCGGGGCGGTGATGACCCCGATCTATGCGACCTCCACCTACGCCCAGGAGTCGCCGGGGGTCCACAAGGGCTTCGAATACAGCCGCAGCCACAACCCCACCCGCTTCGCCTTCGAACGGGCCGTGGCGGACCTGGAAAGCGGCGCCGGCGGCTTCGCCTTCGCCTCGGGGCTGGCGGCGATCTCCACCGTGCTGGAGCTGCTGGACAGCGGCGCGCACCTGATCGCCTCCGACGACCTGTATGGCGGCACCTTCCGCCTGCTGGAGCGGGTGCGTAAGCGCAGCGCCGGGCTGGAGATCAGCTTCGTCGACCTGTCGGACACCGCCGCGGTCGAAGCCGCCATCCGCCCCAACACCCGGATGATCTGGGCCGAGACGCCCACCAACCCCATGCTGCGCCTGGCCGACCTCGCGGCCCTGGCCGCCATCGGGCGCAAGCACAAGCTGATCACCGCCGCCGACAACACCTTCGCCAGCCCCTGGTGCCAGCGCCCGCTGGAACTGGGCTTCGACATCGTCATGCACTCGGTGACCAAGTACCTGAACGGCCACTCCGACGTGGTGGCCGGCTGCGTGGTGGTGCGCGAGGAGGGCGAGCTGCTGGAGCAGATGCGCTTCCTGCAGAACGCCATCGGCGGCGTGCTCGGCCCGTTCGACAGCTTCCTGGCCCTGCGCGGGGTGAAGACCCTGGCGCTGCGCATGGAACGCACCTGTAGCAACGCCCTGAAGATCGCCCGCTGGCTCGAGGCGCGCGGCGACGTGAAGCGGGTGATCTATCCCGGCCTGGAAAGCCATCCGCAGCACGACCTGGCCAAGCGTCAGATGCATGGCTTCGGCGGCATCGTCACGGTGGTGCTCGACCGCGATCTGGGGGGAACCACCCGGATGCTTGAGCGGGTGCGCCTGTTCACCCTGGCCGAGAGCCTGGGGGGCGTGGAAAGCCTGATCGAGCACCCCGCCATCATGACCCACGCCTCCATCCCCCAGGTCCAGCGCGAGATGCTGGGGATTTCCGACAGCCTGGTGCGCCTGTCGGTGGGGATCGAGGACGCCGACGACCTGATCGCCGACCTCGAACAGGCGCTGGACTAGGCGCCGGCCGCGCCTTCCGGTGGAGAGGGTGCGCTTGCGCCCTCTCTCACCCTCGCCTAACTGCCGCCCATGACCACCGATGCGTCCAATCTCACCCAGCTCGGCCAGGCGGTCGTCGCGCCGACCAGCCCGGAAACCGCCGTGCTGGAGCGGGTGCCCAATCCGCAGCCGGACACGCTGTACTGCGTGCGCTTCACCGCGCCGGAGTTCACCTCCCTGTGCCCCGTCACCGGCCAGCCCGACTTCGCCCACCTGGTGATCGACTACGCCCCCAAGGCCTGGCTGGTGGAGTCCAAGTCGCTGAAACTCTACCTGCAGAGCTTCCGCAACCACGGCGCCTTCCACGAGGACTGCACCGTGGCCATCGCCAAGACATTCGCCGCCGCGGCCGAGCCGCTATGGCTGCGCATCGGCGGCTACTGGTATCCGCGCGGCGGCATTCCGATCGACGTGTTCTACCAGACTGGCCCGGTCCCGCAGGGGCTCTGGCTGCCGGACCAGGGCGTCCCGACCTACCGCGGGCGCGGTTGAGGTCTGCCAGCCTGTCGCGTCCTTGACGCGAGCAAGGTCTAACTGCGTAGTCATCAGGAAGGATCAGGCTGCGTGAGCGACGCCGGCTACGCCATCGAACTGTCCGCGGTGATCGTCGCCGCCACACATGGCCGCCCACGCGTCCTCACCGTGCGCGACGGCGAGGCCATTCCCTCCGGCCAGTTCCAGCCGGAACACCGCACGCTCGAACTGGGCCTGCGCGCCTGGGTGGAAGCCTCCACCCACCACCCGCTCGGCTATGTCGAACAACTCTACACCTTCGCCGACCGGGACCGCGTCACCGGCGCCGACACCCCCACCATCGCCCTCAGCTACCTGGCCCTGACCCGCGAAGCCGAGGGCGAGCGGGATTCCGGCGTGGCGTGGCGTGACTGGTATCTCTACTTCCCCTGGGAAGATCGGCGCGACGAGAGCGCCGACACCGTCGCCGAGGTGATCGCACCGCGCCTGCACGCCTGGGCGGCCGAGGCGGCCGACGCCGAGACCCGGCGCATCCGCCGCCTGCGCGCCGAACTGATGTTCGGGCTGGAAGGCGCGCCCTGGAACGAGGAAGCTGCGCTGCAGCGCTACGAACTGCTCTACGAAGCCGGGCTGATACCCGAGGCGGCGCGCGCACGGCCGCTCTCTCCTGATCGCCTGCTGCCCAATCCCGGCAAGCCGATGATCCACGACCACCGGCGCATCCTGGCCACCGGCCTGTCGCGGCTGCGGGCCAAGATCAAATACCGCCCGGTGGTGTTCGAGCTGATGCCCCCCGTCTTCACCCTGCTCCAGCTCCAGCAGGCGGTGGAGGCGCTGGCGGGTCGGCGGCTGCACAAGCAGAACTTCCGCCGCCTGGTCGAGAGCCAGGGCCTGATCGAAGAGACCGGCGAACAGCTGGCCGATACCGGCGGCCGGCCCGCGCGCCTGGTCCGCTTCCGCCGCGAAGTGCTGCTCCAGCGCGCGGCGGCGGGCACACGGCTGTCGCTGTCGCGGGCGGGCTGAACCCTTCAAGCTTAGCCATTTGGCCGCAGCCTGAACCCGCAAAGGCCAAATGCCGCATAACAGGCCCCTGGCGTTGCCTGTGGATTATTGCAGAGTGGAAACATGGTCGACCGCCGAAGTCCGCGCGGCCGATGATCCATTCGGGGCGAAGCGGTGCCTGAAACAGCTACAGCGCCAGGGCTTGCGGAGCAACTGATCAATTCGCGCGCCCTGATCCCCACCGGCGCCCAGGGCGTTTTCGGCAGAGGCGAAGACTTCGAGTTTGCAACAGAAGGTTTGTCTCGCGCCATCCATCGCCTGTTCGGCCGCGGGACGGAACGGATGCGTTTCCCCCCGGTCACGCCTCGCAGCGACCTCGAGCGCATCGGCTATTTCCGCAATTTCCCGCACCTGCTCGGCACGGTGCACTGCTTCTGCGGCGACGAGCGCACCCACCGCGACCTGGTGAAGACCCACGACGCCGGCGGCGACTGGACCGGCGCGCAGACCGCCAGCGACCTCGTGCTGACCCCGGCCAGCTGCTACCCGGTCTATCCGGTCATGGCCGCGCGCGGTCCCGTGCCCGCCGACGGCTATACGGTCCAGGTCCGGTCCTACTGTTTCCGGCGCGAGCCCTCCGTCGACCCCGCCCGGATGCAGACCTTCCAGATGCACGAGTTCGTGCGGATCGGCGCGCCGGAACAGGTCCACGCCTTCCGCGATCAGTGGATGGAGACCGGACAGACGTTCCTGAAGGCCCTGCGCCTGCCAGCCGAGCTCGACGCCGCCAACGACCCCTTCTTCGGCCGCGCCGCAGGCGTCATGGGCCAGGGTCAGCGTAACCAGCAGCTCAAGTACGAGCTGAAGGTGCCCATCACCGACGCCGCGGCCCCGACCGCCTGCATGAGCTTCAACGCCCACCTGGACCATTTCGGCAAGACGCTGGACCTGCGCACCCTCGACGGCGAAATCGCCCATACCGCCTGCGTCGGCTTCGGCCTGGAACGCATCGCGCTCGCCCTGTTCCGATGGCACGGGATCGATCCTGCGTCCTGGCCCTCGGACGTCTTCGATCTGTTGGAAGGCTGAGGATGTCGGTCACGCTGCCCACGCCCGGCTCGAAGGCGGCGCCCCTGCTCATCGCCCGCCGCGCCGTGCGCGAGGTGCGAAGGACGATCCACCATTATCGCAACGCCTCGAAGATCGAGCTGCTGAGCCAGTTCGAGAGCCTCGGCGACAATTGCGAGTTCGCCAATTTCCAGAAGTCGGCGGGGGTCGATCAGCCGGGCCTGTTCAAGTGGATGGACACCTCGGTCCCCGGCCTCGTCGCGACCCTGGCCAATGAACTCGCCGGCGTGGACGACATCGCCAACCTCGAACTCAAAGCCGCCCACGATGGGGAATACCTCCTGCATCACCGGCTGTTCGGGTCGGCCTCCCATACCTTCGCCCGCGTCGCTTCCGACGACCCCGGCAAGGTTCTCCAGCGCGAACACCGCCGCCTCATCATGCTGAGGCGCAAATTCCTGGAGGACGTCCACGCCGCCCGGCGCACCTACGTGTTCCGCAGCCTTCGCCCCGTAACCCAATGCGAGGCTTCGTCCCTGCTCGCCGCGCTTCGCCGAAAGGGTCCGAACACCCTGCTGTGGGTACGCCCGGCGCTGGAGCCCATCCATGTGGGCCGGGTCCAACGCATGAACGACGGGCTGCTGGTCGCGGACATCGATTCGCTGGCGACCTATGAGAACGGCATGACCTGGACCAGCCAGCACTGGCTGCCGATCCTGGACAAGGCCCGCGCCCTCGCCGCCCCCGTTCCACCCGACCGCTTGAGCGGGGAAACCGCCGCGTGACCGCCGCTATGGCTTCCGACCTCGACCAGCTGCTGGACATCGTCCGGGGGGAAGTCGGCCCGGCCGGCGCCCTGGTGGGCCCCGAGACCCGCGCCGCCGACCTGCGGGGCTGGGACTCGGTGGCGATGGTCAACATCCTGTTCGCCGTCGAAGAGACCTTCGGCGTCGAGTTCAGCAGCCGCCAGATGGAACGCGCCGACGGGATGCCCACCCTGCTGCGCCTGCTTCAAGAAGCGCGGGAGCTGACGCTTCCCGGGACACACCTGTGACCCAAAACACGCCATCCTCCGGCTGCGCCCATCGCCCCTGAAAGTTTTGCGATCGGCGCCCTTGCCTTGTACTCATAGCTAGCATAACTGGGCTGGGAAGGACGGTCGCTCCGTGGGGACGCCGCCCCTGAAATGCTCATTTAGAGCATAAGCTAGGAAGCGCTGTATGTCGTTCGCCCTCGCAACCCGCTCCCAGGCGCCGAAGCGCCTGATCGACGCCGCCGAACTCTATTCCCGGGTGCGCGGCCAGATCCCCAAGTTCGAGTGGGACAGCTTCGCAGACGATGCGACCGCCATCGAGCGCCTGAAAGGTGAGCGCGACGCCATCGTGCTCGCCCACAACTACCAGACCCCGGAAATCTACCACGGCGTGGCCGACATCGTCGGCGACAGCCTGGCCCTGGCGCGCGAGGCGGAGAAGACCAGCGCCTCGGTGATCGTGCTGGCCGGCGTCCACTTCATGGCCGAGACCGCCAAGATCCTGAACCCCGGCAAGACGGTGCTGATCCCCGACGCCCGCGCCGGCTGCTCCCTGGCCGAAAGCATCACCGCCGCCGACGTGCGGGCGCTGAAGGCCAAGCATCCGGGCATACCGGTGGTGACCTACGTCAACACCTCCGCCGAGGTGAAGGCCGAGACCGATGTCTGCTGCACCTCCGGTAACGCCCGCAAGGTCGTGGAGACGGTGGTCCGCGAATGGGGCGTCGACCGGGTGATCATGATCCCGGACAAGTACCTGGCCGCCAACATCGGGCGCGAGACCGGGATCGAGATGATCACCTGGGACGGGGCCTGCGAGGTGCACGAGCGCTTCACGCCCCAGGACATCGCCGAATACCGCGACGCCATGCCGGGCGTGGTGGTGCTGGCCCACCCCGAGTGCCCGCCCGAGGTGATCGCGGCGGCCGACTACTCCGGCTCCACCGCCGGCATCGCCGACTACATCTCCGGCCGCAAGCCCGAGAAGGCGGTGCTGATCACCGAGTGCTCGATGGCCGACAACATCGCGGCGCTCAACCCGCAGACCGAATTCCTGCGCCCCTGCAACCTGTGCCCGCACATGAAGCGGATCACCCTGAAGGGCATCCGCCGCTCGCTGGAGACCATGACCACCGAGGTCCTGGTCGACCCCGAGGTCTCCGCCCGCGCCCGCCGCGCGGTGGAGCGGATGCTGGCGATCTGAGGCGGCTGTCATGACCACGCACAGCAACGGTGCGCCCATTGTCGTGGGCGCCGGAGCGGCCGGGCTCAGCACGGCGCTTCGCCTGGCCGAACACGGCCCGGTGACGGTGCTCAGCGCCGCCGACCTTGGCCAGCAGGCGGCCTCGGCCTGGGC
>JBARAK010000113.1:0-4655 GCA_049791955.1 Caulobacteraceae bacterium
GCGAGGCCGATCCGGCCCCGGCGGCCGCCGCCTGGACCGCAGCCCAGGTCGGGGAGGGCCGCAACGCCTGCGACGCCATCCTCGCCGACGCCGGCCAGGCGTGCCTGGACCTGCTCGCCGCCGGACAGATCGACGGCTGGCGCTACAAGCTGCTGGAGGAGCGGCTGAACGCGCTCAGCCATGCCCAGGGGTCTTGCGAGCGGATCAAGGGCACGCCCGTGCCGTTCGCCTACAGCCTGCTGCTGCACCGCACGGCCTATCTGTTCTGCCTGATGCTGCCGTTCGGCCTGGTCGGGACCTTCGGCCTGTTCGCCCCGCTGATCGTGGCGGTGGTCGGCTACACCTTCTTCGGCCTGGACGCGCTGGGCGACGAGCTGGAGGACCCGTTCGGCCTGGACCCCAACGACCTCCCGCTGGACGCCCTGGTGCGCACAGTCGAGCGCGACGTGCTCTGCGCCCTGGGCGAGGTCCCGCCTCCGCCGCTGGAGCCGCGGGACTGCATCCTCACCTGAGGGACACGTCCCGTTAGGGAAACCCCTCTATAAGGATGGGGCGGCCCGGTGGCGGAATGTCTACGCGGGGAGCCCTGCAAGGCTCTCATATCCAGGTTCAAATCCTGGCTGGGCCTCCAATCTCCCGCTTGAGCGCGGTCGAGTCCCGATCCCATCGCCCGATGTCGTAATAGCGATTGGTCCCTTGTCATCATGCTGGGCGACAGACGCGCCTATCCACCGCATCTTGCGTGAGGGCGGAAATCCCATGAGCGTACTGATCGCTTCGACCCTGCAGCAGGCCGTGCGCCGCCATCAGCAGGGGGAGGTGCAGGAGGCGATCCGGCTGTGCCGCAATGTCCTCGCGCTTGAGCCGCGCCAGACCGATGCGATGAACCTGCTGGGGGTTGCGCTGGCTCAGGCCGGACAAGTCAAGGAGGCGGAGAAACACCTTCGGCAAGCCTTGGCGCTGCGGCCGCGTACACCGCCCTACCTGGTCAACCTGGGCTCGGTTCTGGTCACGCAGCGACGGTTCGCCGATGCGGTCCCTGTCTTCCGCGAGGCCACGCGGCTGCAGCCCGATCTGGCCGAAGCCTGGTCGAGCCTCGGCAACGCCCTGCGGGAACTGGGCAAGCTGGACCAGGCCGAGGAGGCGTGCCGCAAGGCGCTGCAGGTCAATCCCGGGTTTGGCGAGGCGCACGCGAACCTTGGCAATGCGCTGCGTCAGCTTGGCCGGGCCAGGGAGGCGGCCGACTGTTACGGCGCCGCGCTGCGGTCGACGCCCGCCACCGTGGACCTGCTCATGAACTATAACGAGGCGATGCTCGCGCTGGGCGACTACGAGGCGGCCGAACGGCTGGCCAGGGAAGCCCTGCGCCTCGCGCCCGCCGACCCCCTGGCGCGCTACGCCATCGCCACGTTCTGTCTCATCAGTGGGCGGGACGCCGAGGGCTGGGCGATGTTCGAAGCGCGCGATGAACTTCCCGAAATCAAGCGCCGATCCCTCTCCATGCCGCGCTGGACCGGCGAGGCCACGCAGGCGCCGATCCTGGTGCATGCCGAGCAGGGCGTCGGGGATACGATTCAATTCTGCCGTTTCGTGGCGGAGGCCGCCAAGCTGACGCGCGTGATACTGGAGGCGCCTCCGGCGCTGCACCGGCTGTTCGAGACGCTCGATGGCCCGGAGGCCATCGTATCGCCGCTGGATCCGCCCCCGCCGGTCGCGGCCCACCTGCCGCTGATGAGCCTGCCGTTCCGCCTTGGGATCGACCGGTCGAGGCTTGCGGAGACCACGCCCTATCTGAGCGCCGATCCGGCCTTGCGTGAACGGTGGCGCGCCCGGCTGGCCGAGGCGCCCGGACGCCGGATCGGCATCGCCTGGGCCGGCAACCCCGCCTACCTGAAGGACCACAGCCGTTCGATCCCGTTCGCCCTGCTGGCTCCCCTGCTGGCGGCGCCGGACACCTGCTTCGTCTCCCTGCAGAAAGGCGACGCGCGAGCGCAGATCCCGGCCGGCGCGCCGATCCGGGACTGGACCGACGAGATCGGCGATTTCGCCGATACGGCCGCGCTGGTCGCCGAGCTGGACCTGGTCGTCAGCGTCGACACCGCGGTGGCGCACCTGGCCGGCGCGCTGGGACATCCGGTCTGGCTGCTGAACCGTTTCAACCCCGACTGGCGCTGGGGGCTCGGGACCGACGACAGCATCTGGTATCCGACGCTACGCCAATTCCGCCAGCCCGGACCGGAAGACTGGCCCGCCGTGATCGCCGCGGTCGTGGATGCGCTCGATACGTTTGGGCGGAGGGTTGGGGCGTAGGCGTTCGCCCGTCCCGCCCGCCAAACCCCCACTGCACAGCTTGCAACCGGCGCCGGGGGATGTTGCAGTGCAGCGGGGCGTCTGGATCGGGAGTTTGTGTGACGGACGTCATCGGGGCCGACGCCCATAAGCGTGTCTTCCATACGCTCGACGGCATGCGGGGGATCGCGGCGGTGGCGGTGCTGCTGCGCCATATCCCGCTGACCGCGCGCTGGAGCATTCCGGGCAGCTATCTCGCTGTCGACCTGTTCTTCGCGTTGAGCGGCTTCGTCCTGGCCTATTCCAACCACCACCGGCTGGTGTCGGCCTCCGCCGGGCGCTGGTTCATGTTGCAGCGGCTGGTGCGGCTGTATCCGCTCTACATCCTGGGGACGCTGCTGTGCCTGGCGCTGCGGCCGGACCTGGGCCTGGGGGCGGCGGTCCCGCTGGCGCTGGTGTTCCTGCCGGGGCCGAGCGCTGCGGGCAAGGCCAACCTGGGCGCGCTCTATCCCTACAATCCGCCGGCCTGGTCGCTGCTGTACGAGCTGATCGCCAACCTCGCCTACGCCTTCCTCGCCCGGCTGCTGTCGATGCGCGTGCTGATCGCGATCCTGGTGGTCAGCGGGGTGGTGCTGGTCGGCGAGTGTTTCCACCGCGGGTCGCTGGACCTGGGATCGGACTACGCCACCAAGGCGGGCGGGGTGATCCGGGTGACGTTCTCGTTCTTCGCCGGGGTGATGGTCTTCCGGCTCTGGAAGGCCGGCTGGCGCGTGCCGAAGCTGCCCGCACTGCTGGTCGCGCTGGCGCCGGTGGCGCTGTTCCTCGTGCCGGGGAGCCGCCGGCTGGTCGATCCGGTCGAGGTGATCGCGATCTTCCCGCTGCTGATCCTGGCGGGCGCCTCCAACGACCCGGCGGGCGCGACCAGCCGGCGGCTGCTGGTGTTCAGCGGCGAGATATCCTACCCGCTGTACGTGCTGCAGGCGGCGCTGCTGCTGGCGGGGGGCAGGCTGGCGCCCTGGGCGCTGGGCGAAGGCGCGGGGCGGACGGCGACGCCGGCGGTGCTGGCCTTCATCCTCGTCGCCATCGCGGTGAGCTGGCTGGCCTACCGGTTCTACGACGCGCCCGTGCGCGGCTACCTGCGCGACCTGCTCAAGCGGAAGCGCCCCTATCCCGCCGGGCTAGGGGCGCGGTAACCGCAGGGAGGGGCTTCCTACAGCCCGAGTTCGGTCAGGCCGGGGTGGTCGTCGGGACGGCGGCCCAGCGGCCAGTGGAACAGGCGGTCGGTCTCCGCGATGGGGTGGTCGTTGATGCTGGCGATGCGGCGGCGCATCAGCCCGTCCTCGTCGAACTCCCAGTTCTCGTTGCCGTAGGCGCGGAACCAGTTTCCGCTATCGTCGTGGTGCTCGTAGGCGAAGCGCACGGCGATGCGGTTTCCGGTAAAGGCCCACAGTTCCTTGATCAGGCGGTAGTCCAGTTCCTTGGCCCACTTGCGGGTCAGGAAGGCCTCGATCTCGGTGCGGCCGGTGATGAACTCGGCCCGGTTCCGCCAGCGGCTGTCGGGGGTGTAGGCCAGCGCGACCTTGGCCGGATCGCGGCTGTTCCAGCCATCCTCGGCCCCACGGACCTTCTGTTTGGCGGTTTCCTCGGTGAATGGGGGCAGCGGCGGACACGACATGGGAACTCCTTGGGAAGGAAAGAGGGGGGAGGGAAGCGGGTCGGCTACTGGAGGGGATTGGCGTTGGTCGCCCACAGCGCGCCGATGAAGCCGCCCTTGACCCGCGGCAGGATCGCCAGGGTCGCGGCCAGCACGCCGGAGCAGGTCAGGGCCACCACCAGCACCGGGTTCCAGGTCCAGATGAAGCGGAAGCAGAGCAGGGGGGCCACGATCAGGTGGCCGACCAGCAGGATGGTGACATAGGCCGGGCCGTCGTCGGCGCGATAGCGGGCCAGATCGTGGCCGCAGGCCTCGCAGGTCGGCTCGACGCTGAGATAGCCGCTGAACAGGCGGCCCTGGCCGCAGTTGGGGCAGCGCCCCATCATCCCCCGGCGAACGCCGTCGCTGAGGCTTCGGGCATGGGTTTCAACGACGGCCATGGGGGCTCTCCTGTCGCGGACGATATGGACCCGTGCGCGGGCGCGGCGAACCCCTACAGCGATCCATACAATCGGAGCGCCGGCTTTATGGAGAGCCTGGCGTTTCCGGGTGCAGGAGCAGGTCCCGCAGCACCTCCAGGCCGCGCTCCAGGCCCTCGCGGGTCGGGAACACGCCCAGGCTCAGCCGCACAGCTTCGGGCGGATCGGCGGTGAGGCTGAACAGGTCGCTGGGCGCCACCGGCGCGCCGAGCGCCAGGGCGCGGGCGGCGAAC
>JBARAK010000114.1:0-4380 GCA_049791955.1 Caulobacteraceae bacterium
GGCCTGCACCAGTCGCTCAGGCGCCGGCTGACGCGCGCGCAGGCCGCGCAACGCCATGGCCAGGGCCTCGCCCGGCGGTTCGCAGGCGTAGCGGGCGGCCCAGTCCACGAACGCCAGGGTGTTGGCCGGCAGGGCGGTGTCTTCCAGGCGCGCGGAGATCGGCTTGAGCGGACGATTGACGCCATGCGCATCGCGCAGCTCCGTCACCACCCCGCGGACCATCCGTGGGCCGAGCGGGGCGGCCACGTGGTCGCCGACAGCCAGGGAAATCTCCTCGGGAACCGCGTAGTCGAACGCCTCAGGCAGGGGCAGCGGCAGCAGGACACGGGCGACGAAGGACATCGCGGGTGTTCTACGCCGAACTGCGCGCCGGTGCGAAGCGGCTGAATACCTCCTCCCCCGCTTCGCAGGGAAGGAGGGAAAATCAGGCCGACATCGCCTCGGGTTCGCGGCGCTCGCGCTTCACCAGCAGCTTGTTGAGCGCGTGCACATAGGCCAGCACCGCGGCGACGATGGTGTCGGTGTCGGCCCCCTGTCCGTCGACCAGGCGGCCGTTCTCCTCCAGGCGCACGGTGCAGCGGGCCTGGGCGTCGGTGCCTTCGGTGACGGCGCCGATGGAGAACAGCGCCAGCGTCGACTCGTGCGGGAAGACGGTGCGGATGGCCTTGAAGGCCGCATCCACCGGGCCGTCGCCCTGGGCCTCGGCCACGTGGGCGACGCCGTCGACCACCAGTTCCAGCTCGGCGCGCGACGGCCCCTTGGAGCCGGCCCGCACTTCCAGGCTGACGAAGCGGACGCGTTCGTGCTCGCGCACCACGGTCTCGTCGATCAGGGCGATGATGTCGTCTTCGAACACCGTCTTCTTGCGGTCGGCCAGGTCCTTGAAGCGGCGGAAGGCTTCGTTCAGGCGGTTGTCGCCGATCTCGCCGTAACCCAGCTGGACCAGCTTGTCGCGGAAGGCG
This sequence comes from Caulobacteraceae bacterium, assembly GCA_049791955.1. Lineage (GTDB taxonomy): Bacteria > Pseudomonadota > Alphaproteobacteria > Caulobacterales > Caulobacteraceae > CAHJWH01. Next base: position 963 of record JBARAK010000114.1, read on the forward strand.
GCGCGGCCGGAATGCTTGCCCAGCACCAGGTTGGACTTGGTCCAGCCGACGCTTTCCGGCGTCATGATCTCGTAAGTGGCGGCGTTCTTCAGCATGCCGTCCTGGTGGATGCCGCTCTCGTGGGCGAAGGCGTTGCGGCCCACGATGGCCTTGTTCGGCTGCACGTCGAAGCCGGTGATGGTCGACAGCAGGCGCGAGGTCTTCAGGATATTGGTGGTCTCGATGTTGTGGATGTGGGGATAGGCGTCCGGCCGGGTGCGCATGGCCATGACCACCTCCTCGATCGAGCAGTTGCCCGCCCGCTCGCCGATGCCGTTGATCGCGCCCTCGACCTGACGGGCGCCGCCGTCGATGGCCGCCAGGGTGTTGGACACCGCCAGCCCCAGGTCGTTGTGGTTGTGAGCGGAGAAGATCACCGCGTCCGCACCCGGCACCCGCTCGCGCAGGGTGGAGAAGATGCGCCTCAGGTCCTCGGGTACGGCGTAGCCCACGGTGTCGGGGATGTTGATGGTGGTCGCGCCGGCCTTGATGGCGGCTTCGACCGCGCGGCACAGGAACTCGAGGTCGGTGCGGGTGCCGTCCTCGGCCGACCACTCCACGTCCTCAGAATGCTGGCGGGCCAGGGTGACCGAGCTGGTCACCGCCTCCAGCACCGCCTCCGGCTCCATGCGCAGCTTGTACTTCATGTGCAGCGCGCTGGTGGAGATGAAGGTGTGGATGCGCCGGCGCTCGGCGCCCTTCAGCGCTTCGGCGGCCCGGACGATGTCGCCGGGCGCGGCGCGGCTCAGGCCCGCGATCACCGGCCCGCGCACCACCTCGGCGATGCGGCGCACGGCCTCGAAATCGTCGTTGGAGGCGATGGGGAAGCCCGCCTCGATCACGTCCACGCCCAGTTCCGCCAGGGCTTCGGCCATGCGGACCTTCTCGGTCAGGGTCATGGAGAAGCCCGGCGACTGCTCGCCGTCGCGCAGGGTGGTGTCGAATATGATGACGCGGTCGTCGGCGATGGCGCCGAAGTTAGGGTGCTGGATGGTCATGGGGTGTGATCGCCTGGAAAAGGTTTCGCCTGCTGCTTCGTTCGCCCGGTGGGCGGATCCCCTGAGCGCTCGGGCGCGAGGCCCGGCGGTCCGCTCAGGGGCGGGTAAGTCGAAGGAGGCCGAGGACCCTGCAGCCGGGTTCGCTGCGCGGTGCGCGCAGGGAAAAGGTCGCTTCGGGTCCGAAGGCGGTCATAGGTCCGTCATGCCGCAAACGCCTTCGCGAGGCAAGCGCCAGCGAGGCGTCAAGCGCAAGTTTGTGCCCCATATGAGGGACAGCGGGTGCGAAATGAGCACGGTTATTTCTCTGAAAGCCCGCAAACGCGTTTGCGTCGCCGCGGGAATGGTGTTTTAGAGAACCGATATCCAACCTGCCCGACCGGGACCTGTCATGGCGCTGTCCGCCCTTCGACTTAGCACCTTCGCCGCCGCCGGCCTTCTCGCCGGCGTACGCGCAGCCGTGCTCGCCCGGACCGCCGGAGCGTGACGTCCTCTTGAGGCAGCGGGCAAAGCGCCCCTCCCCAGACGCCCGCTCCGGTCCGCCGCAGCGGGCTTTTTCTTGACCTGTTATCGTCCCATAGACCTACAGACCCACCCCGTCGGGGCGCGCTCCAGCCCCGCCAACCAGGCGTACGAATGATGAAGCCCTTGGCCGAACACATCTGGATGAATGGCGAGATCAAGCCCTGGGGCGACGCCACGGTGCATGTGATGAGCCACGGCCTCCACTACGGCACCTCGGTGTTCGAGGGCATCCGGGTCTACGACACGCCCCAGGGGCCGATGGTGTTCCGCCTCACCGACCACATCCGCCGCTTCTTCGATTCCGCGCGCATCTACGGCTACCAGCCCCCGTTCAGCGAGGCGGAGATCATCGCGGCCTGCAAGGCGGTCACCGCCGCCAACGGACTGAAAGGCGCCTATATCCGCCCCGTCGCCTTCCTGGGCGAATGCGGCATGGGCGTGGTGCCGAAGCCCGGCCATGCGCCGGTAGACGTGGCCATCTCGGCCTTCCCCTGGGGCGCTTACCTGGGCGAGGAAGGTCTGGAGAAGGGTGTGGACGTCTGCATCTCCTCCTGGTTCCGCCTGGCGCCCAATACCGTGCCCACCGCCGCCAAGGCCGGCGGCAACTATCTCTCCAGCTACCTGATCGGGCGCGAGGCGCGCGACCGCGGCTTCGCCGAGGGCATCGGGCTCGGGACGGACGGACGCCTTTCGGAAGGCGCCGGCGAGAACCTGTTCGTGATCAAGGACGGCCAGTTGATGACGCCGCCCTCCTCGTCCTCGATCCTGCAGGGCATCACCCGCGACGCGGTGATCAAACTGGCGGGGACCTTGGCCATTCCGGTGATCGAGCAGGCCATGCCGCGCGAGGCCCTCTACCTCGCCGACGAGATCTTCATGACCGGCACCGCCGCCGAGATCACCCCGATCCGTTCGGTGGACGCAATCACCGTGCGCTGTGGCGGCCGTGGCCCGATCACCCACCGGCTGCAGGAGGCCTTCCATGGCCTGTTCAGCGGGATCACCGAGGACCGCTGGGGCTGGCTCGAGCCGGTCCATGGCGACGCTTCCGCCGCCGTGAGCCACACCAAGCACGCCGTCCTGACGCACTAGACCTGCAATGACCCAGCACCCGACCATGCCGAAAACTCTGTACGACAAGGTCTTCGACGCCCACGTCGTCGAGCCCGAGACCACCGAGCGCCCCGCCGTGCTCTACATCGACCTGCACCTGGTGCACGAGGTGACCTCGCCCCAGGCGTTCTCGGCGCTGGAAGAGCTCGGCCGCAAGGTGCGCCGGCCGGACCGGACCGTGGCCACCATGGACCACTCCACCCCGACCCTGCCGCCCGGCCCCGACGGCGAACGGCCCTACGCCACCGCCCAGGCCAAGAACCAGGTCACCCAGCTGGAGCGCAACTGCGCGGCCCATGGCGTACGGCTCTACGGCTGGGACAGCCCCCACCGGGGCGTGGTCCACGTCATCGGTCCGGAGCTGGGCCTGACCCAGCCGGGTATGACCGTGGTCTGCGGCGACAGCCACACCGCCACCCACGGCGCCTTCGGGGCGCTGGCGTTCGGGATCGGCACCTCCGAGGTCGGCCACGTGCTGGCCACCCAGACCCTGCTGCAGCGCAAGGCCAAGGCGGTTCGGATCAACGTCGACGGACGCCTGTCCAAGGGCGTCTCGGCCAAGGACCTGGTGCTGGCGATCATCGCCGAGCTGGGCTTCGGCGGCGGCACCGGTGCGGTGCTGGAATACGCCGGCGAGGCGGTGCGGGCCCTGGACATGGAAGGCCGCATGACGGTCTGCAACATGTCCATCGAGGCGGGCGCGCGCGCCGGCATGATCGCCCCGGACGAGGTCGCCATCGCTTGGC
>JBARAK010000115.1:0-9360 GCA_049791955.1 Caulobacteraceae bacterium
CGGCGTAGTTATGCGTAGTATCTTGACGAGTTCCCAATCACATAAACCATCCAACCCGAAAGCCAGACAGTCCATATTCATGGTGTCTTCAAGAGACCGCATTCGTCAGCGTTCATTTTTGATAAGCCCGAAGCTTATCGCCAGAACGCCGCCGCCTGCGTTTCTCTTTCCATCCAACAATGTCAAAGACCCGACCGGCTAGCCGGCCCATCGTTTAGCGCCCGATGTCGGCGAGAGCGGCTATTTAGCAGCTCATTTTTCCGTGTCAACAAGTTCTTTTCAGAACCAGTTGGCCATTTTTCGTCCGGCCGACGGAAGCGAATAACTAATCGCTTCAGACTTGCTGTCAACTAACTTCCTTCCGGAAATCAGCTGCCGGCCTTTACTTGCCGGACCAGCAAGAGAGCGGCGCTTTTACTTTGCTCCGACCCGCTGTCAACTGAATTTCTTTTGGAAATTCAGTTCGTCGCTTTGCGCCCGACTTGGCGGGAGGGGCGATCTACAGACCGCCACTCCGGAAGTCAACCACCTCCGAAGAGGCCCCGTCGCATCCCCCGAAACCAGGGCACAAGCGACAAAGAAACGCCCAGGGCCGCCGAGGGGCTACCCTCCCAGGTCCGGAACGATTCGATTGGAAGCGCGGAACCTACCGACAACCTTGACCGAAATCAAGAGCCAATCGTCAGTGCAGCGGGCGTTTCAAAGCCCGCCGCCGCGAGGAGGGGGCATATAGGCCCCTGCCCGCCGTCACGCAAGCGTCATTTCCACCCCGAAGGGTGATCAGCCCGCGGCGATATACTGTTTGAGGCTCTGCGCCTCGGCCATGGTCTCGGCGATCTTGGATTTCACCAGGTCCCCGATCGACACCAAACCCACGAGCCGCCCCCCCTCGCAGACAGGCAGGTGGCGGATGCGGCGGTCGGTCATCCGGCTCAGCAGGGAATCGACCGTTTCGCCCTGCTCCGCGAAGATGACGTCACGCGTCATCACCGCCTCCACGGCATGGGACAGGCCGGCAGCCCCATCCCTGGCTACGGTGCGCACCACGTCCCGCTCCGAGAATATGCCGACCACCCGGTCCTTGGCGCTCAGGACCACCAGAGCCCCGACCCGCCGCTGATCCAGCAGGGCGACCGCGTCAGCCACCTTTTCATCGGGCGAGATCGTGAACACCAGATCGCCCTTGGACTTGAGGATTTCAGTGATCAGCATGCCGTTTCTCTCCCTGCGCGCACGTTGATCGGCGCCACTTGGACAAGGAGGGTCTCGCAAACCGTCAGCGGCGGCAACCTCGCAGACGAGTCATTGTTTCGCAGCGGCAACGATTTCACCGCCTCCGGTCGGACAGCACGCCGGCCAGCCCCGCCACGGGCGCCAGCATGAACAGGCCCGCGGCATAGCCGAACAGGTGGGCCTCCCAGGCCACCGGCTGGCCTCCCTGGCCGACATCCACGCCGGTGAACGCGATCAGCAGGTTCACCACGATCCAGCCAACCGCCATGCCGACGACCGTCCGGCTGAGGAAAGGTGAAAGCCCCTCCCCCCGGTCCGCCAGGCGCGACGCCGCGCCCATGAGGCCGGACACCGCGCCGGACGCCCCTATCAGTACGTCGGGCGATCCCCAGCGGACCAGGGCGAAGCCCAGGCTGCCGAGCACGCCACATACTAGATAGAAGGCGAAGAAGCCGATGACACCGCGCCCTCCTGACCCGAACAGGCGCACCACCGGCGCACCGAAAGCGAGCGCGCCCACCGCGTTCAGGATCGCATGCATCCAACCGCCATGGATAAAGAGAGCGGTCACCAGGCCGCTCCACCGGCCGTCGCGCAACTCCGCCGGCGAAAAGCCCAGGTCGCGCATTGCTGATTCGGAATTCCCGCTGAGGCTCTGGATCGCATAGCCTCCAAGAATGCTGGCCACGATCACCAGCAGCGGCCACGGCGCATTGAAGAAAGGTTCTCGCCGCGGCGACGGGACGCCTTCAGGGTTGGGCGGGTACAGTCTGAAGCCTCCAGACGATAAGGAGAACCCTGATGCAACGGGGAGAAGCCGGGCGCAACCGTCGCCGGGTCCAGCCACGGAACATCCCCGTCGCGAGGTTCGCGCGCTGCACGTCAGAGTCGTCAAGCTTACCCATTATTTACGTTGCTCTGCTTTGTTTCGGGACACTTCGGAAAGGCTGACGGCGCTCTGCGCGGTCCTCCGGCCCGAATTCAGAGTCCGGGGCGGCCCTTAATCCTCGCCCCACGGTCGGAAGTCGGAGCGAGCCGCGATGCACAGAGACAATGCCGCCGCACGCCGGCGCACGCTGCTCAAGCGCCTCGTCCTCGCCGGATCGATCGGGGCCGGAACCCTGGCGCTGAGCAGCGCGGCCCTGGCGCAGAGCGCCTCCAGCACCCTGTCGGCCTTCAAGGCGGGCTATGGCGGCACCGGCCTCAGCGGCTTCGAGCAACCGGTCAACGTCAACACCCGCGACGCCAACGGCAACCTGGTGATCACCGACGGCGTGATCCAGGCGGGCGCCGACAACAGCGTGTTCAGCCACCTGAGCGTGGGCGGGGCCAGCGACACCTTTTCCGGCGCAGGCGCGATGGGCAGCGCCACGGCTATCGGCAACAACCTGAGCGTCAACGTCTCGGGCAACAACAACACCGTCGTCGTCAACGCGACCCAGACCAACACCGGCAATATCTCGGCGACGACGACCCTCAATGGGAAGGTGAACCTCGATGGCGGCCAATAACAGCATGGCCTCTGGCCTCGTCGTGGCCGCTTTCGGGCGGCGGTCCAGGATCGTCGCCATGGCCAGCGCGGCCGCGGTCGCCCTGTCCGGCTGCGTATCGCCGGTGGCCGGGCCCAACGGCAACTACGCCCGCCCCATCGGCGACGCGCCGGTGACCGCGAACCCGACGCCCTATTCCGCCGCCCTGGTCTGCCTGTCGCAGTACGCCCAGCACTATGGCGTGCGCGCACCGCGGATCGCCGTGGGCCGCATCGCCGACTACACCGGCAAGGCCGAGGACAACGGCGGGCGGGAAATCACCCAAGGCGCCTCGCTGATGGCGATCTCGGCCCTGGCCAAGGCCGGCGCCCCGCTGGTGGAGCGCTACGACACCAGCGTCTCCGAGCTTGAGCTCAAGTACGCCAACAACAAGCTGATTTCCGACACCCCGGACATGCCGGACGGCGCCGGTCCCGAGGGCCCCCTGCCCTACCGCAAGATCATGGCCGGCCAGGTGCCGGGGTCGGACTTCTATCTGATCGGCGGCGTCACCGAGCTGAACTACAACATCCGCTCCTCCGGCGTGGACGCCGAGGGCGGCAAGCAGAACGCCACCCAGGGCACTGGCGTCGCCACCGGCCAACTCTACGTGATGAACGTAGGCGTGGACCTTCGCCTGGTCGAGACCAAGACCATGGAAGTGGTCGACGTGGTCTCCTACCAGAAGCAGATCATCGGCCGGCAAGTCGGCCTGGGCCTGTTCAAGTTTTTCGGCAGCAATGTGATCGACGTCTCGGCCGGCGAAGGCGGCCTTGAGCCGATCCAGCTCGCCGTGCGCGCCATCATCGAGCGCTCGGTGCTGGAGATGATGGCCAACCTCTACGGCGCGCCGGGCCCCCAGGCCTGCCTCTCCACCGGCGCGGACCCCCTCGGCACGCCCACCACCACCGGCCTGACCGGCGGCTACTATCCCGCGTACAACAACCTGGATCAGAACAATGGGCAGACGCGCCAAGAGCCTAACCGTTGGGACGCCAATCGCGATCTTGGCGTTCCTGTCGCTCTGCGGGGCCGCTACTAGCCAGACCTCGCCCGAGGGCAGTCAGGCGCTTAACACCCAGATCCAGCTCGGCGACGTCGTCGCCGGGCAGAGACTGGATGTCGAGACCGCCACCGACGGGGCGAGCGCCGCCACCACTGCAATCGGCAACAGCGCCACGGCCGTCGGCCAGGGCGGGGCGGTGGACTTCGAATCCACCCAGCAGATGAGCGGGCAGACCAGCGCCCAGGCCACCGCCACCCTCAACGGCGACGCCGGACCGTCCTTCGTCACCGCCACAACGGCCACCGGGAACACGGCCACGGCAGGAACCTACGGAGCCGCCGTCACCGGGACCACCACCCAGACCAACAATGGGGCGGGAACCAACGCGACCACCTTCGCAAACCTCGACGGCTATTCCGACGTGGTGTCCGCCTCCAGCACGGCGATCGGCAATACCCAGGGCTGGAACGTCACTAACGGTTCGCTGAACGCCACCTCCAACCAGTCGAACACCGGGGTGGTCAGCGCCCAGACCAACGCCACCTCCAACAACGCCGGGACGGCGACCTTCACCGCCACCGCGGTAGCCAACGACGTGGAAGCCGACACCACCAACTCGCCGGTGACCCTGACCGTCGCGCAGAGCCAGACCGGCGCCTCCACCGACGCCGCGGTCACCGCCACGCAGAATACGGCGGGCAATTTCGCCACGGCCGCCACGGCGACCGGCAATAACGCCAATATCGTCTCCGACAGCTACGCCACCCTAGTCACCGCCACCCAGGATAATGAGGGCGCAATCTCCGCCAACGCCAGCGGCACGGTCGGACAATGGTCGGGTAATACGACCGCCACGGCCTACGGGGTGGGCAACTCTGTGGTGGTGGCCAACGCCGGCTCCTATACCGGGCTCGCCAACGACCAGACTAACAACGGCGCCATCACCATCAGCGCCAGCCTGACCAGCAGCACCGGCGGCGGCGCGGGCGGCGAGGCGACGGTCAGCGCCACCGGCGTGGGCAACGCGGCCTCGGCCTACGCCTGCCCCTCGTGCAACGGCGTCGTGTCGACCCGGAACAAACAGGTGAACACCGGTTCGGTCCACGCCAGCGCGACCACCAATACCTTCGGGGTGACCTCGGTGTCGGGCGCGTCAAGCGCCATCGGCAACACCGCCACCTTCCAGGTGGTCGACAGCAGCAGCAACTGATCCCGTATTGCGGGGTGTGTCGCCGCACCCCCGCGCCCCACCCGCAAAAAGCCTGAATCCAGGCTGAGCGGACAGGTGCGCGCGCCACCTGCGCGCGTATCCGCCATCCAGGGTCTCGATGAGCCGTTCTGCACGCCTGGCGCTGATCGCGAGCGCCGCCCTCGTCCTCGCCATGCCGGCCGCCGCCCAACCGCCAGCGCTCTCCCTCGCCCAGCGCGACCGGGTCTGGGCGCAGAGCTACAGCGACCTGCCTGCCGATCCGTCGATCGTGTTCGGGACCCTTCCGAACGGGATGCGCTACGCCATCCAGCACAACGAGACGCCGAAGGGCCAGGTCTCGGTGCGGCTTCGCATCGGCTCCGGCTCGCTGGAGGAACGCGACGACCAACAAGGCCTGGCCCACGTGCTGGAGCATATGGCCTTCAAGGGCACGCCCCACGCGCCCGGCCCCGACGAGATGGTCAAGATCCTACAGCGGCTCGGCCTGGCCTTCGGGGCCGACACCAACGCCGCGACGGGGTTCACCGACACCGTCTACCAGTTCGATCTCCCCCACAACGACAGCGCCACCGTCAGCCAGGGCCTGCTGCTGCTGCGCGAGATCGGCGGCGACCTGCTGTTGAAGCCAGAAGCGCTGGAGCCCGAACGGGGGGTGGTGCTGTCGGAGGAGCGGCTGCGCGACACGCCCGACTACGAAGCGCTGAAGGCCCGGATGGGCTTCCAGCTGAAAGGCCAGCTCGCCGCCGACCGGCTGCCCATCGGCAAGGTCAACATCGTCAGGACCGCGCCGGTCAGCCTGATCCGCGAGTTTTATCGCGCCAACTACCGTCCCGACCGCGCCACCCTGGTGGTGACCGGCGACATCGACCCGGCCACCATAGAGCGCGAGATCAAGGATCGCTTCTCGGACTGGAAGCCGGTCGGACCCGAGACGCGAGCCCCCGACCTCGGCGCGCCCGTGGCCCGCGGCCCGGCGACCCAACTGGTGGTCCGCAACGGCGTCGGCCCCTCGATCACGGTGGATTGGATCACCCCCTTCGACACCATGCCCGACAGCGTGGCCAAGCAGCGTCGAGACTTCATCCGCAGCCTGGCCCTGGCCGTGCTGAACCGGCGATACGCCCGCATGGCCCACGCGCCGAACCCGCCGTTCCTGGGCGCCTCCGCCGGAATCGGGAACGTCTACCGCTCCGCCCACCTGTCCCGCCTCACCGTCTCCTTCCAGCCGAAGGACTGGCGCGGCGCACTCCAGGCCGCGGTGGAGACCCAGCGTCAGGCGCTGCAGTATGGTTTCTCGCAAGCCGAAGTGGATCGCGAGGTGACCGAGGCCGGGGTGGCGTTCCGCAACGCCGTCGCCGGCGCCTCCACCCGCCGCACGCCGACGCTGGCCAACGAACTGGTGCGGGTCGCCGACGACCAGGAGGTCGAAACCTCCCCCACCGAGGACCTGAAGCTGTTCCAGCAGTTCACCCAGGGCCTCACCGCCGCGGAAGTGGACACGGCGCTCCACGACATTTTCCAGGGCTCCGGCCCGCTGGTGTCCATGGTCACGCCCGACGCGCCGGACGGCGGGGAAGGCGCGCTGGCGGCGGTGTTCCACGAGGCCGAAACAGCCCCGGTCGCTCCGCTCGAAGCGTCGCAGACCCAGCGCTGGACCCATACCGACTTCGGAACGCCTGGAACCGTGGCCGAGCGACGCGACGTGGCCGATCTTGGCGTCGCCTTCGTGCGCTTCGCCAACGGCGTGCGCCTGACGGTGAAACCCACCGCGTTCAGCAAGGATCAGGTGCAGGTCGGCGTCTATTTCGGCCACGGTCGCCTGGATGAGCCCAAGGATCGTCCGACCCTGTCCTGGGCCGACTCCGCCTTCGTGTCCGGAGGCCTGTCGGACCTTCCCATCGACGACCTGCGGCAGGTGCTGGCCGACCGGACCTATTCGATCGGACTCGGCGTCGAGGACGACGCCTTCCTGATGGCCGGGAGCACCCGGCCCAAGGACCTGGACCTGCAGCTGCAGGTCCTGGCCGCCTACATGACCCAGCCCGGCTGGCGCGCAGAAGCTTTCAACCGCAACCGCGACCTGATGGGCGTGGAACTGCGCCAGCTTCCCTCCACGCCCGAAGGTGTCGAGGCCCTGGAGCTACCGTTGCTCCAGCACTCCGGAGACTCCCGCTGGGCGTGGCCGACCCAGGAGCAGCTTTCCGCGACCAAACTGGAGGAACTCAAGGCCCTGCTGCAGCCGGCCCTCGGCAAGGGCGAGATCGAGGTCGTCGTGGTGGGCGACGTCACCGTCGACCAGGCGATCCGGCAAACCGCCGAAACCTTCGGCGCCCTGCCCGCACGCACGCCCGAACCCGTGGCCGCCGGCCAGGACCGCATCCGCTTCCCCGATCCTTCGCCGACCCCGGTGCTGCGCCTGCATCACGGGCGTCCGGATCAGGCGGAAGCCTACATCGCGTGGCCGGCCGAGGACCTGCTGTCCGACGTCCAGCGCGCGCGGCGCATCAACATGGTGGGCCAGGTGCTGGAGTTGCGCCTGATCGACAAGATCCGGGTCGCGGAAGGCGCCACCTACTCCCCCAGTGCGGGAGCCAGCGAGTCCGACACCTTCCCGGGCTACGGCCAGATCTACGCCAGCGTCGAGATCCCTCCGGCCAAGGTTCCGGGCTTCTATACCGACGTCGACCGGATCGCGGCCGACCTGCGCAGCCAGGGCATCACCCCCGACGAGCTGACCCGCGCCACCCGCCCGCGGATCGAGGCGATCGAGAAGGGCCAGCAGACCAACGGCTATTGGCTGGCCATGCTGCACAGGGCCCAGGTCGATCCGCGCCGCCTGGAGCTGATCCGCACCTCGATCCGCGGCTACCAGAAAATGACCGTGGAGGACGTCAACGCCGCGGTGCGCGCCTATCTGAATGACGACAAGGCGTGGCGTTTCGAAGTGGAGCCGGAGCATCCCAGCGCCGCGACGCCCGTAGGCGCTACGCCGACGCCGGTTCCGTCCCCGCCGCCGGGTCCCGCGACAACGGCGCCTGCGTCGCCGCCACACGCCGGGACCTGACGTGTAGCATCGCCGAAACCTGCTTCCACTTTCCGCCTGCGCACACTAGTCCTTGGAAGATGACCGCACTGCCCCGCCCGATCATCGCCCCCTCGATCCTGTCCGCGGATTTCGCCCGGCTGGGCGAGGAGGCGCGCGCCATCGAAGCCGCCGGAGCCGACTGGCTGCATGTCGATGTGATGGACGGGAGCTTCGTGCCCAACATCACCATCGGGCCGCCGGTCCTCAAGGCGCTGCGTCCGCTGGTGTCGATCCCCTTCGACGTGCACCTGATGATCGCGCCGGCCGATCCGCACCTGGAGGCGTTCCGCGCCGCCGGCGCCGACCTGATCAGCGTCCATCCCGAGGCCGGACCGCACCTGAACCGCACCCTCAAGCGCATCCGTGAACTGGGGGCGAAGGCGGGGGTGGTGTTCAACCCTTCCACCCCGGTTGAGACGGTGGAATTCATGCTGGAGGACATCGACCTGCTGCTGGTCATGTCGGTCAACCCCGGCTTCGGCGGCCAGAGCTTCATGGGCTCCCAGCTGGCCAAGGTCGAGCGCCTGCGCGCCATGGTGGATCGGGCCGGCCTCGATATCGTGATCGAGGTGGATGGCGGCGTCACCGCCGAAAACGCCCGGCGCTGCGTCGATGCGGGGGCCGGCGCGCTGGTCGCGGGTACGGCCGTGTTCAAGGGCGGCCCGGACGCCTACGCTCGCAATATCGCCGCGCTGAAGGACAGCCAGCGGGATGGAGTGGGCGCGGGCGTCGCGTCCATGTCCTGACCTCATGGCGCCCCGCCCGCCTCAGGCCCAGGGAGGCGCACCATCCGCGCCGTTGCCGCTGGTGCTGGCGGGGGCCGCTGAAACGGTGTGGCGCCGGCTTGCGGACGAATGGCGCACCCTGGGCGTCGGCCGGCGAGGCCCCGCCCGTACGCGCAGCCTCAAGCTGATAGCCACGCCGCGCGACTTCCGCCCCACCGATCCCGAACACGGCCGCACGGTCATCGCCGGGCGCTTCCCCATGGCGGGGGTCGAGATGGACGTGGGCCCCGGCGGAGATCCCTGGGACCGGCCCAGCCCGACGCGTCGCTTCGCCGTAGAGCTGCACCGCTTCGCCTTCCTCCCCGACCTAGCCGCCTGCGGCGCGCCGGGGGCCAAGGAAGGGTTGCGGCTGTTCCTCGACTGGCGGCGCGCCTTCGGGCGGCCGGACGCCTTCGCCTGGGGACCGGAGGTGCTGGAACGGCGGGTGTTCAACCTGGCCTGCGCCGCCCGCCGGCTGAGCGGAGTGGCCTCCGATGTCGAGGCGGCGGAACTGTTCGGCGCCTTGCTGCAGC
>JBARAK010000116.1:0-2259 GCA_049791955.1 Caulobacteraceae bacterium
TCCGCCAGGGCGCCGAGGTCGACGGGCACAAAGGGACCGGCCGCACGGGTGGACTGGCGGTGCAGGGTGCGGGCCATCAGGCTCTTGCCGGTTCCCGGTTCGCCATAGATCAGCACCGGCGCGTCGGTGGGCGCGGCGCGCCGGATCAGGTCGCGCACGCGGCCGATGGCGGGGCTGTCGCCCAACAGCGGGGCGTCGCCGGTCCAGCTTTCGCCTTGGCCCCAGACCTCCCGGTTCAGGGCGGCGTTCTCGGCCCTCAGCGCAGCGGCTTCCCGCCGTCGCCTGCGCAGCTCCAGGGCGGTTTCCAGCGTCGCGAGCAGGCGCGCGTTGCTCCAGGGCTTGGTGACGAAATCGCTGGCCCCCGCGCGCATGGCGGCCACCGCGACATTGACCCCGCTGTGGCCGGTGACCACCACGACCACGGCGTCCGGGTCGTGGGCCATGATCTCCGCCAGATGGCGAAAGCCTTCCTCGCCGGATGTCGCGCCACGCGTGAAGTTGAGGTCGAGCAGGACCACGTCCACGCGTTCCGCGGCGAGCACGCTCCACGCTTCCCCGGGGTGGCTGGCGGCGCTCAGGCGCAGGCCGTGACGTTCGAGCAGCAGGCGCGCAGCCTTCTGCACGTCGGCGTCGTCGTCGACGAACAGGATGTGTCCGCCGGTGGCGCTGGCATGACTTGACAGCGGGTCCTGGGTGTTCGGAATCGGACAGTCCTTGGATAGAGCGGACACGTGGAGAGGTTGTAATCAAAAATCCTCAATAACACCATGCATTTAGGCCAAAAGCTCGGCCGTCGTAACCTGCTGGGGTGACGAACTTCGAACGAACCCCCGTGGAGCCGCCGGATCGCCTCATGTCCGATTCCGGACAGGGGATGGACCGGCGGCTGGAAAGGCCCCGCGGCAAACATGGCCGGCTGGTCATGATCGGCGGCGCGGCGCTCGCCCTGCTGGCGGCGATCGCGCTGGGCGTCGGGATGATCCCGCCGCCCGGCAGCCTGACGGTGAAGGCGTCGGACGTGGAGATCGGCCAGGTCCGCACCGCGCCGTTCCAGGACTACCTGCCGGTCCGCGCCGAGGTGGCGCCTCTGCACACCGTCTTCGTCACCGCGGTCGAAGGCGGGCAGGTGGAGAAGGTGGTCGTGCTCGACGGGACCGAGGTGGCGGCCGGCGCTGCGCTGGCGACCCTGACCAACCCGGTGCTCAGGCTCGACGTCACCTCCCGGGAGGCCGACATCGCCGGCAAGCTGGGCGACGCCAGCGCCCAGCAGCTCACCCTGGAGCGCAACCGGTTGGACCGGGAAAAGGAGATCTCGGAGACCAACTACGACCTGCTGAAGGCCGAGCATGACCTGGAGGTGCGCCGCGCGCTGCACGACCAGGGTTTCGTCTCCGACGCCGAGGTGAAGACCTTCGCCGACCAGGCGGGCTACTACCAGAGCCGGTTGAAGGAGCTGAAGACGGGGCAGACGCAGGAGGACGCTATCGCCGGCGCCCAGGCGGCCCAGCTCCACCAGACCAGCGGCCGGCTCAACAACAACCTGGATGTCGTCCGTTCCAGCCTGGACGCCCTGACGGTGCGTGCGCCGGTGGCGGGACGGCTGACCGATTTCACCCTGGAGCCCGGCCAGTCGCTGAAGGCCGGCGATCCGGTGGGCCAGATCGATTCCGAAGGCGCCTACAAGCTGACCGCGGACGTGGACGAGTTCTACCTGGGTAGGGTGACCCCGGGCCAGCAGGCTGTCGCCGACCTGGACGGGCGCAGCGTGGCGATGACGGTCAGCCGGGTCCTTCCCCAGGTGACCAACGGCCGCTTCCGCGCCGAGCTGACATTCAAGGACGCGCCGCCGGCCGGGCTGCGCCGTGGCGAAGGGGTGGATATCCGCATCACGCTCGGCGACACGCGCCCGGCCCTGGTGCTGCCCAACAGCGGCTGGCTGGAAGCCGGGGGCGGGACCTACGCCTTTGTCGTGCAGTCCGGCGGCGGGCGCGCGGACCGGCGGGCCATCACCATCGGACGCCGCAACCCCGAGCAGGTGGAGATCACCTCGGGCCTGCGTCCCGGCGAGCGGGTGACGGTGTCCAGCTACGCCGGTTTCGACAAGTTCGCCCACCTCATCCTGCATTGAACCGCAAAGAGAGTCCCATGATCACGCTCGCCGACGTGCATCGCCTCTACCGCTCCGACGAGGTGGAGACGACCGCCCTGCGCGCCATCGACCTGACCATCGAGGAGGGCGAGTTCGTCGCGGTGATGGGG
>JBARAK010000117.1:0-5453 GCA_049791955.1 Caulobacteraceae bacterium
CCTCGGCCCGGGCCAGCACCTGGCGGGCGGTCTCGTCGCCCACCGGCAGCAGCTCCTGGATCGCCAGCCGCCCCTTGAAGCCGGAGTGGCCGCAGGCGGGACAGCCCACCGGGCGCCACAGCTCCACCGTCTCGCCGTCCTTCGGCTTCAGCCCGACCGCCATCAGCTCGCGCGCGGTGGCCGTGTGGGGCGTGCGGCAGGATGGGCACAGCCGGCGCACCAGCCGCTGGGCCAGCACCGCGTTCAGGGTGGAGGTGAGCAGGAACGGCTCCATCCCCATGTCGAGCAGGCGGGTCACCGCGGCGGCGGCGCTGTTGGTGTGTAGGGTGGACAGGATGGTGTGGCCGGTCAGGGCCGCCTGCACCGCCACCTGGGCGGTCTCCAGGTCGCGGATCTCGCCGACCATCATCACGTCGGGGTCCTGGCGCAGGAACGAGCGCAGGGCGGCGGCGAAGGTCAGGCCGATCTGGGGATTGACCTGGGTCTGGCCGATCCCGGCCAGCCGGTATTCGATCGGGTCCTCCACCGTCAGGATCTTGCGCTCGGGCGTATTGAGCGCGGACAGCGCAGTATAGAGGGTGGTGGTCTTGCCGCTGCCGGTCGGGCCGGTGACCAGCACGATTCCGTGCGGTTGGTTAAGTATCTCGATGAACTGCGGAAGCATATCTGGAGCAAAGCCCAGAGCGTCGAAGTCCAGCGACAGGTTGGAGCGGTCGAGCAGGCGCAGCACCACGCTCTCGCCGTGGATGGTGGGGGAGGTGGCCACCCGCAGGTCGATCTCGTGTCCGCGCACCGCCAGCCGCATCCGCCCGTCCTGGGGCAAGCGGCGCTCGGCGATGTTGAGGTTGGCCAGCACCTTGATGCGCGAGACGAACGCCGCCTTCAGGTGCGCGCCAAGCAGATCCTGGTCCTTGAGCGCGCCGTCGACGCGGAATCTGATCTTCAGCCCATCTTCTGAAGGTTCCACGTGTATATCCGACGCGCGTTGCTCGGCGGCGCGCGAGATCAGCCCGTTCACCGCCCGCACCACCGGTGCGTCGCTGGCCAGGTCCTTCAGCCGCTCCAGGTCGGCCTCGTCGGCGGCGTCGTCGGCCTCGGGCGCGATGTCGGCGGAGGCGGGGCCGTACAGCCGGTCCAGCGCCGCCTCTATATCCCCGGCGCGGGCGGCGAGCGGAACCACCGGACGTTGCAGCGCATAGGCCAAGGCCTGCAGGGGAAAGGATTCCAGCGGGTCGACGAAGGCCACCTCCACCCCGTCCGCGTCGCTGCGCAGGGGCACGGCCTTGGCTTCGCGCAGGAAGCGGATCGACACGGCGCCGATCTCGACCGGCGTGGCCGGGAAGTCCTCCGGCCCGGCCAGCCGCAGGCCCGCCGCCTCGGCTACCGCCTGGGCCAGCGCCTGTTCGGATACCAGCCCAAGGCGAGTGAGCACGGCGTCCAGACGCTCGCCGCTTTCCTCTTGGACAACGCTTGCGCGCACAAGGGTTTCCGCCGCGACCAGTCCGCGGTCGATAACCACCTGCCGCAACGATAGATGAGATGGGTACACGGAGAGAACCCCGGACTGGAAAATCAACGCACCGCAAGACGCGGAAGGGTGTTGAGCATCTATCGTGTTTTGACGCTAGCACGCCGCCATGAACAGCTGCACGAATTTTTTTTAATACACGCCGCAATGAGTCGGTTCGCCCATGGGTGGTGGGGAATTGTGTCAGTTTCTTTTAATGGGGTGGCCTGTTCTGCCGGGTCCGGCGTATTTCCGGCTCGGAATTAACCCTGGTCCGCCGGCTCCATGGCTTGCTGCGCAAGGCATGCTGGTGATCGGCGAACTTTCGCGTTTCGTCCGGTTTCAACCATTCCGATCGTTACCGTTAGGGGCAATTGTGACGGGTGTGTGTAAATAGCATGAAAATACAGCGGCTGAATTATTTAAACGACGATCGAAGAAACTGATCGATCGACGAATTTCGCACCTGCGAAGTTGAATCCGTGGAGTCTAGGAGGCCATGTCAACAAGTATCTCGCCATTGACTCGCTCGTTTCGACGCTGCTATGAGCCGGATCGTCGCAGGTCGAGGCGGAGATTAAGCTTCGGGTTGTGGCCAGCTGGGGCCTTCCATGCTCAGGAGGGGGCTGACATCGCGTGTAGAGAAGATGGGCAGAGGCCGAATACTTAGCGGTCGCCCGATCAACTGATCTTTGTTTTCACCCAACACACCGATCGAAGGATCATCACATGTCGAGCTTGAAGCTTCGCGCCCTTGCGGGCGTTTGCGCCCTCGTGAGCGCTGCCGGCCTGGCCGCTTCCGCCAGCGCCCAAACTGTCACCACCATCTCCGGCGGCGGCTCCACGCTGCTCGGGCCGTACTGGGCCCAGGCCGTCCTCTGCTTCGACAATGACACCGGCAACAAGACCTACCTGCTGAAGGGCAACCCGGTCTCCTCCGCCACGACGCTCGCGACCACGGAAAGCGGCTGCCCCCACAACAAGAACAACCTGATCCAGTTCGACGCCACGGGCTCGGGCACCGGCCAGGCCGGCCTGCTGTCCCACGCCGCGGTGATCTCCGACACGGCCGAAGGCATCATGTTCGGCAACACCGCGTCGGGCGGCCAGGTGTTCCCCTCGATCCAGTACGGCATCTCTGACAACAGCCTGGTCAACGCCGACCTGGTGGCCTACGACAAGGGCACCAACGCCAGCGAAGTCCTGTCCTTCAACGGCAACAGCGGCACCTTCTCTTCCGCGACCAGCTACCAGGGCCTGACCTTCGACTCCACCGGCACCACCACCGGTGGCAGCACGGGCGCCGACTACCCGGTCGCCAAGCCGCTGTACGGCCCGCTGATCCAGTTCCCGGCCTCGATCGACCCGGTGGCCGTCACCTTCAACCCCAAGTTCGGCACCAGCTCGACCTTCAACATCCAGAACGGCGGCGTGCTGGAACTGAGCAAGGCCGCTTATTGCGGTATCTTCACCGGCTCGATCACCGACTGGAACAACGCCACCCTGACCGCCCTGAACGGCGGCGTCTCCCTGACCGGCGGCGTCAGCGTCACGATCAACATGTTCGGCCGTTCGGACAGCTCGGGCACCACCTCGATCTTCACCCGTCACCTGGCCACCGTCTGTGGCAGCACCGACTACACCTCCGGCACCACCACCCTGCCGGCCGCGCTGATCAACCCGAACCAGTCCAGCGGCAACGCCGCCGGCCTGTTCAACACCGCCTCGGGCAGCACCGGCGTCGCCGCCGCTGTCAACGCCACCAAGGCCTCGATCGCCTATATCGGCGCCGACTTCGTCTCCCCGGCCTCGGCCAAGACCGGCGCCACCCCGGGCTTCGTCCTGCCGGCCGCCGCCCTGCAGAACAGCTCGGGCAATTTCGAAGTCCCGACCGGCGCGACCGCGCTGGCGTCCTTCGCCACCCTGGCCCCGCCGCAGAGCACCAGCACCGGCGCCTTCAACTCGTCTGACACCACCAGCGACCGCCGCGACCCGACCCAGTGGGTCCAGTCCACGGCCGCCAACGTTCCCCTGGCCAACCCCACCGCTTCGGGCGGCTATCCGATCGTGGGCACCACCAACTTCATCGCCTACACCTGCTACGCCAACGCCGCTCAGCTGGCGACGCTGGAAAACTTCCTGACCTTCGGCTCGACCGTCCTGGCCGGCGACATCCTCAACGACGCCAGCCTGGGCCAACTGCCCAGCTCCAACCCCTCGGTGCCCGCCACCTGGACCAATGCGATCAAGGGCACCTTCTTCCCGGGCGGCGACGCCGCTTCGCTGAACCTGTTCTTCGCCACGGCGGGTTCGGGCTCGGCCAACACCGCCTGCAGCGCCTCCGGCGTCGTCGGCGGCTGATCTGCCAGCACGTTTTCAACGAAAACCTGCGGGGGTCCCGGCGTATGCCGGGACCCTTTTTCGTCTGCGGCGGGGAGATGGCGGTGGCTTGTCGGCATGCTTGCATTCCTCAGGCGTTTATTCCCCAGGCGTTCTCGGGTGTGCGGTCGCCGGGCGTTCGTGGGCTGATCTGGTCGGCGTGAAAAGAAGGCGTTCATCCTGTGCTTAAGCACAGTGATCTCTGCATGGTTTCGTCTAGGGTTGGGCCATATACGTGGGCGTTCGGGCTCCACGTGATCTCGTTGCGCCGGGAGTCGCCATGTCCACCAATCCTGTCGATACCCTGAACGGGGTGGCGTTCCCCGAGCCAAACATTGAGAATGGTTTTGCTGCTGGTGCTTTCAGCTACAGCGGCGGCGTCTGGACCGCATCCCAAGGCGCTGGGGGATATGTGGAGCCGAACTCATCCACCAGCAATTTTGGCACGCCATATTATCTTCGGGCAACTGTCGTTAGCGACACCTACCATGCTGCTTCTACCTATAATGGTTACTCCACCAGCGCAGTCTTTGGTATAATAAAACTCGAGAATACATATAATTATGGCGGGGCTAAGCCGGGATATTATCAGGGAACTGTAAGTTATTATGAAGTCGTAGGATTTAATGGGCATCAATTGTTATTGTATGGTGATGGTCAGTCCTCCCCGTCGGATTTTACGCACGGTGTTTACACCGATGCGCAACATCTGGATTCTACTATCAGTACGTTTCAGGGCATCAAAGTTCTTAACGATTACGCCTTTCTTCCTACGACGAATTTTTACAACGCCCAGGCCGCCGCGGCGAACCACGTCACCTTCACCCCGCCCTGTTTTGCGGAAGGAACCCGCGTCTCCACCCGCCGGGGCGAGGTGGCGGTCGAGGATTTGCTCGAGGGTGATGAGGTGGCGACCGCCTCGGGCGCGGTGCGTCCGGTGATCTGGATCGGCAGCCGCCGGGTCAAGGTGGCGGGCTATCCGCGTCCCGACGAGGTCAATCCGATCCTGATCCGCGCCGGCGCCTTCGCCGACGGCGTTCCCGCCCGCGACCTGCGCCTGTCGCCCGGCCATGCCGTCCATGTCGACGGCGTGCTGGTTCCCGCCGGCCATCTGGTCAACGGCGCCACCATCGTTCAGGAGACGGTCGAGGCCGTCCGCTATTTCCACGTCGAGCTGGACGCCCACGACGTGCTGCTGGCCGAGGGCCTGTCCTGCGAAAGCTACCTGGACGACGGCAACCGCGAGGTGTTCGCCAACTCGCCCGAGCACACCGCCCTCTACGGCCGCCTCGACCCGGCGGACTGGGAAGGGGCATGCGACCCGGTGGTGCGCGACGGCGCCCGGCTCGCCGCCATCCAGGCCGGGCTGCTCGCCCGCGCCGAGGCCCTCGGCTGGGTCCGGACCAACCAGCCCGACCTGAGGCTGGTGCTGGGGGACGAGGTCCTGGCGCCCCTGCACGTGGCCCACGACCGGATCTGGTTCATGGTTCCCCGGGCGGGCCAGGCGATCCTGGCCTCGCGCGCCGCGCGGCCGGCGGAGGTCGAGCCCGGCCACGGCGACGGACGC
>JBARAK010000118.1:0-1822 GCA_049791955.1 Caulobacteraceae bacterium
GTTCTGCAATGTGCGCGAAACCGCCGTTATCCAGGCGATGGACAGCGCCAGCATCTACTCCGTGCCGCTGGACTACCACCACGAGGGCCTGGACACCGAGATCCTGTCCGCCTTCGGCATCCACGACGCGCCCAAGCCGAACCTGGAGCGCTGGCAGGACATCGCCGAGACGCTGGAGCATCCCGACGGCGAGGTCTCCATCGCCATCGTCGGCAAGTACACGGTGCTCAAGGACGCCTACAAATCCCTGATCGAGGCCCTGATCCACGGCGGCCTGGCCAACCGGGTCAAGGTCAATATCGACTGGGTCGAGTCGGAGGCCTTCGAGGGCGAACCTGGCGCGGCGGCGGCGCGACTTGAGGGGGTGCACGCCATCCTGGTCCCCGGCGGCTTCGGCGAGCGCGGGGCGGAGGGCAAGATCCGCGCGGTGCAGTTCGCCCGCGAGCGCCGGGTGCCATACTTCGGCATCTGCTTCGGCATGCAGATGGCGGTGATCGAGGCGGCGCGGAACGTGGCCGGGATCGAGGGCGCCTCCTCGACCGAGTTCGGCCCGACCCAGGAGCCCGTGGTCGGCCTGATGACCGAGTGGGTGCGCGGCAACCAGGTGGTCCAGCGCAGCGAGGCGGTCGACCTCGGCGGCACCATGCGCCTGGGCGCCTACGACGCCACCCTGACGCCGGGCTCCAAGGTCAGCGAGATCTATGGTTCGGCCGACATCTCGGAACGCCACCGTCACCGCTACGAGGTGAACATCGGCTACCGCAAGGCGATCGAGGAAGCGGGCCTGCGCTTCACCGGCCTGTCGCCGGACGGGGTGCTGCCCGAGATCGTCGAGCGCGACGACCATCCCTGGTTCGTCGGCGTGCAGTTCCACCCTGAACTGAAGAGCCGGCCGTTCCAGCCGCACCCGCTGTTCTCCAGCTTCGTCGCGGCCGCGGTCGAGCAGAGCCGCCTGGTCTGAACCGTTAGCGGGACAAACCAGCTAGATGAGCGAATCCGCATCCACCATCTGGCTGTCCAGGCTTACGGCCCTGGTCGGGGTCGCCGCCATCTTCGTCCAGGGCTGGTACGCGACCCACCCCCTCAACCTCTACATCTTCGGCGCCGGCTTCTTGCTGTTCCTGCTGTGGATCCCGATGGTGGGCTGGGTGATCGTCCGGCGGGGCGCCAAGGGCCTGTGGCACTTCTGGATCGGCTTGCCGCTGATGCTGGAGACCACGCTGCTGATCTATCTCAACATCGCCATCCTGTTCTTCCATGGCGGCTGACTGCGGACGCTTTTTCGAGCCATCTTGCGCCCGGGCTGATCTTACGGCATAAGCCGCAATCCAACGGCGGCTTCACGGCCGCCGATTCTATTTCCGTACGCTGACGCGTTCTGACGAGATCTTCCCATGGCCGTTCCTAAGCGAAAAACCTCGCCGTCCCGGCGTAACATGCGCCGCTCGCACCACGCCCTGGAAGCCAACAGCTTCGTGGAAGACAAGGACACCGGCGAACTGCGCCGTCCGCACCACATCGACCTGAAGACCGGCATGTACCGCGGTCGCCAGGTACTGGACGTCAAGGAAGACTGAGACCTCTCAGCCCTTCACTGGAATTTGCGCGGCTCCCGGGGAAACCCGGGGGCCGTTTGCGTATCTGCTCTCTCCCCAAACCCAACCCAGGACAGACCGCATGCATATCGACCTGACGGGCAAGACCGTGCTGGTGACCGGCGGAGGCCGTGGGATCGGGGCCGCGGCCGTGCGTGGGTTTGTGGAGGCGGGCGCGACGGTGGGGCTGCACTACCGCGCCGACGCGGCGGCGGCCGAGGCGCTGG
>JBARAK010000119.1:0-2632 GCA_049791955.1 Caulobacteraceae bacterium
GTTCGCCAGGAAGCCGGGGCCCGCGCCGCGCGCCCTGGAGCCCGACTTCGCAGCCTGGGAAGCGCCCGCCCGCTACCTGGTAGGCTACGGCCTGGATTCCGCCGGCGCCTGGCGCGGCCTGCCCTACATCGGGGCCCTGGATTAGCGCTCATCTGCGAGTCCGCCTCAGGCGGGAGCGATGGCGGCGGCATTCGACCCTTTGTGGACGTTGGGAGGGTCGGCTTTCGGGAGCTGTTGTGCTCAGCTAAGCTATACAATGGGAAGTTGGGGGAATCCTCTCAACCGCGCTGCAGATCGATCCGGCTAGGGCGGTGAGAGCCGTTCCCGAATTCCGGGGGAGCTTGGAACCCACGGCACTTCAAGTGCGATGGTCTAGGGTCTGAACGTCCGCCCTGCGGAGCGGCCTAAAGGTCCGGTTTCCACCCATGTCGGACTTTGGGAAGCCAATCGATATCGGCGGCCTGCAAGCTGCGATGGATATGGTTCTGGGGGCGCCGATCCGGACATCGCTGAGCCATGAGCCCTCCAAGCCGAGCCTGCGATCAACTAGCGCGGCTGGCTGTTTGGCTGAGTGAAGAACGTGTAGGTGGCGCTGTACGGCGCCCGGGTTTCCTGTCCTGAGCGCCCCGCATCGCAGCCAGTTGCAGGCGCTGCTCCACCATGCGTGAGCGTGCGCGTGACGTAGGTCACGTTCGAAAACAGGCCCGCGCCCGTGGTCGATTTGACGTGGAGCACAAGCCAGGGAATGGCGCCGTCGTCAGGCGAGGCGCTGGCGACCACCGGCTCGCCCACGATCGTGCTGCCGTCCGTCGCCTGCCAACTCGGCCCCGCAAAATGTCGCCCGATGACACGACCATCGCTTGCGGAAAGCGTCGCTTCGGGGCCCTGGAGCTTCCAGGCGAAACCGGCTCCGGACGGCTGGCAGCTGTAGATCTGCACGCCCTTCCCAACAGCCTGGATCGCGGTCGATTCGGCGGCATGGGCGCCAAACGGGGCGCAGGCCAGAACGCCGGCGGCGCACGCGGCAAATCGACTGAAACTCATGTCACACCCTTACGTCATCGGGACCGATCATCCGGCGCAACTAGATCTGGTCCACGATGAAAGACAACGGGCAGGACACCCCTTGTCCGTCCGCGGGGCGCCGCGAGTCCAAAAGCGGCAGGCCTAAAGCCAGGGCGCCAGCGGTTCTCGCGCCAGGATCTCCTCGTAGGTCGGGCGCGGGCGCACCACGGCGTACCTATCGCCGTCCACCAGCACCTCGGGAACCAGCGGGCGGGTGTTGTACTCGCTCGACATGGTCGCGCCGTAGGCCCCCGCGGTCATGAAGGCGATCAGGTCGCCGGCGGCCAGCGGCGGCAGCACGCGTTCGCGGCAGAAGGTGTCGCCGGTCTCGCACACCGGCCCGACCACGTCGTAGGCCGAGAGGTTGGCGCCCTGGCGCGGCTGGCTGACCGGCCGGATGTCGTGGAAGGCGTCGTACATGGCCGGGCGCACCAGATCGTTCATGGCCCCGTCCACCACTAGGAAGCGGCGGCCTTCCGGGCGTTCGTGCACGTGGATCACCCGCGACAGCAGGATGCCGGCGTTGGCGGCGATCACCCGGCCGGGCTCGAACACCAGCTCGATGTCCAGCCCGTCGACCACCTCCCCGACCATGGCCGCGAAATCCGCCGGCGAGGGCGGATCGGGCTGGTCGAAATAGGGCGCGCCGAGGCCGCCGCCGAGGTCCAGCCGCTCGACCGGCAGGCCCTGGTCCCGCAGGCGCTCCACCAGGCCGCGCATCTTGGTGAAGGCCTCGGCCATGGGCTTGAGATCGCTGATCTGGCTGCCGATGTGGCAGGCCACGCCGATCGGCTGCAGGTGCGGATTGGCCGCCGCCTTGGCGTAGAGCCGCTCGGCCTCGGAGAACGACACCCCGAACTTGTTCTCGCTCTTGCCGGTGGCGATCTTGGCGTGGCCGCCGGCGGCGACGTCGGGATTGACGCGGATGGTGACCTTGGGCCGGGCGTCGAGCAGCTCGGCCACCTCGGCCAGGACGTCCAGCTCAGGCTCGGACTCCACGTTGATCTCCGACACCCCGATCTCGACAGCGAAGGCCAGTTCGCGCCGGGTCTTGCCCACGCCCGAGAACACGATGCGCGAGGGCTGCACGCCCGCCGCCAGGGCCCGCCGGATCTCGCCCTCCGACACGGTGTCGGCGCCCGCGCCCAGCCTGGCCAGGGTCTTCAGCACCGACAGGTTGGAGTTGGCCTTCACGGCATAGGCGACGAGCACCTTGCGCGAGGCGAAGGCGTCGCGGAACACCGTGTAGTGCCGCTGCAGCGTGGCCGTGGAATAGACGTAGACCGGCGTGCCCACCTCGTCGGCGATCCGCCGCAGCGGAACGTCCTCGCAATAGAGTTCGCCGCCCTTGAGCTCGAAGAAGTTCATCGCGGGGCGCGGTTGGGATCGGCCATGGGATCGGGGATGACGCCGCCGCTCTGGACGCCGAACGGACCGGTCGGCATGCCCGGCGGCGGGGCGCTGCGGATCGGCGCCAGCGCCGGGTCCTTGGCCCCGTCCGACGCCTGGCTGTAGTCGCCATTGGTCTGGGAGGTGGCCGAGCCGTCGGGGCTGGGCGCGGCGGTGT
>JBARAK010000120.1:0-3366 GCA_049791955.1 Caulobacteraceae bacterium
GGCCCGGCTCCTTTGCCGAGATGGAGCACGTCATCCCGTTGCTGGCCGACCCGGCGGCCCACGGCGGCGATCCTGCCGACGCCTTCCATGTGGTCGCGCCCTCCTTGCCCGGCTTCGGTTTCTCGCCCGCGCCCCGGTCGCCGGGCGTCAGCTCGCGCCGCATCGCCGAGCTTTGGCGGAGCCTGATGCAGGGGCTCGGCTATCCGCGCTTCGCCGCCCAGGGCGGCGACATTGGGGCCGGCGTCTCGGCCTGGATGGCGCGGCTGTTTCCCGACGGCGTCGTCGGCGCCCACCTGAACTACATCCCCGGCAGCTACCGCCCGCCGCTGGACGCAGCCGCGCCCACGGTCACCGAAGAAGAGCAGGCGTTCCTCGACCGCTCGGCAAGCTGGGCGGCGCTGGAGGGCGCCTACGCATTTCTACAGGGCACGAAACCCCAGACGCTGGCCTACGCCCTGACCGACTCGCCCGCCGGCCTCGCCGCCTGGATCGTCGAGAAGTTCCGCGCCTGGAGCGACTGCGGCGGCGAGGTGGAACAGGTGTTCAGCCTGGACGCCCTGCTCACCGACATCAGCCTCCACTGGTTCAGCGAAAGCATCGACGCGTCCCTGCGGCTCTACAAGGAGAACCGGCTGGCGCCGCTGCGGTTCGAGGGGACGGAGCGCGTGACCCCGCCGCTCGGCGTCGCCCTGTTCCCGCGCGAACTGCCGACGCCCCCGCGATCCTGGGTCGAGCGCGTGTTCGACGTCCAACGCTGGACCCCCATGCCGAGAGGCGGCCACTTCGCAGCGATGGAGCAGCCAGAGCTGCTGGTGGAGGATGTCCGGGCGTTTTTCCGGCCATTGCGGAGGTGAGAGTAAGGGGGGCAAGTGCGTGCAGGTCTAGTGTTGGTCAGTGACGACCTGTCGGTTCTAGGGCGGGCGCCGATCGGACATCGCTGCTCTGTCCAACAATCTGCTCCGTTCGTTGCGGTGGAAAATTACTCGCCCTATGGTCGATTCTAAGAGGGGCAATCAGCATGTCGAATCTTACGATCGAGAATTTCTGGAAGTCCCGTCTTTCGGGCCTGTCTCGAGGGCAGACCTTGTCGGTCAAAGGCTGGAGCTTTCCCGCCAGTGGGGCCGTAGGATTCAAGGAGGCGCCGCTTCAACGCAGCGGTCAGCTGAATGCGGAGGTTGAGCCTGCAACAGCTCCTATTGTGATGGTCTCCGCTCCCGGAGCCGTCGGAAAGTCGACGCTAGCCAGACAGATCGCTTTCGAAACAGGTGCTGTCTATGTAGATCTCGCTGAAGCTGAGGCGGTCGGTGCAAATACAATTCACGGGGGGATTTTTCGGTCTGGTCTTACGCAACATTGGCAAGGTCAAACGACAGGCATACTCATCGATGGACTTGATGAAGCACGTCTCCGCGTGACCCAGGAAGCTTTTGAAGCATTTTTAGGAGACATCGCCGAAGCCTCCCAAGGTCGGAACGTCCCCACCGTATTGTTCGGCCGCACTGGCGCTATTCAAGAAGCATGGTTGGTTCTTGAATTGGCAGAGGTGAAGGCCGCAGTCCTCGAAATTGGATTTTACGAGCCGGAGGGCGCGGTCGACTTTGCTGAAGCCAAATTGCGCGCGCTCGGGTCAAAAAATTCTCACCATCAGACGGTAGAGCGAGAGGCCATTGCTGTTCTTCTTGAACGTCTTCGCGAACAAACCGCTGTAGATGGGGCGAGATTTGCAGGATATGCGCCGGTTTTACAGGCTGTTGCAAGGCGTGTGTCGGAAGAGGCAAACCCATCTGGTCTTGTCGCTGCCGTGAAGAGCGGTCAGATGCCTGTAACGCTGCAAACTGTGGTGACGGAAATTCTGGACCGGGAGCGGAATAAGCTATCGGCATTGCCCTTCGAGGATGTCCAGCTTGCTCAACACCTTTATCAAGCTGATGAGCAATTGGATCGTTTGGCAGCTATCCTTTATGGCGCTCCTGTTCCCAACATGCCCGCAATGAGCGCGAAAGACACTCAAACGTATTCTGAAGCGCTTAAGAATTGGGTTGCCGAACATCCCTTCCTAAATGGATTAGTGCCGTCATCGGCGGTATTTGGTGCGGTAGTTTGCACGCGGGCCCTTCAAAATCCAAAGGCAGCGCCCATCGTTATCGAGAAGGAACTTCGAAGGGGGGCTGCAAATCCTTTTCTCGCGGAATTCTATATGCAGAAGTATGATCGGGAGCCCGAAATCGAGCTCACGTTACCACCTGAACACGTCGGCGTGGTCTATCTTTCTCTTAGGGCTGGTCTCTCCATTGGCGATACTGCCAGTCTCGTTGTCGAGGAAGCTGAGGACGCTGAAGAGGAAGATGCGCTAAAGGCCGAAGTTGAGATTGTCATTGCTCGGCGCGACAGCACGATATCGCGTGATTTGCACTTTCAGACAGAGCAAACGGGCGTTCTCCGTCTCGGCTCTTATGTCGAAGACGTTGAAATCAATGTCTCGCACGCCCGTGTGGAAATCGGTCCCGGCCGAGAGGCGGTTCTGGTGGCGCCAGTCAGTTTGCAGTGCGAGCACCTGCTATTGTCCACCGATAAAGTTATTGTGGAAGCGCCGGTCGGGATGCGAGAGGCGGCAATATACATCGAAGCCTCGACGTTTACTGGTGATCAGGTTTCAGCCGTTCCCGTGATACGTGGTTCGGTGTCCCTGAAATGTAGCTGGCCGGACGTACAGAATCATCCTTGGACAAGCTTTGCGTCAGCACGCAAGGTCATCTACGATCCAAGGACAGATGAGGCGCTGCGTCGCCTCAGAAAATTTGTGATTGCATTCCGATCCCACAGCAAAGGGAATCTGCGACGCTACCAAGATAAGATTGAACATGCGCGCATGACGAAGGGAACTGGGCAGGCCGTTCTCGATCACCTCAAAAGGGAAGATGTCGTATTCCTGGTTGGAAATATGTACGAGCTTGATCCAGTTAAGCTGGGGAAAAGCGTAGGGACGAGCTATGCAGATTGTATGAGCTGGAATTTCAGTGAAACGGCCGTAAAATTCATAGCGAGCGCCCTAAAATCCAAGTAGGGCGGCCGGAAGGGTTTCTCCATTGCGCGTGCCGCTTCCTATCGAATTTCATTCAATACCACATAAAGGCCCGGTGCGTTGCGTGAATTACTCGGTTGCTGGCTGTCGTTCACTTGCGCGGCCTGATCACGTTCGCGATAACAACGAGCATCAGACATGGTCCGGCACCTGTTCCAGAATCCCGCCCTAGACCCGCTTGCCGCCCCAAAAAGCACCCTCTAAGGTGATAGCGATACCATAATAAGAAGGGCCTCGAACTGGCTCCCATGCGCACGGCCAACGCCGGCGGCACGGAGCCACGG
>JBARAK010000121.1:0-10267 GCA_049791955.1 Caulobacteraceae bacterium
GAACAGCGAATGGCGCAGGGTGGAGGTGCTGGCCAGTTGCAACCCGGCGATCAACAGGCCGCCGCCGGCCACCGTCCAGGGCCGCAGCGTGGCCCCGGCGAGCTTGCCCCAGGTCATGTTCCAGGGGGCGAGCGCGGACAGGCGCTGGAAGTCCCAGGTGTGGGCGACCACCTCGGCGATCACCGCGCGTCGCGCGGCTCGCGGCGCCCAGATGAGGCCGGCGAAGAAGAACAGCAGCGCGCCCACCAAGGTCGCGGCGTAGGCGTGCCGGCCGCGGTCCACCAACCACACCAGGGCGAAGGCGATCAGCACCGCCACGCCCGCCCAGGTCAGGCGGCGGGGCGTGGCGTCCAGCCAGAGGTGGCGTTGCAGTTCCGGGTTCATAGCCGGATCACGCCCCCGCCGACGACCCGACCCGCCTCCAGCATCAGCACCTCGGTGCAGATGTCCCCGAGTTCGGAAAGGAAGCGCGCCGAGATCACCACCGTGGTTCCCACGGCTGCGAGCGGGGGGATCAGCGACACCAGCACGGCGCGCGCGGAGGCCTCCAGGGCGGCCATCGGCGCGTCGAGCAGCAGCACGCGGGGCCGGTGGACGAGGGCCTGGCCGAGCGCCAGTCGCTGGCGTGGGCCAGGCGCCAGTTCGCCCGCAAGTTCATCGAGCGCCTGGGCCAGCCCGACCCGCGCGGACGTGAAGGCGACGGCGGCCTCCGTTCCCGCTGCCGTCACGCCACGGGTGCGGGCGGCGTAGGTCAGGGACTGGCGCACTGTCAGGGCGTCGTAGAGACCGGCCGCTTCCGGCAGGTAGCCGACCAGCCCATGGACCCCGCGCGGGTCGTCCTGGGTGTCGAGCCCGGCGACGCTGATGTGTCCACGGGTCGGCCCGTCCAGGGCCGCCAGGCAGCGCAGCAGGGTCGATTTGCCGGCTCCTTCCGGACCGACCAGGGCGAGCACGGCTCCAGCGCGGACCACGAACCCCACGCCATGCAGGACGCGGCCGGTCGGATAGTCGAAGACGAGCGCTTCCGCGTCGATCACGGAAGCCGCACAGGGAAGAGGTGGGGCGTTCCCCGTTTCATGCGTCGGCTCGTCATCGGCCCATCCCCGCGAATGCGGCGACCCAGGTCAAGTCCGTAGACGCTGGCGGATGAATTCCCGGGTTCAGCCGGCCGCCGCGGTGCGGGCGGCTTCCAGGTCGGCGGGGGTGTCCACCGAGATCGGAGCGGCCGGGATTACCGCCGCGTCGATCCGCATGCCCAGCTCCAGGGCGCGGAGCTGCTCCAGTTTCTCGCGGCGCTCGAGCGGAGAGGGCGGGGCGGCGGTGAAGCGGGCCAGCGCATCGCGCCGGTAGCCGTAGATGCCGATGTGCCGCCAGACCGGAGCGTCGCCGTAGAGGACGGAACGGGTGAAGTAGAGCGCCCGGCCGGCGTTTGCGCCCTCCGCGAGCGCTAGTACGGCCTTGACCACGTCAAGGTTGGTCCGGTCGGCGGGCGAGGCCTCCGACGCCACCACCGTGGCGATATCGCAGTCGGGCTCACGCGCCAGCAGTTCGGCGCAGGCGGCGGTCACCTCGGGGGCCACGAACGGCATGTCGCCCTGCAAGTTGATGACGGTGTCGAATCGCCCGGTCGGGTCCAGAGCCTCCAGGGCCGCCATGATGCGGTCCGAGCCCGAGGGCAGGGACGGGGCGGTCAGCACCGCGCGGCCGCCGGCGCGCTCCACCGCTTCCACCACCTCGGGGTCTCCGGCCGCCACCGCCACGGGCCCGACATTGGCCAGTTCCGCTTGCCGCAACACGCGTACGATCATCGGAACACCGCCGATGTCGGCCAGCGGCTTATTGGGTAGGCGGGTCGCCGCCATGCGCGCTGGGATCAGAACGATCGCGGCCATGTTCGGTAAGCCTATCCCGCTAGTTGCGCCGGGGGCGGTAGCGTGTAAGACACCCCGGCGCAAGGCGGAGCTCGAAAGGGCGGCCGTCGGAGCAGGGGGTGCGCGAGACCTCGCAGGTTCTTAGCGATAAGGGCGACATGAAAGACGAGCTGTTCGGGAACAAGATCTTCGGCGCGATCCTGGGCGCGCTGCTGCTGTTGTTCGGCCTGCGCCAGGTCTCCGAGATGGTCTTCACCAACCATCCGCCGAAGGTCGCTGGCGACAAGATCACCATCCAGGAAGCCGCGGGCGCGGCCGGCGAAGTCGCCGATACTCCGCCGGACTGGGGCACGGTGCTGCCGACCGCCGATATTAACGCGGGCGCCACCGTCGCCAACAAGTGCAAGGCCTGCCACAACCTTGACAACGGCGGTCCGAACCAGACCGGCCCGAACCTGTGGGGCGTGATCGGCCGCAAGCCCGGCACCCACCCCGGCTTCGCCTATTCCTCCGCGATGACCGACTTCGGGAACAAGATCGGCAAGTGGGACTACCAGCACGTGTACGAGTTCCTGTCTGGTCCGCAGGCCTATCTGAGCGGCACCAAGATGTCCTTCGTCGGCCTCAAGCAGCGTCAGGACCGCATCAACCTGATCGGCTGGCTGCGCCAGCAGAGCTCCAGCCCCGAAGCGATCCCGGCTCCGAACCCCAAGGCTGCTCCGGCGGCTAAGGCCCCGGCCGTCGCCGCCGCTGGCACGTCGCCGGCTCCGGCCGCCGGCTCGGGCGTTCCCACCACCGACCAGGCGGCGGGCGCCAAGGCCCCCGCAACGGCGGCCCCGGCAGCGCCGAAGTAGGACGCATTCCATAGCTCCTCCCCTGTGAAGCGGGGGAGGAGGCCATGCGCAGCATGGCGGAGGGGGCTCGAAGAGCTCCTTTTTTTGTTTGTGAAGTCCGGTGGCGTCTGCCGACCCTTCCGGGTCCGTGAGGGAGGAGAGCCGGCCTAAAGCTCCGGCGTCCAGTTGCGGGCCAGACTCTCGAACACCTTGGTCAGGTCCGCCTTCAGGCGCGGGAAACCGGCGTGAGGGGCCACCGCAGCCTCGTCCAGATAGAGCGCGCGGTTGATCTCCACCTGCAGTACATGCACGTCGTGGGCGGGATCGCCGTAGAACTCGGTGGTGTAGCCGCCTGCGTAGGGGGTGTTGCGCGCCACTTCGTAGCCCAGCCCCCGCAACTCCCGCTCCACCAGCGTGGGCAGCCGCGCGGTGCAGGAGACGCCGAACCGGTCGCCGAGCACGAAGTCTGGCGTGCGTCCCGCCCGGCTGGGCCTGGCCGCGATCGAGGGCATGGAGTGCCAGTCGATCAGCGCCACCCGGTTGAACCGCGCCTTGGTCTCCTGCAACAGGCTGGCTAAGGCCTGATGGTAGGGGTGGTGCACGCCCTCGATCCGGCGCCGCGCGTCCGCATAGGAAAGCTTGCGGTCATAGATCTCCTGGCCGTCCCCGACCACGCGGGCGATGGCGCCCAGGCCTGCAGCCACCCGCGGCGAGCGGCCCCGCGCGAACGGCGGCAGTTCATCCTCGAACATGGCCTGGTCCAGTTCGTAGGGATCGCGGTTCACGTCCATGTAGGCGCGGGCGTAGCGGGCCGAGATCAGGCTGATCCCGAATGCGGTCGCGCCCTCGATCAGGCCATCGACCAGGGCGTCCTCCGACCGGCGGATGGCGGCGGAGCTCAGGCTGGAGGCGGCCAGCATCTCATCCGGGTACAGCCGCCCCGAGTGCGGGGAGGCGAAGACCAGGGGGGTCGTCTGGCTGGCGGGACGACGCACTTCCACTGCCGGTTCGGCCGGCGCAGGGTCGCCGGCGCGCGCGAGGTCAAGGTCGTCCATCGACATTCATTATTGAGCGCCGCCGCCTGCGGTCAATCGCCCTTGCGGGCCGCGTCCCCCAGCGGGACAGCCTTTGAGCGTGACAGGCTTTAGGGGCGGTTCATACTCATCCCCTAACCTTTGGGCAGACGAGGAGGAAACGGCGTCCGCATGCCCAAGATCCTATTGGCCGAAGACGACGAGTCCCTGCGCCGGTTCCTGACCAAAGCCCTGGAGCGCGCGGGCTACGAGGTGCGTCCCTGTCCGGATGGCGAGACCGCCATCGAGGCTCTGGACGACGGCCCTTACGACCTGCTGCTCACCGACATCGTCATGCCCGGCGTGGACGGTATCGAGGTGGCGCGGGAGGCGGCCGATCGTCAGCCCGGGCTGCGCATCATGTTCATCACCGGCTTCGCGGCGGTGGCCCTGGCCGCGGGATCGCGCGCGCCGGAAGGCGCCAAGATCCTGGCCAAGCCCGTACACCTGCGCGAGATCGTCTCCGAGGTCGAGCGGATGGTCGCCGCCTGAGCGACCTGACGGCTGATTTCGGCCGCGTCACCGCGACCGCGTTTCAAGCCGCCTGAGCGCTTCCGGGAGCAGTCGCGCGTAAAGATCGGCGAACCACGCTTGGCCTGACCGCTCGGCGATCAGGTCCTGGCGGGTCTCGAGCTCCAGGTATTCCAAACCGCGCGCCTGGGCGTGGATTGGTGCGGTGTAGTCCACATTGTCCATGGCGTACGGCTCGTTATCGCCGACTGTAAGCCCGGGCTCCGCGCTAAGCAGCTCCAGCGCGGCGAGCGAAAGCGCATTGCCCTGGTGCAGGACGCCGACCTGCCAGGGGCGGGTGAAGCCGTTCATGGCCGGGGTAAAGCTATGGATCAGCACCAGCGAGGTCGGGACGCCGGCCGTCGCCCGTGCGTCCAGTTCGGCGGCGATCGTCTGGTGATAGGGGGTGTGGACGGCGTCGATCCGCGACTGTCGGGCGATGGCGTCCAGCTCCAGGTTGCCGCTGACCACCGCGCCGTCCGCCAGGGTGACAATGGCGTCGGCGCGGGCGGGGTCGCGATTGCAGTCGATCACCAGGCGCGAATAGGTCTGGCGGATCAGGCAGGCGCCCAGTCGCGCGGCCAACTGCTCGGCCAGCGCCGCAGCGCCGATATCGTAGGCGATATGCCGCTCCATCTCGGCGGGCGTGAGACCCAGACGGCCAAGGCGCGACGGAATCTCCCGGCCCGCGTGATCGCATACGAGCAGAAACGGACTTTCAGCGCCTGAATTTTGGACATGGACAGGCGCCGGGTCGGTCGCGACCAGAAGTCTCGTCGACGGGTAGGTCGACTCGCTTCCAGACTGCTCAGAATGCCGATCGTCAACGTTCGCCATCTCACCCACTACCGCTATCGCCGCCCGGTGACGTTCGGCGAGCACCGGATCATGTTCCGGCCGCAGGAGAGCTACGACCAGCGCGTGATCGAGTCACGGCTGGTGATCGAGCCTGAGCCGGTCGAACTGCGATACGTCCACGACGTGTTCGGCAACTGCGTGGCCGTGGCCCGTTTCACTGGAGCCGCGAACAGCCTGACCTTCGAAAGCCGTGTGCGGTTGGATCACGATCCGGCTCCGCTGGCCTCCGACACCGCCGACCGGATCGATGCTTCGGCGGGCGGCTTCCCGTTCGCTTACGACGCCGAGGACATGCCCGACCTGCTGCGCTCCATCGAGCGCCAGCACGCCGATCCGGACAAGACGCTGCAGCGGTGGGCGCGGAGCTTCCTGAATCCGAAGGGCCCCACCGGGGTGCTGGAAGCGCTCACGGCCATGACGCGCAGCATCCATGCCGACTTTGATTACGCCCAGCGCCTGTACGGACCCGCCCAGCCGCCGCTGGAGACCTTGAATTCCCGACGTGGGACCTGCCGGGACTTCGCCGTGCTGATGATGGAAGCGGCGCGCGCGCTTGGCTTAGCGGCGCGGTTCGTCTCCGGCTACGTCTATGATTCGTCGGGCCCTTTTGGTCCGGGACGCACGGGCGGCGGGCACACCCACGCCTGGGTCCGGGTCTATCTGCCCAGTTGTGGCTGGGTGGAGTTCGATCCCACCAACGGCATCGTCGGCAATACCGACCTGATCCGCGTAGCCATCGTGCGCGATCCAAGACAGGCGACGCCGCTGTCCGGCGCCTACAATGGAGCCTCCGAAGACTTCCTTGGCATGGATGTCGAGGTCGACGTGGAACACTCGGCCATCCCGGTGCTTAAGGTCGCCTGAGGCCAACGCATCCCTTGCTTGCGGGGTGGGTCGCCGCGGCCTCCGGAGGCCATCATGCAGATACGCGCCGGCTACGAGATCGCCTACGACTGCCCGGCGCCGACGCCCATGCTGGTGCTGTTGAGCGTGCGGCCGGAGCGCCTGCCAGATCTTCTGACGCCCCAGGTGATGACGGTGACGCCCGAGGTCCCTGTCCACACCTATCGCGACGTGTTCGGCAACATCTGCCAGAGGCTGGTGGCGCAGAAGGGCAGGGTGAGCTTCCGCTCCGAATTCCTGATCGCCGATTCCGGCCGGCCCGATCCGGTCGATCTCGAGGCGGTGCAGCATCCGATCGAGCAACTGCCTGATGACACGCTGCAGTTCCTGCTGGGCAGCCGCTATTGCGAGACCGATGCGCTGATGGAGCTGGCCTGGGAAGAGTTCGGGCGCATCCGGGGCGGCTGGCGGCGGGTGCAGGCCATCGTCGATTACGCCCATCACAGGATCGAGTTCGGCTACGCCCACGCGCGGCCCGATCGCACGGCGTCCAGCGTCCACGCCGATCGCAAGGGCGTGTGCCGGGACTTCGCCCACCTGGCCGTCACCCTGTGCCGCTGCATGAACATCCCGGCGCGCTACTGCACGGGCTACCTCGGCGACATCGGCATACCGCCCATCGATGCGCCGATGGATTTCTCCGCCTGGTTCGAGGCGTTCATCGGCGGTCGCTGGCGCACATTCGACGCCCGGCACAACCAGCCCCGGATCGGGCGAATCCTGCAGGGCTACGGCCGCGACGCCACCGATGTCGCCATCACCACCAACTTCGGCCCCACCACCCTGGCCACCTTCGAAGTGATCGCCGAAGAAGCCGCCTGAAGCCGGTCATCGCGCTTCGTGCTTGCAACAATCGTCGCCGGTCCGCATTGGCGGCTGGACACGGGGATAAGGCCGCTCGAATATCCCCATGGTTGACGGGCGCTCAGGGAGGCTCGACGGGGAATGGCCGCAACGATCGGCGTGGTTCGGGAACGACGTGCAGGGGAGACCCGCGTCGCGGTCACCCCGGACTCGGTGAAGAAGTTCGCCGGTCTAGGCCTTTCGATCGTGATCGAGAGTGGCGCGGGCGTAGCCGCCGCCTGTCCCGACGCCGATTATATCGCCGCCGGCGCGACCATCGTCCCCACCGCCGATGAGGCGCTTGCCACGGCCGACATCGTCCTATGCGTGCGGCCGCCTCTGCCGGAAAACCTGCCCCGGCTGAAATCCGGTGCGGTCCTGATCGGGCTGCTGAACCCGCACGGAGACGCCGAGGCGGTCCAGGCGCTGGCCGCGGCGGGGGTCTCAGCCTTCGCCATGGAGTTCGTCCCGCGCATCACCCGCGCCCAATCGATGGACGCCCTGTCCTCGCAGGCCAATCTGGCGGGCTACCGCGCCGTGATCGAGGCGGCGGAGGCTTATGGCCGGGCGCTGCCGATGATGATGACAGCCGCGGGCACCATCGCCGCCGCCAAGGTGTTCGTCATGGGCGCCGGCGTGGCGGGCCTTCAGGCCATCGCCACCGCCCGGCGTCTCGGCGCGGTGGTCACCGCCACCGACGTACGGCCCGCCGCCAAGGAGCAGGTGGAGAGCCTGGGCGCCAAGTTCGTGGCGGTCGAGGACGAAGAGTTCAAGCAGGCCGAGACCGCCGCTGGCTACGCCAAGCCGATGTCGGCGGAATACCAGGCCAAGCAGGCGGCGCTGGTGTCCGACCACATCCGCAAGCAGGATATCGTCGTCACCACGGCCCTGATCCCGGGACGTCCGGCTCCGAAGCTGGTCTCGGCCGATCAGGTCAATTCCATGAAGGCCGGATCGGTGATCGTGGACCTGGCGGTCGAGCAGGGCGGCAACTGCGCGCTGTCCAAGGCGGGCGAGACGGTGGAGACGCCGGGCGGGGTGAAGATCGTGGGCGTGGCCAACCTGCCGGGCCGGGTGGCCGCGGACGCCTCCAGCCTCTACGCCCGCAACCTGGTGAATTTCACGACCCTGATGGTCAAGGACGGCGCGCTGGTCGCCGACTTCGAGGACGAGATCCTGAGGGCCGCCCTGGTCACCCAGGGCGGCGCGGTGGTGCACGCCGCGCTGAAGGCAGGCTGAGCGGTTTCGAGGAACAAGACATGGACGCCGCAGTCGTAGACCCCACCGTGTTCCGCCTGGCGATCTTCGTGCTGGCGATCTTCGTCGGCTATTACGTCGTCTGGAGCGTGACGCCGGCCCTGCACACGCCGCTGATGGCGGTGACCAACGCGATCTCCTCGGTGATCATCGTCGGCGCCCTGCTGGCCGCCGCCGCTCATGGCGTTGAGGGACAGGCAGCCCCGGCCACGGTGTGGATATCGAAGGGGGCAGGAGCGGTCGCGGCTGGGCTGGTGGCCGTGAACATCTTCGGCGGCTTCCTGGTCACCCAGCGCATGCTGGCGATGTACAAGAAGAAGGACCGGGCGAAGTGAACGCGGCCCTTGGCGGGCTGGCGCTCGCGGTCGCGTTCGTCGGGGTGGCCAGCTACTTCGTGGCGCTGGTGCGCCAGCGGGCCTGGATACGCCTGCTCAGCAACTCGGGCCTGCTGCTCAGCGGGATGGCCCTGAGCCAGGCGCCGTCCATGTTGCGGCGGGCGCAGGGGGCGGACGCCTTCAGCATCCAGGCGGGCGTGGTCCTGCTGACCGCCGCCGTGCTGGCGCAATCCGCCGCCGCCCTGCGCAACCGCCGCGCCTGGGATCGAACGGAACGGCGGACCGATCTTCTGGGGGGACGCGCATGAACGCCAATATCGCGGCGATCGCCTATCTGGTCTCGGGCGTCCTGTTCATCCTGGCGCTTCGCGGCCTGTCGAGCCCGGTGACCAGCCGGCGGGGCAACCAGCTCGGCATGATCGGCATGGCCATCGCGGTCGCCACGGTGCTGCTGACCCTCTGGGGTCAGCGCGCGCTCGATCCAGTGACCCTGGGCCTGATCGTGGTGGGGGTGGCGATCGGCGGTAGCGTCGGCGCCGTGGTGGCCCGCCGCGTGCCGATGACGGCGATGCCTCAGTTGGTCGCGGCTTTCCACTCCCTGGTTGGCCTGGCGGCCTGCCTGGTGGCGATAGCGGCGATCTATACGCCGGCCGCCTACGGCATCGGGCTTCCCGATGGCACGGTGAAACTGGAGAGCCTGATCGAGCTGTCGGTGGGCGTCGCCATCGGTGCAGTGACCTTCACCGGTTCGCTGATCGCCTTCGCCAAGCTCAACGGCAATATGAGCGGCGCCCCGATCCTGCTGCCGGGCCGTCACCTGATCAACATCGCCATCGCCGTGGCCGTGGTGGCGCTGATCGTGGTGCTGGTGATGAGCGGCGGCACGGCGATCTGGGCCTTCTGGGGCGTCTTCGCACTGGCGCTGGTGGCCGGGATCACCCTGATCGTCCCCATTGGCGGGGCGGACATGCCGGTGGTGGTGTCGATGCTGAACAGCTACTCCGGCTGGGCGGCGGCGGCGCTGGGCTTCACGCTCGAGAACACCACCCTGATCATCACCGGCGCCCTGGTGGGCTCGTCGGGCGCCATCCTCAGCTACATCATGTGCAAGGGGATGAACCGCAGCTTCATCTCGGTGATCCTCGGCGGCTTCGGCGCGACCGCCGCCGGGGCCGGCGGCGCGGCCAAGGAAACCCGCCCGGTGAAGCAGGGCTCCGCCGACGACGCGGCCTTCATCATGAAGAACGCTTCCAAGGTGATCATCGTGCCGGGCTACGGCATGGCGGTGGCCCAGGCCCAGCACGCCCTGCGCGAGATGGCCGACACCCTGAAGAAGGAGGGGGTGGAGGTGAAGTACGCCATCCATCCCGTCGCCGGCCGGATGCCAGGGCACATGAACGTGCTGCTGGCCGAAGCCAACGTGCCCTACGACGAGGTGTTCGAGCTGGAGGACATCAACTCCGAGTTCGCCACCGCCGACGTGGCCTTCGTGATCGGCGCCAACGACGTCACCAACCCGGCGGCCAAGACCGACCCGGCTTCGCCGATCTTCGGCATGCCGATCCTTGAGGTGGAGAAGGCCCGCACGGTGCTGTTCGTGAAGCGCAGCCTGGGCTCGGGCTATGCCGGCGTGGAGAACGAGCTGTTCTTCCGCGACAACACCATGATGCTGTTCGGCGACGCCAAGAAGATGGTCGAGGGGATCATCAAGGCGCTGTGAGCCGGGGGAGGGCGTCGCCCGCCCCCTATTGCCCGCCGTCGGGGGTCGCCAGCTGCAGGGCCAG